>JBNKZD010000189.1:0-44727 GCA_050301235.1 Chitinispirillaceae bacterium | reverse complement strand
GGTGTGTCCGAGACGCTTTGGGCTCGGACCAGGGGGAAAGCTTTCCCCCTCCAAAAATTCTGTATTATTTTCAAACAAACAGTTCCAGCTTTGCTGGCTTAGGTGAAAATACATTTGAATACAATTTTTTTCGGATTTTTAGACTTTTTCGTAAATAAATTCACTAACATTTCTCTTCACGCTATCAAAATGTATACCAAGAAGGTATATGTCTTTACCATTCCCCAGGTATTTCTCAAAGTATCGTTTCTCTTTTATCTGTTTCAGTGCATTTTCGGAAGAGTCAACCTTAAATTCGATGATAACGATACTGGATTGCGTCTTGATGGTTAAATCGACGCGACCACGGCTGGTGATATCTTCTGCGATGATCTCAAAACCAATGCTGGCCAGAAATGTATAGACAACTGAAGCGTAATATCCTTCGTAGTTTGCGATAATGTTATTTGCATAGTTGCTGTAGGGTATCGATGCAAACAGGGCTGAAAGAACATCTTTCATCTTATCAAAGTCATGTTCAAGAATACTTTTAGCGGCCGGAAGCTCCTTTGTATTTCTGAATAATTTCAGATCAGTTAAAAAATCAAAAAACAATGCGTTTAATGAGTAAAGAATCTCAAGGTTTGGAATTTTCATTTTGTAACTGATTTTTCCACCATAATCGATCAAGCTGTCGAATGTAAGATATCCGGTATGCCATAACAATGCTACCAGATCGATATGTTCGATATCAAAACTATCAAGCAGCTCTTCTCCGATGGTAATTTGTTCAAGTTCCGGAATGTACAACAGCTTTTCTTTCAGTTTCTCTATAAGAAATGATGGGTTTCCCGTACTCCACCAGTAATTTCTGAACATACCGTTTTTGGAAAAAAACAGCAGGATATCAAATGGATTGTAAATCGGCGCCCCAAAGTAATTGTATCCGTTATACCACTTTCTGACCCTTTCCAGGTCAACCCCCTCAAGGTATTCCGGGAAAATGGTTTGTATATCGTTATGGGTATACCCGGTAATTGTTGCATAATTGGGATCGATCGTTATATCTTCAAGATTATTCAAGCCGCTGAAAAGGTTCATTTTAGAGAACTTGCTCACGCCGGTGATAAACACAAAACGGATAAATTGATCACTATCTTTTATTGCCGAGTAAAAATTTTTTAATGTATCACGGTTTATCCGGGACGCTTCCCTGTCGGTGATGTTGTCAATTACTGGTTTGTCGTATTCATCAATGATAATCACAACTTTTTTATTGTATTTTAAATAGCATGCGTTAATAATGGTAAAAAGCATACCTCTATAATCTTCAATATCATTCTGTACCGCGCCTAGTCCCAGCTCATTGTTGTTATATGCAAAAATACGCTGCATTTCTCTGTGCAGGTCCAGTAAATCTTTGAAACCGCCACTTCCAAAACTGATTCTGATAACTGGAAAATTCTCTTCCCAGTTCCACTTGTCATAAACCGCAAGACCTTTGAAAAGTTTTTTATTCCCTTTAAACATTTCGGCAAGGGTATCGCAGAAAAGACTTTTTCCGAATCTTCTGGGGCGGGACAGGAAATAGTATTTACCTTTTGAAGCCAGTCGGTAAGCAATCTCTGTTTTATCGACATAGAAACAGTTGTCTTCAATGATCTCACTGAACGTCTGGATTCCTATCGGAAGTCTTTTCATTACTGTTCCTTGTTTGCCTGGGCTTAAAGCTGTTCCTGGTTAATATAGCAAAATCGCGGCATGGAAAAGAAATTACCAAATAGTTTTTTTATCAGTTATCATGTATAATAGTTTAATTAAATATACATTATTCACGTTTTAACGAATTATTTATATATGAACCTATCCTCAATAGAACACAGACTACCAGATATTAAGGTTGAATTAAAAAATTCAGTGTGACTTGAGTATCGCAAAAGCTGGAGGAATAAGATCTGATTACAAATTGCCTGGAAGCCCCTTCGAGCACGAAAATAATGGAATTTGTGAAACTGAAAGATTCGGATATCATGCCTCGAATGGATAGTTTTTTTTCTGAAGAGGAATTAGAAATGCTTATTTCGAATAATGAAAAGTGAGTGGCAGCTAATCCTGATTTTTTAAAATATTGGGTAAAAATTGCTAAAAATTATAATGGAATAGCACGTTATTTATGGTATATTTTTCTCATAGAAATATAGATATTAGTGATCTGGAGGTTTTATGTCAAATTCCAAGATTAGTGTTGTGATTGAAAAAGATGATTTCGGGTATTTTGCTTTTTGCCCTGAGCTTAAGGGCTGTCACAGCCAGGGGGATACACTCGAAGAAGCGATATCAAATATTAAAGAGGCTGCAGAACTTTATCTTGAAACTCTTTCAGAAGACGAAATACATGAACTACTAAGCCAAGAGATTCTGACAACAGCAGTAGAGGTTAAGTGTGTCTAAAATGCAAAGGCTTACAGCTTATGAAGCTGAAAAGCTGATTTTATCTCAAGGGTTTGAGTTTATCAGATCGAAGGGTAGTCATCGAATTTATTTAAAAGGAAATGTCCGAATTGTAATCCCATTTCATTCTGGTCAAATTCTTCACCCAAAGATTGCAAAACAGGTTTTTGCAGCGATCAGTAGTGAAGGAGAGTATGATTAATTTCAGATATATTCAACAGAATGCACCATACACAGTCTGTTTGGCAGTAAACATATACTTGCTCAGTGAGAAGTTTTGTTTTCATAAAATTGTATCCTACCTTTTGAGAACTTAAGAATTAATGTACACATATAAATATTCATGTCAAGATACTATTACAGTATACAACAACCGCAATCCAAGATGCGCCAGGGAGGACAGAGGGGACTACCCCGCAAAGCAGTAAGGGGTAGTAGTCTTTACAGACCCAGGCGGTTCCTTCGCCGCAGGGATGTAAAGACCGAAACGACAGTGTAGCCCGGCGGAGGCCCGACCCGAGTCTTCGAGGGAGACGCCCATATTGTTATTTCTTATGTAAATAATTCACAAATCCCTAAACCTCTTCAACAACTCCCCCGCAATCATCGCGCTATTAAGCCGTATAATACTCTCCTCCGCACTCCCGAAACTTAGCAGATTGATACTCCCATACCAGACAATCTTCTGATCGATTACTGCAAACTTTTGGTGAATGTTGCTTTGTAAATGCACTTTAACGCCAGTTGTTGTGAGTAACTGGTGAATTTCAGAAACTTTTTGTCTATCTACATCTTTGAAATCATCAACTGGTCGTGTGATCACAATAACAGAAACTTTTCGGCTAATTACAGCTTGTAGCTGGGGGAGCAACCTGGTAATCCGCTGTTTCGAAACGAATGGACTTGTGATGATGATTTCACTTTGTGCACCAATAAAGTCATTTGTATAGACAGAATAAAAACGCTCCTTATCGTAAATTATATCAGGTTGTTCGAATGCACCTGAGAACGGTTTAATTTTGTACCCGATCCCACCATACCCGTTAAGTCTGCGGTGGTACATTTTCTCCAGTACTGGAATGTGTATGTCAATATAATCATAGATGCGGACTTCGTGTTTACTGCCCCAGAGACGGTGGAGTCGTCCGGCATATTGTTGAAGGGTGCCCTTCCAGGAAATGGGCATTGTTAAAAATAGAGTGTCGAGGTGCGGCACATCAAAGCCTTCACCGATGAATTTACCGGTGGCGATTATCGTTAATGGAGATGATACCAGTTTACTTTCAATCGATGCAACAGCAACTTTTAATTCTGATGTTTTAAGTCTTCCGGTGAGAGTAACAATGTCGGGTATCACCGGTTTCAATTTTAACAGCAACTTCCCAATGTGTGCGGTTCGTTCAGTTATGATACAACAGTTCCTGCCTTCCTTATGACAGGTGATAATATCATCAACTACAACCTAAACTCGGCGATAGTTTGACGCGAATAACGCTCAATCTAATGCGCATAAAGGCTTTCAGGCTTTTCGGTCTTATCACCAGTCGATAAAACCTTCAAAGTCTTCAAGTCTTTCTGCTGCAAAATCTTGCGGTTCTTCATCGTCACCTATCGCCGAGTTTAGGTTTAATTATTAAAAACGACTCAATTGTAGAATTTGATTAAATTTTACTGAGTTATATGGAAAAAACGTTATGATTACAATTGACGGATCACAAGGTGAAGGGGGCGGGCAGATTTTACGCACTGCACTCACGTTGTCACTTATTACACAACAGCCATTTAAAATTATCAATATCCGGGCCGGACGTCCAAAACCCGGCCTTATGAGACAGCATCTTATTGCCGTAGATGCATCAGTACAGGTAGGGGGTGGAAAAGCAGATGGTGCCTGTATTGGCAGCTGTGAGCTGACATTCACACCGGGAAAGGTACACAGCGGAACGTATAAATTTGCTGTTGGTACCGCAGGAAGTGTTACTTTAGTACTGCAGTCTGTTCTT
The DNA here is from genome assembly GCA_050301235.1 of Chitinispirillaceae bacterium. Taxonomy (GTDB): domain Bacteria; phylum Fibrobacterota; class Chitinivibrionia; order Chitinivibrionales; family Chitinispirillaceae; genus JAFGIN01. The sequence continues at coordinate 40,294 of JBNKZD010000189.1, read as the reverse complement.
CCGGCATTACTTTTGGCAAATGGTGGAAGTAAACTTGTTCTGGAGGGTGGAACACACAATCCATTTGCTCCGCCATGGGATTTTCTTGCGAAAGCGTTTCTTCCGGTACTCCAGAAAATGGGAGCTGGAGTACACACTGTTCTGGATCGCTATGGATTTTATCCTGCAGGAGGTGGACGATTTCAGGTCGAAATTGACCCGGTCACAAAATTATCAGGCATTGATCTTGAAAAAAGAGGAGAAGTCACCGGAAAAAAGGCACGCGCACTTGTATCAAACATCCCGGTATCAGTCGGACATCGTGAATGTCATACAATTGCAGAAACATTACACTGGCCACGAGAGTGCCTCTCAGTTGAGGAAGTAAAAAATGGAATGGGACCTGGAAATGCAGTAATTGTAGAAGTCAGTAGTGAAAATATCACCGAGCTTTTTACAGGATTTGGAGAGCGGGGTGTCAGGGCTGAAACAGTTGCCAAAAATGTTGCAGGTAAAGTTCTGGAATATCTGGCAGCAGACGATGTACCTGTTGGTGAGTATCTGGCAGACCAGTTAATGCTTCCGTTTGCACTCGCTAAATCCGGATCCTACCGGACACTGCCACTCTCACAGCATTCAAAAACAAACCTTGAGGTTATAAAATTGTTTCTTGATACAGAGATCAAAGTCGAAGAATGTCAGGATGGGTGTGTGAGGTTACTGTTTTAGTGTGATGTCAAAGTTGCTTCTTTAAAATATTAAATAAACAACAATCGCTACTCTTTAGTACCAATAATCGAAAATGCAATAAGCTATGACTCGGGAAACAGGGCTGAGGAATGACCAGTCATTATCAACCTTCCATCTATTTTCGAAACAGCACTACTCTACATTTTTTGGTCATCTTATCTGTAGTAATTGTTGCGATAAGAAATGTATCACTGATATTTTCAATGCCTGTACCCGAAACTCCCAAAGAGAACTCCTGCGAGCCTGCTGTCCTATTGGCGAATTGTCGCTGCAATATCTGCTGGCCCTTGATATTCCACAAAGCTATATTGACATTGCCTGGTTTCTCCAGTTTATAAAAAACTTTTAGCCCGACTTTCGCAGGTGGTGCGCTAAGTAATTGATTTTGTTTGCTTGATTTCAATAGACACTACAAAGTCGCCCTCGATTTTGCTTCGCAGAACGCTGTTAATTGCATTTCAGGTTTGCTCATCGGGCTTGCATACATTGCAGCCACGTCCTGTGCAGCTTTATATTTTGAGTTGCAAGTTGGTTTAGTAATCCCCAGCAACCGTAGCGGATATAAGCCCTGCTGAGTGTAAATTGCATTGCCAGATTGCCGCCAATTTTGAAAAACGCTGTATCAATATTATAAGTCCATATGGCTCCCATACGCGGATGGTGCTCGATTGTGATCCTGTTTGCGATATTGTCAGTGCTGCCTCCACCATGATCAGAACTCACTAAAACGGCTCAAAACGTGCCTATCCCATCGCAAGTTTAAATCCTTCTGGAGATGCCAATTGCAGCGTGAATGTTCTGCCTGAGCCGTCAGGTAGAAGTAACGGTTTCTGTTGTACCTCATCAAGGATCTGTTCAAAACACGTTCTTAATTTTGGGGGTAAATGTGCTGCAGGATAAATGTAGACGGTAATTGTTGTGCCGTTTTGAACCCAGAAACCGGGGGCGTGTGTAAACTCTCTGAAGTACTGGTGATCATCCCGGTAATTGTTGTATGATTTTTTAAAGGATGCTATCATTATGTAAAAGATGTTACGTGCAAGAATTTTAATACAGTCCATTACCCGTTTTTTCTTTGTGTCCAGACGCTCATACCCCTCATTCACTAAACGTTCTAATTTTGACACCCCCTGATCACAGTCAGCCAACTGTTGCTGGTTTACCTCGATAAGACGATCATACTCTTTCTTTTGTGTAGCAATGGCATTACTGGTTTTTGTAGCTCGTGTCAGTTGTGCTTGAATACGAGATCGCAGTTTTTTTTCTGATGTTTTCACCTCTTTATCTGCGTTAGTATCAATTTTATGCAGTTTTTCATTCAGGCTATTCATTCGCATGTTCTGTTTGTGTTCCTTGTGAAGCATTGTTTTCAGGTGGTTTTCCAGAGAACGTTTTTCTAGTAGTAATGCCTTTCTTTGGGCGCTCTGCTCTTGTTTGTCCTCAATGGTTTCGCGCAATTTTTCATAGGATACCGTTGCATAACTGGTAATCTGGTTGATACCATAATGTTTATCAAGATATTTGAAATCATTTTCCTGGATCCAGCGCTTAAAAATAAGTAGGATAACATCTTGAGCATTTCGTTGTGTATCAGTGCACAAAATACTTACTTCCACTTTTTTTGCTTTTGGATTTGTTGCGACAACAATTAATTTTCGGATTTCAGGATCACGTTCCCACCGTTTGTCCATATAATCAAAGGTATACAATTGTTTATCAGTGGCATGGTTGCGGAGTCTGGAATAGCAAAATTGACCATCGCATTTTTCTGAGTCATATTCTCCAGCCTTGTATCCCTTTTCCCAGCTAATCAGTTCAAGACTTGGATCGTTTTTTACCTTTTGAAAGGTCTCAATACTATAAATGCCTCTATCAATGATTATTGTTATTTTTTTCTTCTCTGGCAGTGTAACCGTTTGACGAAAGGCGGTAATGATTGGGAAAAATCGCTCTCGTAAATCCTGATAATTATCAGAATGGTGCAGATAAACAGGCATTCCCTCTGTAGTATGAATAAAATCGCTATGCAGCGCCTTATCTGCCCATCTAATTGCTGAACACCACCCTTTGAGGAGTTTGTGCATCCCAGTATAGTGTTTTGTATGGGGATCATAGTAAAAATCGTCGCAATGAACAACACCAGCAATCTCTGCATTCACTTTTAGTATACTTTGGTCGGTATCGGTGGAAGCTATTTGTTCAAGTTGAAGACGCTGTTCAACAGTTCCAGGCAGCACTCTTCCAAAAAACAGTGACAAACACTCCCAGTTCACATATTTACTTTGTTCAATGTTAATCGCTTCAAGCAATACCAGCGCAAGCCACTGTTTCAATAGTGTGCCGCAGTGGAGCGGATCCAGTCGTGAGAGCCATGCCGAAAAGAAGAGTACTCCTGCATGATGTAGAAATTGAACAGTTGATATGTCTTGTGAATTACCTGCATTAAAGGGATACATCTTTTGATTATCAATATCTACAGGAACACATTCTATGGTTTTTTCATCATTTTCTGACACCTCTCGTCCTCCGTTTCACCGGAAGTATCTCCGGAATCGCTTCCACTATCCCTATTGCCTTCTAATCTTGCCTTGCAGGCAGTAAATATTGGGCGAAGTGCCTCCGGTGAAAGATGTAGTCCAAAGGTATCAAAAATCTCATTTCGTATCTGGCGACTATAGCTGCTGCGGTTATATTTGTAGATTTGTCCAAAACGAACCTCTGCAAATTTGCGAACCTCAACGGTCAGCTTACGTGGGTCACGTCGGGAACGCAATCCACGAATTGAAGATTCAGCATCTGGCGCAAGTAATGCTTCACCCCATCGCTGCATTGTCTTGCGGTCTACATTGAAGACCTCTGCTAACTGGGCGCGGTTCAATCCCGCGTTGTATAAACGACCTACTGCTGCGCGAAATGCAATGTGTTCCTTATCATCAACAACCGTTTCCAATAATTGCGCACCATAATAAATTTCAAGTTGATTACTTCCATTACGTCTGCATACCTGAAGGTATGGGTTACGTTTGTCTGTTCCAATTATCGATTGAAGTACAGCTTCATCCATTACAAGCCTCCCCAGAAAAATTGTGATGCAGTAATAAAGCAACAGACAACAAAGTCCTGCCTATTTTTGAAAAATATCATTTTCCTGAAAACAATTATCGAGGGATTCAAACTTGCGATGAATTTGCAGCTATTTGGGACTTTTTAGTGAGTTCTGATGATTAGAGCCGCCTTCATAGGAGCAGTAGAAACCAACCAGACCACTGTCTTTAGCCACTTTAATCCACTGCACCCGTCCAGCTTCATTGGTACCGCAGTTTCATCAATCTGCCCGGCAATTTCACTATGACAATTTGATAGTAATTTATCAACAATTATTCCGGTAGTTGTCCCACCGCCGAAATAGGTCTGGCAAGCAATTGCATACAGATAATTTCTGGGACTCCTTTTCCTGGAGCAGTGATGGCTGGCCGGTTCTTGGAGGTCAAATAACCAGGGCGATTAAGCCATGTGGTATAACGGACATAAAAGAGCATCGAAGTACCGAGAGACGGAATGTTTTCACTAACAGAATGTACTATAGAATGCTGACAAGTAGGAATGAGGTCTGTTCTTTTCCAACAGAATTTGATAATGCTCAAAAAAAAGCATCAATATTCACGTATTCGGGAAAACTGATTACTGTGGGAATGTTTAAAAGTAATAGTATTGAGAAATCTTCATTTAAAAATTCTCCAATAAATCTGAGTCAAGGTCATCAGAAATAAGTGGCTGATCCTCTTCAAGTTGATGATATCGCTTAAAACCTTCATAGGGTCAGAAACCGATTTTTAAATCATTAAGGGCACGTTGCAGCGTGCCCAATGATAATGGTCATCAAGGAACCAATATTCTGGAAGCTGCCACTTTCTCATTTTCCCTAACAACGACCAGATAAACACCACTTGGCTTATTAGTAAATGAAAATTGAGCTCCCGAGGTCATCCCGTTTAAAACCAATCTACCTTTTGTATCGGTTACCTTAATATTACTATTTTCTTCAATGCCTTGAAGACGTATTGTACCAGAAGTATATGAAACAGTAACAGTTTTTTCAAGCAGGGTAGTTTTAAAACCAGAAACGTTTGTAGAGTTACCTTTAAGAGTGTACTGTTTAAAAAACGCCCAGACCTCTTCAGCCTGATTTTGAGCATTTGGCCACTGGTGCCCCTGGTTTCCGACAGAGTCAACAACCACATATGTCCCCTGATCTCCAGGCCCATAGATAAGTCTGGCGATTTTGGATTGTGGTTTTGTTTCGGGATACGGGAATATTCGTTTTGGAGTGCTTGGACAATTGTTAAGCTTCAACCAGATATCACGATCTTTAAAAAATGAAGCAGCTCCTTCCTGGGATCCAAATGTCATGTAAACAGAAACTGGACGCTTAATTGTACAAGGTGAACCAGCGTGTCCCGAAACAGGTGCGACAGCCGCAAAGACATCTGAGTATTTGCAGGCAGCAACAAAGCTGATAAAACCTCCTTGAGAAAATCCTGTCATATAGATTCTATCTCTATCAATTGAATACCTTTTATCTAAGGTGTCAATTACAGCAAGATAAAAGGGGTAATCTGAAGTACCGAACATATCAGCCCAGATACCCGCATTTCCATTACTTGAAGCACTGGGGTATACAGCAATAAACTTTTCCCGGTCAGCTACGACATCCCCTTTAGTTTCACTCTGAAAATTTTTTCCACTACCATTAGCACCATGAACGAAAAAAACAACCGGTGGCTTGTTATAATCTTTTGGTACATGCCAGATACAATGATGTGTTTTTCCACCTGCAGTGAACACTTTGCTCTCATTTGTCTGTGTAAATCCACTGGTCACCATGACACAAACAATGGTCAGCGGGAAAAATAAGCTGCGAACCATACGGTACTCCTTCAATCAGTTAATATTTGATGCACACCAATAGTTTGAATTTCCCCAGGCAATAAAAACCGCAGTGCACACGTCCCCATCTGTTTGAGCTGTGAAGATCAAATCCCAATTATGATACTAAAAAGAGAATTGAAAGAAGATGATTTCACCAGCTGTTTCTAATATAAGGAATTTCCAGGGCTTTTGAAGGAAGAAGTATTTTCTAATCTATGGGGATGTACTTACCTAGTGTAACTCGTTATTTTCCAATACCCGCCAATCGCCTCTCTCCACTCGTGGAGAAAGGGAGCAATTTTTTTTTTCTCTTTTACCCCCTCTCCATTCACCAATGGAGAGGAAGCCAGGGAGAGAGGCGATCTGCAAAAATCGCACAATCTACTGAAGCAACTTTTCCCGCTTTTTGAAAAATTTAACCAGCGGATCAACATACTCCGTTTCAGTAGAAATGTGAATCTCATCAATGCCGTTATTGCGCAGCATGGTCTGGGTTGCACCATATTTCTGCTGCATACTTTTGGCGTACATTTCTCGGAATGCTTTGCTTCCGGAATCGACTAAAATAGATTTGCCAGTCTCAGCATCTTCAAGTTCTATAAGACCAACGTTGGGGAATGTTGCTTCACGGGGATCATTCATGGTTACTGCAATAAGATCATGTTTTCGTGAGGAGATCCGCAGAGCTGCAGAGAAATCTGAAGAGAAAAAATCGGAAACCAGAAAAACTACCGCCCGCCTGGTTTGAACCTTATTGAGAAAACCCAGCGCAGCATTGATATTTGTACCTTTTTTCGAGGGCTTGAAATACAGCATCTCTCTAATCACGTGAAGTACATGATTTTTACCCTTTTGCGGAGGAATATAGAGTTCAACTTCAGAGGTAAAAATGATCAGACCAACCCGGTCGTTGTTCTTAATTGCTGAGAATGCCAGAAGCGCGCAGAGTTCAACTGCAATCTCCCCTTTAAATTTGTCGGTGGTGCCAAAACTCTCCGATGCAGATGCATCAACCATAAGCATTACCGACAATTCACGCTCTTCGGTGTGTTTTTTAATATAGGGAGAACCCATACGGGCGGTAACATTCCAGTCAATCGACCTGATATCGTCACCTTCAATGTAGTTGCGAACCTCAGAGAACTCCATCCCCTTTCCTTTAAAGGCACTATGATATTCACCTGAGAGAATCGAATCAACGACCCGCTTTGTTTTAATCTCTATACGTCTGACTTTTTGAATAACTTCTTTAGGAATCATAATTTACCAGTATCAAGTTCTAAAAGGATGCATTTCAATTCCAGCAGATGTTTTTTACGGGAATTGATGTTTAATCTGAGAATTATCAGAAGGATAAGCGTTGAGAACAGGACTGCACAACAAACCACCATAATCCATTGATATTTCGCAAGTTCGCGCGTTTTTTCTGACTCTTCATCCTGCTTCTGAAGCAGTTGTTCATGAAGTTTTTTAATTAGAGAAACGGTTTGGACATTCCCAGTTCCTGTAATTTTCAGCCTATTATTTTGTTGAAATTCACGATAAGCACTTGCCAGATCTTCCACCTGATATCCGATAATGGCAAGACTGTTGATCATCTCCTGGCGAATCAGTCTCCGCTGGTCTCTCGCAATTGAAGTAAGTTCTTCACCGGTAGCGCTGGATATTCCAAACGGGTACTGTTCAATCAGTTTCGTAAGAGTTTCGAGGGCTTTTTCATAGTCATTACTACTTTTATAGTAGACAGCTAACTCGAGCAGTGCGTCATCAGCAATATCAGAGTTATCATATTTTGTTGCGATTTCATTGAGAAGCCTGAACATCGCAGGGATGTTGCCTAATCGACGTAACGTTTTGGCTTTCCACAATTTATATAATGGAAGACTGGCGAAAGAATCAGCATGACTGAAGTTCTTAAGTGCATTTGGAAAATCCTCATTTTTAAAATATTCCAACCCGGATTTGTAATAGGTTTCAGGAGGATCTTTCTTACGATTTAAATGAATAGTATTATTTTTTGAAACAGGCTTTGCAATTGATGGCTGCTGTCGAGGAACATGTTTTTTTTTGCTCTCTACATTTTTTTCAGGTTCGGGAACATGTTTGGCGGAATTATCATCAGAAAATATAATGCCCTTTTCAGGATCGTAGTTAATCCCTTGTTGTGAAAAGAGATAGGAAAACGATCCGGAAATAAGAAGTAATATAAGGAACGATGTATAAGCATCATTCCTGAAAAATGTATCTAATTGCTTTAAAATAAACATGATAATTACTATTTTAGTTCAAAGTTCCTGTGGTTATCATGGTACTTCAACACTGTCGAAAATTTTCTGAACGATATCCTCAGAGGTGATATTTTCAGCCTCAGCTTCATACGTTACAATGATTCTGTGCCGAAGTATATCAAGTCCAATAGATTTGACATCTTCAGGTGTGACATATCCACGTCCACGGATAAAGGCATGCGCTCTGGCCGCACGAGTTAAAAAGAGTGTTGCACGAGGAGATGCACCATACGAAATAAGATGCTTAAGGTCAGTTAAACCAACCGATTGTGGCTCACGGCTTGCATAAACAAGGTTGACAATATAATCCTCAACCTTCGGGTCCATGTAGATTTCCGAAACAGTACTTCGTGCCGAAAGAATACGGTCTACAGAGATCACTTTTGAAACTTCAGGAACATCACCTTTTCCCATCCGTGTAAGGATCTGTTTCTCTTCCTCACGGGTCGGGTATGAAATTTTCAGTTTCATCATGAAACGGTCAACCTGAGCTTCAGGGAGAGGATAGGTACCTTCCTGCTCAATGGGGTTCTGAGTTGCAAGAACAAGAAATGGGTCATCCAGTTTATAGGTCTGTTCACCAATAGTCACCTGCCGCTCCTGCATCGCTTCAAGCAGCGCACTCTGCACTTTTGCCGGGGCACGGTTTATTTCATCAGCAAGGATAATATTTGAAAATAGTGGTCCTTTTTTTGCGACAAATTCACCTGATTTCTGATTAAAAATCATTGTTCCGATAAGATCGGCCGGAAGCAGATCAGGGGTAAACTGAATGCGCTTGAATCCAGTATCGATAACTTTCGCAAGTGTTGAAACCGCGAGTGTTTTGGCGAGTCCGGGAACTCCTTCAAGCAGCACATGCCCTCGTGTAAGAATGCCGATAAGAAGACGATCGATCATACGCGACTGGCCAATGATCACTTTACCAAGTTCATTCCGTAAAAGGGTTACAAAACTACTCTCTTCTTTGATTTTTTCATTCAGTGCTGAAATGTCTACGGTCATGTATCTCCTCCGCTGGTTATTTCATAAAATCAAAATTTAATAATTTCTAAATACGCAACGGTAGAATTATTTATTTTCTTTTTCTACTAATAGAAACTCTTATTATACCATTTAACTTGTATTTTTAAAACACCTATGCTAACATTAATACAATTAGTTGAATTAATCATTCTCTTTCTCGTAATTCGGTTTTTTCTAAGGATGATTCCTGGTTTTCAGAAAAAGCAAAAATCGTCAAAGACGGGTACTACTACATCGTCAAATAAGCGATTTGATCCCAAAGGGGCCGATATTAGCGATGGAGAATACAAGGAGATCCGGAAATAGAAGGAGCTAATGGTGGAGCTTTCAGTAACTGAGATTGGAAAATTCAAAGTTGTTAAACCCGCAGGCCGTATTGATTGGGAAAATGCACGACTTCTCGACAAAGAGATTCAGCAGATCATTGAGATGGGATCCTGCCACATCGTTTTCAACCTCGATGAAGTCACGTTTATCTGCAGTGGTGGCATAGGGGCACTGGTCTATAACCTGAATAAAGTAAGAAAATTGAATGGAGCTATTTTTATTATTTCATCAAATGAGTATATTAACTACATTTTTGAAACCTTAAAGTTCGATATCGTCTTTGAGGGGTATCTGTTTAAATCATTTGAAGAATTCGCGAGTGAAATACTCGAAAAAGAAAAGGTATGATCAAGCTTCCGGCAGAACCACTTTTTTTTGAACCAATCTACTTCGAAAAAATATGGGGCGGAAGCCTCTTAAAAGAAAAATTCAACCGGCAGATCGCACCAGGACAGCTTATCGGCGAGTCCTGGGAAATTTCAGCGTTTCAAGCTTCCCAGAGCGTTGTATCTTCAGGGAAAAACAAGGGCTTAACCCTTCGTGAGTTAACCGCGCATGCATCAGAGCAGCTGACAGGTTCATTACTACATCAGTTTCCGTTACTGATAAAATTTATTGATGCAACTGAGAAGCTTTCTGTTCAGGTTCATCCAGGCCAGGAACGCAGTGATTCCAAAACTGAGTGCTGGTATGTTGCAGATGCCCAGAAAGATGCAAAACTGATTCTTGGGTTTAATGAGGATGTTACCCGTGAAGCAATTATTGCTGCATTGGATTCAAAATCAATAACTTCGCTTCTTCAGGAAGTTCCCATCAAGACTGGTGAAATGTATTTCATTCCTTCAGGTACAGTACATGCGATTATGGGTAATTCGTTAATTTATGAAGTTCAGCAGACTTCAGATACAACGTTTCGTCTTTATGACTGGGACCGGTGTGATGCGCAGAACAGGCCCCGGGCACTCCATATCGATGAGGCACTCGAAGTCATTGATATGCAAGGAAATATATCATACAAAATTGACCCTATAATTACAGAATACAACGGATACGTACACTCGTTGCGTGTGGCGTGCAGGTATTTCGCGATTGAGGAGTATCGGTTTTTCAGATCGATGAAGATTCGACCCAATGCACGGAAATCGTTCAGGGTAGTGACTGTTGTTGAAGGGACAGCTTCAGTGCGGTATGGAAATAGTGAAGACATTCTCGAGAAAGGGCGTACAATACTGATTCCAGAGATTCTAAAAGAGATTTCCATTTTTGCCGATGCCGGTAGCACTCTGCTGGTTACCTTTGTACCGGATCTTATTGAAGATATAATAGAAACGTTAACGGCAAAAAAGGTGTCTGCTGATAAAATTATCTCCCTGGGTGGAGCCTCAAGAGAAAACCATATTCAATCTGTACTACTCGAACATAATGCAAAAAGCCGTTAAGGATTGAGTCTGCATCATCATATTTTTCAAACTGGTTCAGATCGAGACCAGCTTGAAGAATAAGAACCCTGCATAATCAATCCCTTTCATTAGAGATCATTTTGATTGATTGAAATACTTTTTATAAAAATCGGCTGTAGACATTATTTCGATATCGATGATTAAACTGAGTATCTCATCTTTTTCGATCACATTTTCCCGCTCAGGTCGGTCATCAAGTGCGACATATTGTTCACCTCTTTGATTGGTCATTTCTATCCTCCTTTTATGGTCGAAAACTGCTTTACTCTTTTATTATACTATTCGGCACTTTAAGATCAAAAGTTAAACTGAAAAGTATGATTCAGCCGGGTTAAGCCAGTCCACACTCCATTTAATAATTCGGTCAGATGGAGTTGTTATTGATATACGTTCTGAGATCCAAATGAACAGTTTGCGCTGTTCACATTAATATATATATTTAGATACTGATTACCTTTAAAAATGCTGGAAAGTGTCACATCCTGTTCTATCCTGTATTGGAGGATACCGATGATTCGAGATGTCAATAATAGTAGATCACAATCACTGTTCCTATTATTTGTATTAATTGCAACACTGGTCGTTCAGGCTCAGGAGCAAAATAAAGTTGAAACGCTTATGCAGGAGCTCAGGATTGTACCATCGATGTACTACACATCAGAGGCATACTCCTACTATACCCGTTCCGGTCAGAACATCCCGCCACAACCACCTCGTGAAACCATTACGAAGGGGTACAGGGCAGCTATCAGACTGGGAGAGATGGGCAGTGAAGCATCAGGGGCGATCTCCTGGCTGGTCGATAATTTTCCCGTTATGATTCATATCACCGAAATCAGAAATGCTCAATATGCCGGTGAAGGTACCTTTGAGGACTGGTTGATGACCTATTTAACAAGTGAAAAAAACAAATTTATTCTCTCATCACCGGTGCTGGATTATAATTCGATGTCGTTGTGTGAGGGAAGTGTTACCAGTTCTCACCAGATTGAATTTATTGATAAAAAATATGGCTCTTCAGGGGCTATTACCCGGGCAACAGTTAACGTGACGGTAACTCTGAAACTTTTTATAGGGGCCTGTGCCCTCGGAAAAATTACAGGGACAACGATTGGCAATGAACAGCAAGCCTGGAGAGACTGGTATATGGCTAATGGCGGGTCGTCAGCATCCGGCAGTGTATCAGCCACCAACACTCCTCCTCCCGAAACATCCGGGCCTTATGTTCCTCCTGTGAAATCACCGGAAGATGTGATCCTGCATGCAACCTACAAAGTTACATTAACAACCGGTGATGAATTGACAGGTGTAGTCGAATCCAAAAATGATACCGGACTCATTCTTGAAACTACTGAGGGTAAACCGTATGTGTTCCGTTATTCATTGATCAGACAATATGAGCTGCTCAAACGGCCGCAGGTTGTAGTTAAAACAAATAACGGGGGCCGCATGCAGTTGACATGGGAAGAACTGCAGACAGTCAGTGAAGACAACCTCTTTCTTGAGGTTACTATTGCGGGTGGTACAGTTTTCAAAGGAACCCTGGCTTCAATTGATCAATCAATGATGCGGATTAATGTTGAGGGATCAAAAATACCAATCACCAAAGAAGCAGTCCGAAAGATTATGGTAGTACCTAATAAAGCCAAAACTGAAAATGCGGATATTAAGAAACCGACATTTCAGGGACCACTTGATACCATACTGGTAAAAAATCCACAGGTCGACGATTGGGGAGTTCGGGGTGCTGATATAAAACTGGTTGGTCAGATTCAAAGTCAGAATGACCTGAACATCGTTATGAAACTTCTTGATGAATCTACCAGAGTCATTAATCGATCGGATATTGTACGAGTGTATCTTAACAGCTCAAATGCTACTATAGCTGAGGATCCTATCAAGACCTACGCCAAGCCATTATTCTGCCCGGCGGATATGTTTCTTGTAGATATGCCACCCGGAAAGAAAGGTAAGCCGTTCTTTAAAGTGTGTGTTGACCGCTACGAGTATCCGAATAAAAAAGATCAGGTTCCGATGGCGTCGGTGTCATTCCTTGATGCAAAAAAATACTGCGAATCCCAGGGAAAAAGACTTTGTACCGCTGAAGAGTGGGAGTGGGCATGTGGGGGCCTTGAAGGGTACCAGTATCCGTATGGTTTCAACCGTGAAGAAAATAAATGTAACTCCGACACTCGTCAGATCGAGCCATCAGGTGTACGACTCAACTGTGTAAGTAAATTTGGCGGTTACGACATGACCGGTAACATTTTCGAATGGGTTGTTGGTAAAAACAACGAACCTGCCATGATGGGTGGACCGTACTCGAAATGTCAAACTGTTTCTCCGGGCCTCGATGGCTCTGCGAAACCACAGACCGGGTTGCGGTGTTGTAAGCGGTAGTTTATTTCAATCAGATAAAAACTGCAGAACATCCCGTTCAAATTCTTTACAAAAAACAGCATGTCCCTTACCGGGGTAAAGCGCTATTTTACAGTCTGGTATTCCTTCAGCTGTTTTTCTGAAAAGCTCTTCAGGGTAACATGGATCTTTCGTTCCTCCGGCGACCAACACTGGTACCTTTATTTCTGATAATCTCTGTTCAAAGTTAAATGAATCTTCAGCTTTAATAGTCACAATAAGATCAGAAGGGTTTTCTGGCACCATAAAGCAACCTGTTATAATCGAGCCAGTCCAGATTAGTGGTGCAAAAAGTACCCTTTCTATTGAATTCCTGGTCATGGCAAAGTTTATAATTGTTTGGTAAGCACGTATCCAATGCTTCTTTTCTGCATATTCAGCAACTTTCAATTGTATTGCCCTGGACTGATCACTTATCTTGCATGCACTTGAGTGAATAATCAACTTTTTAATAAGATCAGCATGATCGACTGCAAAATAATGTGCAATTGAACCACCTGTTGAAAGTGCAATGATGTTTACAGGGGAGCCACCAAACTCCTCCCGGATCATCCTCGCATAATCATCGGACATGTCCTTTAATGTGTATCCCGCGGGGAGCCCTGGCTTTCTGTAAACAATATATACCGTATATAATTTTCCAAGAAATCCGTAAGGAGGAACCATAAAGCCGGGCGACGGCTTGTTTTCAAATGTCAGTCCTTGAAACACGACAAGTGGCTCCGGGCCATCACCAATGCGGTTGTAAGGAATTCCGTCTTTAAAATATCCTTTTAAAGGCTTTCTACTAGTTGCAGAAGTGGACTGGTGTTGCTGTTTTGATGTTGATTCCAAATCCAACGGTGTTTTTTCACCTGAAGCCGTGACAGATTGAAAACAGATGATTGTTATCGTAGCAGCATTAAAAATGGATTTGTTCTTCAATGGAGTTCCTTTTTTATTTTAAAAATCTTCTCAATTAACAAACTGAAGGTAATGATTGTTGAGTGAACGTTATGATGTTTAATTGTGTTACAAAAAATGCGCTCACGCCTGCAACTCCCAAATTTTTATAATTGATTTCATCTGAAAGATATACGACGAATTTTTTGGGATTTTCACAGTACCGTTCCGGTAAGTTTGTCGCAAGAAACGGGCCTGGTTCAACCGGGACTGCCGCGTGTGTCACGGATAGATGACACATTAGTATTTTATCACTATACCTGCTGCAATAGTCCGTTGATCTATATTATGTGGGATACAGAAAAGTTGAAAATCTTTACCAGCTGAAAGTGTACCGTTTATCGTTGATTCAAAATTTGAGATATTTACACCAATATGATTTTCACCATTTGATATTTTGGAATCATCAAAGCTGATCAGTGGGCCACAAAAAAATCCATCTTCAACAGGTGCATAGGAACCATCAGTGGTGATGTGCATGCCTTTTTGTTCACTGAACCATGAACGATACCCATCAAAGAAAAACGGACTCACAGGAAAAATTTGTCTTGTTCCGATGATGGTTGTCAAATACCTGGGTATAATGCTCTGCTCACTTAATGAAAACAGATCACTTATTTCAGAGAAGGGTATAAGCGATATACCATCTACAAAATAACCCGCAGATGCCTGAGGTGCTCCACGAACGATCCCATCAAAGCGATTCAGTTTTGGAATAGTGAATGATGGTGAGTATAATGTCATTGCTTTCAGAGGATCACAAAACGAACCGGGAGCATTTGAATAATTCCACATGATGGTAGTATCAGTATCTACTGCCGTAAATCCTTTAAACTTCTGGTAATATGGTGGATCTGTGAGAATTTGATTTCCAAAAAGCCCAGCCAATATTTAGTCCTAATCCAATATTTTGAAATCGTTTCCAGGTTAAACCAACTTGTATTTCAAATGGTGAGAAATCATAGCCTGCTAACATCATAAATGTGAAATTCTTATCTTTTCTACTGGATGTTTCTGGCAAATGAAAGGCTAAATCAGGCTGTCCTTTGATTTTATATGTGTAATGTGAAGTATAGTTACCATATTCTAAACCCATTCCTATACCAAAAAATATCTGATTAATAACAAACTCAGGAATAAGATTTAAAGTAAAGCAATAGCCCTTTTCACGATAGCTGTCAATGACATATTCGTCAACTCTCATTATTAATGAATCCTGAAAGAATGCAAAAGCAATTGGAATGTCTTCATCTGATGAGGCTATCTGATGTCGAAATGAGTAATTGAGGTTGCATGAAATTCTGAATTGTTTAGCAGGTTGATAGGAATATCCAAAACCGAGCGACAGATCTGGCCGTTTATTACTAAAAGCAACATACGTTGCTCCATTTAACAAGAGTTCACTCTCAGCAAAAAGTGTAATAGGAGATGCAAGGGCAGCTATGATGATAAACAAATTCCGTCTGATCATGTTTTTTTCCCCTTAATAATTCTTCTAATTAAAATACATTTTTCAGTACAGGAAGCAGTGAAATAAGTCACTATTGAGCACATTGAGATATAACCTGAGATTAGTGTACTACCGTATAGTGATATTGCTATAGAAACATAGCCAGACCAGATACAGGCAAACGGCTCGATAATTTTCAGCCCAGTAACAATTTTTTTATTCTTTCCGACAAAAAAGTAATAAGGAAAATTAAACCCAAATACTTTTTAATAGCTAATATTAATTTCAATTTATCTACCTGATGTTATTTAAAAAACTGGATATTCATATAATGCAAATATTTGATATAACACGTGCACGAATTTTTATGTAACCCTCTTTTCCATATACACTTCAGCCACGCAGTTATCGTTATAGCGCCCGATCTCGTAGAACCCCGCACTTCTATATAAGTTCAAAGCTTTTTCATAACTTTTCATTGTATCTAACCTGAGTATACGAAGTGATTTCTGTTTGGCTTCATTAATAATATGATCAAGCAATAGTCTGCCATAACCTTTTCCCTGACATTCCGGATGGACAGCCATTCTTTTTACTTCACCTATGCCATTAACTCTATCCAGTATTTTCAAACCTGCGGCCCCAATAATTTTTTCCTCACTTACTATAACCCAAAAACCACCTCCATCCTCCTGATATACAGATGGTATGTATCGTAAATCGTTGTGCCTCCCTTCAGGCTCATACTTTAACCCACGCTCAGAGTACATAGTAGTGAAAAGGTCATCTAATTTGTACTGCATTTCAGTTGTAAAACAGATACATTTCATATTACGCATGGCCAATCCGGATATATCCTGGATTCGTGAACACTTTTTCTGATTATTTACTTTCAATATTATTTTTCCTCTCAAACGGTGACTTTTTAATCATCGATAATCCATGAGCTTTTGAAGCCTCCTGCCAATTCTTAATAGTCACAGCAGGTCCCTGATCATAAACACCTGATGCATACCCCCAGGCAATAGGTTTTTTCTGAACGGCATCCCAATATACAAATCTGCTTGTAATATTCAGCGGTTTATGTGGAATAGCTCCTGCGGGTATCATATAAACCATTACAATTTGTACCCATGCTACCTTTATAGTTGAAAGAAATAGTGTCAATAATAGCAACATTAATTTTTTGATCCTGAAAATTTGTTTGAGAATACTCCTTGTTAATGAATATCGATGGCGCACATCCTGACAGTAGAATGCATGAAGTAAAAAGTAGCAAATGTTGTTTCAAAATAACTCCTTAAATATATCCTCAAATATGAATATTTGTATTCTGACAATTGTAATGAACCTCATCAATCACTAAACAACCTCAATTTCCAATGACTAAAAAGCTTAATGCATGAACTTTTTACTCTCTGCAAAATCAGAATTTAACAATAAGTCTGAAAAAACAACTACAGACTATCAAGGATTTTTCCGGCAGGAATGCTGCTGTGATATTATCGTTAATATAGGACAGAATTATCATTAGAGTCAAGGGGGATGGGGAATGGTTAAAATCTGAAGAATGAAGAACGGATAATGATTTTTTTCCCGAATACTTGCACTATTTTTGAATATTTTTTTTGTATACCTGTTCAATTGAATTCAAAACATACAAAGTTGACCCTTATAAGGAGGTATTGCGATGATTATCACTACAACTGAAACAGTAGCAGGTAAAAAGATTATAACGACGCTGGGAATTGTACGTGGAGCAACTATCAGAGCCCGTCACATCGGTCATGATATAATGGCCGGGTTGAAAAATATCGTTGGTGGAGAGATCCAGGAATACACAAAACTTATGACAGAATCACGTGAACAGGCAATCGACAGAATGGTGGAAGAAGCAAAAAGAATAGGGGCAGACGGAGTTGTAGGTGTCAGATTTACCACTTCGGTGATAATGGGTGGAGCAGCAGAATTGCTTGCATATGGTACCGCTGTGAAATTCGAATAAGGATCGTACACATTACCGTGTATTTCCCTTTCGGGTAATGCACGGTTTCAACCGCAAATTCACCTTCGCACAATGTTTACAGGTCAAAATTGAACAGATGAATAACAGATTTCTTGCAGAAATCGATGTAAGTCATTGATTCTTCGTTAATGAAAAAGATTAAAATTCGTATATCTTCCTATATTTCAATTAGTTGCGTCGGCCCGACCCAGATTCTTAGTTTAAGATTCTTGCTATAAAAGTTAACCCATGATGAATCACCATCGGCATTGGTATTGCGACAGCATTGTGCAGATTGTGACTTCGAGAACCTCTGTCACCTTTGCTGAGGTGGTCATTGAGCTGAGTCGAAATGACATGCGGAATTTTCGTTAAATTGTAGTCGTCTCGACTCCGCTCGACAACCGGGCAAGTAATTCCAACAACAGTAGAATTAAATCAGTAGAATTAAATCAGTAGAATTAAATCAATAGAATTAAATCAATAGAATTAAATCAATAGAATTGGTCGCAGCGTCTTCATGTAAAAGGATAATGCATGGACCAGGATGAATCCCGAAACACCGATTCCGATATTCGCCCCACAGTACTTGTAAGCCGTTGCCTGGGATTCGACCATTGCAGGTGGGATAGAGGTATCATTTCTTCACACTATACGGAAAAATTAAAGGAGTATGTCAACTTTATACACGTATGCCCTGAGTTTGACATAGGTCTGGGTGTTCCGCGAAAACCTGTCCGGCTTGTTAAGCAGGATACCGGGATCCTCATGATTCAACAGACTACCAATGTCGATCTCACCGAAAGAATGAACACCTTTTCGTCAACGTACCTCGCGGAACTGCAACCAGTAGATGGCTTTCTGTTCAAAGACCGTTCACCATCCTGCTCAATTACCAATGTTAAAATATATGTCGGCACAAAAAAGGGATCTGCAGTGAAACTGGTGGAAAACGGCTTGTTCGGGAATCTCTTTAAACAATTATTCCCCTTGGTTCCATGCACCAGTGAAGGGCGTCTGCATAATTTCATGCTGCGCGAACATTTTTACACGCAGATTTACACACTTGCACGATTCAGAGCAATCAGCAGTGACCCCTTGATCCAAAACCTTATTGACTTTCATGCAACTCATAAACTCATTCTGAAGTGTTATCATGAGAATATTATGTGTACATTAGATGCCCTTGTGGCAAATGCAGATCATTATAATACCAGAACAGTATTCGAACAATACTTTGAGCTGCTCTGCTGCGCTCTTGCTCACCCCCCAAAAGCAAAATCTCAGGTTAATGTACTGCAGCATGCATTCAGGTATTTTTCAGACAAATTGAGCAGTCCAGAAAAACAATTTTTCCTGAACCTTCTGGAACAGTACCATCAGAAAAAAATCCCGCTCAGCGCATGCATTGCAGTCATGAAAGCATGGATTGTCCGTTTTGATGAAACATATCTCGCGTCGCAATTCTTCTTCTCCCCCTGGCCGGAAGCGCTTATGGAGTTGGCAGATTCGGGGAAATAATAATCTCATAGTCTCTTTTCTTCTTCTCTCTTCTGCCAAACCGTCTACAGTCTACCGCCTACTGTTTTTACCCCATTCAATATGATTAATATCTATATATAAAACAGGATCCGATCCTTGAGGGTAATACCATCTGTATCTTCCGTCTGTATTCGGACCTTGAAAATTTTTCTTTAAGAAAAGATCTTCAATATCGTTTTGTTTTGCATCTAATAATATGAATTCTACTGATCTCACAGGTTGTCTGCTATACATATTGATAATAAGGGAAAACAATCTTTTTATTACGTACATTAATTCATGTGGCAAGGCAAACAAACACCACTTACTTACTGCTGATTCATATGTAAAATTTGATTTCTTTATTGCGGCCTTAATAGGCATAGTCATGGCATTGCTAGATCTATATTCTTGCGTACGGAAAGTTAAACTTACGCCTTTATCGCTCACAAAAACGTATAGCAGCAATGACGTACTTTCGTGTTGCATAGTGTGCTAACCTTTTGCTACTATGCATGAAACTTTTCCGAGTCGGTTTTTATAATATCTATTATAACGATCAATATTATTAAACAAATCAGGAACAATCTAAAAGAATGTGACAAAGAGTCAGTTGCGTACCGTTACTACGTACATGGCTACTGATCCAAGTATCCCTAAGTTGTGGAATAACTTGTTGTCTAGTAATCGTTTGCCGGATACACTCGGATCTGTGGCAAGAATTTCAATAAGGCTATTTTCCCACTTTGTAACATTTTGTGTCTGTATATATCCAAGCATACCGGCTTCTGGATAATTAGCAGCATATGCATTTGTGATAAAACGTAAAATACCATCACAACCAATATATGTCTCATGTGAATTTGTTTTTAAAAACCGTTTAGTTTCCCAAATGTATTTAGGCCGAGGTTTGGACCCAATCATTGTTACTTGGAGGTCTGCTCTCCTGCGCCTCCTACCAGTACGCCCTTCAGTCGGTAAAGGTGGATCGTCATGTACTTCATAACGACTAAACGATTCTGGAGTGCTGGGGTCATCTAAGCGACGACTAATAGCTTCTTTAATATAACCAGTTATTTCGGTTTCATCGCTATTAGCACTAATAAGATGTCTCGAGTCGGAATGTCCCCAAGCTATTAGTTGGTGAACATCTCTTCTAAATGCTAATGCGTAAGCAGCCCAAGGTGTTTCCGGTTTTTGATTCAATCTCGGAGTATTCCCAAATTTTTGCAATATATCAGAGATCAGAGATCAGATCATCTGAACATGGGACCTGAGAACGATTATATGCCATTAATATAGGTGAAGTTGATTGGAGAGTCAAGGGGTGGAATCGGTAGACGGTGGACAGAGGACGGCAAGTCGGTGGGGAATCGGTGGGACAGTAGACAGTAAACAGTAGACTGCGAGTCAGTAAGAAGAAAAAAGAGACGTGGGACAGCGGTGGAAAGTGTGTTGAAGTGAGAGTGTCGGGGTTCAAGGGGAAAAATGAAAAGACAAGAGCGTTAGGGCTTGAGAGCTTAAGAGCAAGGGGGATAGAGGAATTTGAGATAATGGAGAGACTGCCAGATGGTCGGAATATCAGGAGTCTATATTATCGACATTTTTTAATGGTTTCTTTGCGTATTTTGAACTACCTCTGGTTACAGATTTTTTTCTTTTATCAAAACCGATGGTTTTTACTGTTTTCTGTGTAGTTGATTTTTTACTTTTGATTTCATCTTTTGCATTAAACTGAATTTTTACCCCTAACGAACTCAAAATTTTTAAAATCGTTTCAAATCTTGGTTTTGATTCCGGTTTTAATGCTTTATATAAACTTTCTCTTCCTAATCCGGAATCTGATGCAATCTTTGACATTCCACGCGCTTTGGCAACATCACTTATCGCGGCAAGTAACAACTGTAGATCACCTTCTTCAATGATGGAACTAAGATATGCTGCAATAGATTCTTCTGAGTCTAAATATTCAGAAACATCAAAATTTATTAATTTTATACCCATTTTTACATCTCAAGGTTTTTCATCATTTTAAAAGCTTTTTTAATATCCGATGCCTGTGTTGATTTTGAACCGCCTGAAAGAAGTATAATGATTTTATCCCTATCCTTCATAAAGCAGAGCCGATAACCTGGCCCAGAATCAACTCTCATTTCATGAAGTCCATCTCCTAAAGCTTTGAAATCACCAAGATTGCCCAATTCAGCCCTTTTAATTCTTGCTAAGATTTTTCCTTTTCCATGTAAATCACGAAGGTTCTTCAACCAGATATCAAAAATTTCAGTTTTTATAATCTCATAGATAATTATAATGTATCTAATTGGATACACATAATGCAACTTTTTATTGTTTCTTTTTCTATAAATATTTTAACCCAAACGGGACAAAGAACCAGGTGATTCCCCATTTTTCGTAAGAGCTTTTCCTATAGCATCTTATCTCGAGACCAGGGATAAATAACAACTCAATTACAACAAATTCAGTACCTTAAGGTTGAAAATTGCTGTTGTGATTGTGGCTTCGATCCCGACACATCGGGAAGTCAACGCGTTTGAAATGCAGATTACCCCCCCCAAAAACCACCGTCAAATTATCCCAAAATCTCCTTTTAGCCACTACCGCCACACGCTAAACTGCGTTAGTTCGGACGGCGGGAAATGCCCGAAATGGCAATGTAGGGCATTTGTGTTTTTAGACCCAGGTGGTTCCTCCACACTTCGGCTACGCTCAGTGACCACTGCAGGGATAAAAATACCGCACTTCGGCTCCGCTCAGTGACCCATGAAGTGGAGCCCGGCAGAGTGCTGCCTGCCCAACGGAAAGGGCAGATAGCAGCGACCCGATAGGGGAACGCCCAAAAGATTTATAGCTCTTATCTTCAAAATCATTTAATTAAAAATTCTCAATAGCCGTACCGGCAATGTCCATTGTACATATGTTATATTTACCTAAATATACCCGGGTGTGGTATATCTGAACTCTTTCCGGGCACTTTTCGGCTATTAATAATGTAATACGAGATGGATAAAAAACAGATTTACCGGGTACTGGATGCTAACTGTAACCGTCTGAGAGAGGCGTTTCGTATCATTGAAGAGTATTTCCGGCTGATGCTGAATGATGAGGCTAACTCTATATCATTAAAGCAGATGCGACACTCTTTGATCGGTCTGGAGCAGGCTCTGGGGCAGATGACGCTCCTCGAAGCACGTGATACAGAGAGTGACTGTTTTGCCAAAACCAACCGTCCTGAAGAGATGGAGCGTAAAAGTGAGCAAGACATTGTTATTGCTGGATTTAAGAGGGCTCAGGAAGCGGCTCGGGTAATCGAAGAGTACATTAAAGTTACTGATGCGGCTTTCTGGTCTGAAGAAGCTAAAAAGATACGATTCTCACTGTATTCTCTTGAAAAACAACTACTTAAATGATAATTTAAAAAACTATGGCACGAAAAAAGAAATCTGAACAATACGACTCTGAAGAAAAAACCAAAGGCAAGAAGAAGAAGGAGTCTTCCAATTCCGACTTTGGTCATGAGATCTGGGGATTGATATTCCTGGCGGCGGGGGTCATGATGATCATCTCGCTGATTTCTCATTTTATTAATACTTCTTCAAACCTTCTGGGTTACTATTTCGGTACCAGCTTTTCGCTTGGACTGATCTGGGTTTTTGGTGTAATCCCTTCATTTTTCTTCCCTTTAGGTGTGATCTCTTTCGGATGGCTTCGGCTGAAAGGGGACACGCTTCGGGTACGAAGTCTCTTTTTCTGGACACTGCTTACTTTTGAGTTCTGCGTTCTTCTCTCTATTTATCACTTGCCGCATATTGCTGCGGATCAAGGGTTTACGCCTATTCAGAACCGGCTTGGTTTTTTAATTGTCCGGTCTCTTTTCCAGCCGATTTTTGGTATACACCAGTTTGGACCCTACTTTATTACATCAGCAGCGTTGGTAGTTTCGATGCTGGCGTTTTTCAGAGTATCACCCCAGATTTTTACGAAATGGTTTGTCGCTGTAACTGCTATAATTCCTAATGTGTTAGGTAAGTTTTTCAGTAGGATGAAAGAGTCCTGGGAAGAGGATAAGCGGCTACGTGAAGAGGCTGCGGAGAGGAAGCGGGAAGAAAAGCTGCAGAGGGAAAAAGAGAAAGAGGAAGAGGCTAAGCTTAAGGCTAAGGAAGAGAAGGGGAAGGCTGAGGTTAAGGTTAAGGAAAAAGATGAGGATAAAGGTCTTAAAAATGAATACGTTAAGGGTGTTTCTGATAAAAGGGGTAAGGCTCAAGGGAAGGGTGATGCTGAAAAAGATGTAGCCGAAAAACCGATACCTGATGAGACCACCGATGATCTTCCGGCAATTGAAGCAAAGGCTGCAGCTGTCATTGTAAGTGGTGCAAAAAATAGTGTTGCTGAAACAGTAACTCCTGAAGAAGAATCGGTGGAAGATGAGGCACGAAAACGACTTGAGGACGAACTTGCTGCTTTCCGTGCGAAGAAAAAAGAGCCGATTAAAATCATGACAATCGAAACTGCTGAGGTTGAGACTGAAGAGGCTCCCGAAGAAGAGGAAGAGATTGCGATCGATGAACTTCCGGAGCTTTCCGGTCGCATCCCTGATCTCTCTGATATTCCTGAAAATGGCGCAGAAATTTCCGAGATACCTCCCCAAAAGCCGTATGAAATTCCCGATCCATCGATTCTGCCGGACCCGCCTCCCGTTTCCAGCATGGTCGATAAGGACGCGATTGAACGTAACTCCATGATTCTTGAGAAGACTCTGATGAATTTTGGGGTTGAAGGTAAGGTGGTTTTTGTAAGTCCCGGACCGGTGGTCACCCGGTATGAGATTGAACTCGCGCCTGGAATCAAGGTCAGCAGGGTGGTAAATCTTCATGATGACATCTCGATGGCGGTCAGCGGTCAGCGTATTCGTATCGAAGCTCCAATTCCAGGTAAATCCGCTGTGGGTATCGAACTACCCAATGCAGAACGCCAGGTCGTTCATTTTAAAAACGTTCTACTATCTGATACTTTCAAAAAATCGAAGGCAAAACTGCCAATTGTTGTGGGTACTAATATATCTGGAGCACCCTACGTTACCGATATCGCCAAAATGCCGCACGTTCTTATTGCAGGACAGACCGGATCAGGTAAGAGCGTATGCATTAACTCATTGATTTGCAGCCTTTTAATGACAAAATCACCTGAAGAGCTCCGGCTTATTATGATCGACCCCAAGAAGGTTGAGCTGGCGTTTTATGAGCAGATTCCGCATCTGATGTCCCCGGTTGTTACCGAATCCAAGGAAGCCGTCAAAGCGCTTCAGTGGGGCGTTGTCGAAATGGAGCGCCGGTACCGGATGCTGGCAAAGGTTGGTGCACGTAATATTGAATCATTCAATTCCCGGCTTGAGGCGGGGAAGCTCAACGGCATTCTTTCACCTCAGGACAATAAACCCCTTCCCTTCATCGTTATCATAGTCGACGAGCTCGCTGATCTCATGATGACCGCATCGAAGGATGTAGAAGGATTGATTCAGCGAATTGCTCAGCTTGCTCGTGCGGTGGGTATCCATTTAATCGTTGCGACACAGCGTCCATCAGTGGATATTATCACCGGTCCGATCAAGGCAAATTTAACATCACGTATTGGATTCAGAACGATTCAATCGACCGACTCGCGGACAATTCTTGGCCATGTCGGGGCAGAAAAGTTGCTTGGGATGGGTGATATGCTTTTCCTTAGAAACGGTGCTCCGGAGATAGAGCGGTTCCATGGAGCGTTCATTTCCGAAGAGGATGTTGAGAAAATTGTCGGCGAAATCAGGAAACAAGACTATCATATTGAGAAAATTGATAGTTTCATGGATGATGATGATGCTGGTGGTGATAATGATCTGTTTGGTAGTAACAGTGGTGACAGGGATGAGTTCTTTGAAGAAGCTGCCCGCATCATTGTAAGTATCGGCCAGGGGTCGACATCACTGCTGCAGCGTCGTATGAAGATCGGTTATGCCCGGGCGGGGCGTCTAATGGATGAGCTTGAAAAAGCCGGGTTCGTTGGGCCTCCTGATGGAAGCAAGGCGCGTGAAGTGCGGGTCCTTCCTGAAGAACTCGAAGAGTATCTGGCCAGTTTTCGGTGAGAGTATTCGGGTGACTAGCTCAGAGGGACGAGTGTCGAGGGACGGGGTTGGCGTGACTAGTTTTCGATGGGTTTTTTTTCTGTAACATTTGAATTAACAACAACTTAAACCGTTCGCTGAGCGGAGCCGAAGCGAGCGAAGTTTGCGATAATCGTCCGTTTCGACTCCGCTCAACGAACGGATCGTTAATTTAATAAGTATGAAAGTGACAATGAAAAAACAGTATATAATCAGCATCTCTTTGATTTTATTGGGATTATCTCAAATAGTTTCCGCAACGTCGGATAATAGTCTGCTGACTCAATTGAAGAAAAAGTATTCAACCAGTTCCACAATTAAAGCTGATGTTCAGCTGAAAGTGTGGTGGCAGGTACGGGAAAAAGGTGAGACTAAAAAAGGATCACTGCTGCTTACTTCAGGGGATAAATTTCGAGTTACACTGGGCAATGAGGTCTATGTCAGTGACGGTACCACCTGTTATCAGTACCACAATGTTACAAAGCTGCTTCAGATCAAAAACCTGCGTGATATTGATCAATCGATGCTTCCATCACACATAATTACTTCATTTATAGCCAATTACCCATTAAAAGAGGTTAGCCGGACGGATAAGGAAACGCACCTTGAATGGAAGGCAGATTCCGTCGCTTCATCATACAAATCGATTGATATTACTGTAGATAGCAAAAACAACATGAAATCACTTGTACTTACTGATAATAACGACAATGTTTTTACATATACCTTTACCAAAACTGAGTTTGGCGGAACTGTTCCGAAAGGAGCGTTTGAATTTGAGACACCATCTGATGCACAGGTTAATGATGCGCGTTAGTGTTTTGCTGGTCCTTACCGGAGTGCTTCTTTCATACGAGAGCGTTGGAGCAGCCGATTGTTCTTCAATTAAAGGGATTGCATCCAACGATGTACAGAATCTTACTGGCAGTAGCGACACACTATGGACGTTAACGTACGAAGAACCAGATCGTTACGCGATTAATACCCTGAGTGGCAACGGTAATTTAAGCGGTACAATTTCGAATGAAAGTAACTGGAATGCTCTCTACCTCTGTGATACGAAAACTATCCGGTCAATGGCTTACAGTTCGGGGATTACGGTAGCAATAGCCGATACAGTCTGGAATACGCCAAATGATATTTTGATTTTTTCTAAAACTTCCGGGACAATCAAACGTCGGGCGATACCATTCAACTGGCCGGATGATGTGCTCAACAATGAGGACATACACCTTGGGGCTGTAGATCTTACCACCGATGGGACATCATTTTACTTTGCCTGCCTTGATGGTGGTGTGGCACAGTGGGATCCATCAGGGGATAGCATCGTACTTTTAATCCCTGGCAAGCTCCCGATCCCAGTGGTTTCGCTCAAGCCGGCTGAACAACCGGATCCGAACTCACGGGTTACTTCAGTTTCAGTGGTTAACAATGGGCTTTTAGTTATTACACCTAATAAAGTGTGGAAATACACATTTGATACTCAGCAATGGGATTCAACAATTACGACAGCTATTGACCGAAGCGGATATGTTTTTTCGTCGTTCTGGTCGGTTTTTGTTAACACGCGCGATAAGAAAGCTCCACTGTACGGCTTGATAAATGTCAATGGTGGAGCTGAAAAAGATTCGATGATTCTCTGCAAATATGACACTGCAGCTCATATCTGGCGGGTATTCCTGGATAAAGCACCCGGCTGTATGACAGCGGGACATAACGGGATACTGTATATGGTTTTTGATGGAAACCGGTTTGAAGCATTTATCGATACAGCTGAAGTCGGTGCAACTGTCGCAAATCCCTCACCAATTGTTGCTCAATCCGCATTTCAGGACAGCATGATCCGTGCTTTTGAGATAGAGTATCCTGAATATATCAATAATATCCTCTATACTGAATTGACCGATTCGACAGGCAATCTCTGGATCGCGACTAACGAAGGCTTGTTTCTATCACCAAATGTCAGCCCGTCGAAGATTATACGGTCATGTAACCTTGTAAAACGAGCTCCATCAGTATCAGCGGGATTGAAAAAGACTTACGCACGTCCCGGTATTTTAAAATCGGGTATGTATGACTCCAAATCATCACGTGCGGTATTTGTGTATAATTTGTCAAAAGATGCTAAAGCGACTATCCGTGTGTATGACTACAACATGGATCATGTAAAGACAGTTATCTTAAGTAAATTCAGAAAAGCGGGAAACAACGGAGGGCCGCTGGGTCGCAGTACGGTCGAAAGTGAAGATTTCTGGGATGGAACAAATGAGAGTGGAAAACTGGTTGCACCGGGAGTTTACTACTATAAAATAACTACCGATAAAGGCGAACGGGCTTTCGGAAAGATGATTGTTGCGAAATAGGGGTTCAGGGTTCAGAAGTTCAAGAGTTCAAAGGTTCGAAAGAAAAAGGTTTTAAAAAATAAGATATTAATACAAAGGTTCAGAGTTCGAAAGTTCAAAGGTTTTAGAAATTTGAGATCAACACGTAAATTTTTTAATCGTATCTTTCAGTTTACAGTTAAATCGGGTTTAGGCCGACAACCGGGAACCCTGAACGCTGAACCTTTGAACGCTTATCTTTTGCGAGGTATATTGGTGAGAAACAGTTCAAAAATAGTTGCTATTGTAACCCTTGTTGGTGTCCTTGCGATGCAGGTTCCCCTTGAGGCATCACAGATCGGCGGTTTACCAGGTGCATATCTGATGCCATCACTTGGCGCCAGTGCACTGGCAATGGGAGGTGCCTACACCGCAACTCCGGAATCGTTTACATCATGGTGGAACCCAGGGATGCTCGCAAATGTCAAAGGAAAGCGTATCTCTGGAGGCGCCGGTATGCGCTCTCTGGGACGCACCGATCTGTATGCAGCGGCAGAGTTCAGAGTACCGCCACGGCTTGGTATGGGGCTTCTGTTTTTATATCGCGGTGATCCGTTTATAAATGACCTTTACGATGAGAATGAAAAACCGATGGGTGATGCCCGCTACTCTACCTTTACCGGTAAAATATCGCTGAGTTACGTTGTTACGCGAAAACTCGGTGTTGGGGTTAATATCAATATTCTTAACCAGCGCCTGCCGACCTCCTCTAATGATGGTGTGGTGGGGTATTCCAGTACGACAAGTATCGGGGCTGTTGATATCGGAATTGAGTATAAAGCGTCTGATAAACTTTCACTTGCACTGACCGGACGCAATCTCGGTGCTGCATTTGTATGGGAAACCGAAAGCGGGTATTATATAGCATCTGATGACCGCCCGTTGCCAAAGCTTACGGTTGGTGCAAAATATACCGGAGAGCTTCTTAAAAAGCCGCTTCTGTGGCGTGCAGACCTAATGGGGCATCTCTTTGATGGAAAGTTCAGAAAGCTCGACAGACCTCAGGCACAGTTCTGCATGGGCTGGGAGTGGCAGTACTGGGAGAAGCTCTTTTTGAGAGCTGGTATCGGTGATATACTTTTCAATGGTGATATGGTGAAAGATTCCCGCAGATATCGCGATGAGTCAAGCATGCGCGTTGCTCTGGGGTGCGCCTTAGATGCATCCAAGCGTATCAAGGGTTTGAAAATAAATTATGGAGTATCAACCGATAAGGTATGGGCCGGTCTGGATCATCAGCTCGATTGTATTTACACATTTTAATGAATTGAACGAACAGGACTTTTACGATGCATTCCGCAATAAAACGAAATACAGGGTTGTTCACAGCACTCGGAATAACACTTGTCATATTGACACATTCTTTCGCCGGGACAGACTATTACAACTTCCTTGAAGAGCCGGTCTCTTCAGGACCCATCGGCATGGGAGCATCAGGAACGGCTACAGGAATGGGGGGATTTTCGTTCTATAACCCCGCCGGCCTCGGTTTAAAAGAAAAACCGTTCGTTTCGTTTGATTTTACGCGAATAGCTGAGGATCTTGGCCGCAGCTATATAGAAACTGGCTGGGTGTTTCCTACCTGGTTTATAGGAGGATCGTTCCAGACGGAATCTGTTAAAGGCATACAGCGAGCCGATATTAATGGAGTAATTGATGGTGCTTATGCACAAAACCGTGGAACAATGGCTTCGTTTCTGATTGGAATCAAGCGGGAACGGTATTCTCTGGCGGCCAGTCTTAATGGGGTTCAGGAGGTTATAGGGGATTACAGTTCGTATGGAGCAAGCGGAAGTGTGGGTCTTCTTGTAAATATTGTTGAAGATCATATCACTGCGGGTATTGCTGCGATTCATGCTGCAGGGCGTCATACTACATTTCTCGATAAAAAAGAGAAGTTGAAATCTGAACGGTTTCCAGCAACAATTCGGGCAGGTGCCTGCCTTAAAGACACTCTTTTTAAAAAATTCCCGACCATCATCTCTGTTGATGTCGTTTACAACGATAATGACGAAATTGTGACAGTACCCGTTGGTATCGACTTCAGACTGCTTCCTCCGCTTTCATTGCGAATTGGCAAGCGTTTCAACCATCCATCAGACCTTTTCTCGATGGGGTTTGGTTTGAATTGGAAGAACATCGCTTTTGATGCCGCTTTTGTTCCGTACAGACTTGGTTCGGATGCATTTCTTAAACCTTCTGTTGGTCTTACCTATTCACTGCCTTCTCCAAGATTTTCAGAGAAGAAAAACAAAGAAGCAAAAACAACTGTGAAGCAATCAAAAAAGGCAGATGAAAACATCATAGAAGTGGTACCTGTAGAAACCCCTGTTCAACCAGTTCCAGTGCCTGTACCTGTGAATAGTGTTGCTCCTGATACTGTATTGAATGAGCAGGGAGATACAGCTGTAGCAGTAGATACACTCTCAGAGGAAAAGGCAGTTGATTCCACGAATATTACCGTTTCAGATACAACCCGGCAGAGTGAGGTTCAGAAAGTGGATTCTGTTCCGGCGGTTAATGTGCCATCAGCAGACACAACTGCTACGGACTCACTTTCTGCGACTGGCAGTGAAAACCAAAGCACTCCGGAAATAAAGGCTGCGAGTGAACCAGAGGGTGCTGTGAAGGATCAGGTGGAGAAACCAGCTGCTGACAGCAGTGCAGTTCCAGTTTCGGATCCGGTTCCTGCTGATACTGTTAAGGGTCAGTGAGTCAGACTATTTTCTTTAAAATTTTAAACCTTGCGTTTTCTGGTTGTGACACACGCCCCGGTAGTCCCTTTGTCTCATGTCATTACCTTAAGTTTTCTTAGCGATAATCGTTAGCTTCGAGAGCCTCAACCAACGGTGACTGAGGCTCTCGAAGCCACCTTCCGTAACAATAAATCTTAAGTCAATGACTTTGCCCTTTGTCTCCTCGTCCCAAAGTCCCCCAGTCCTGTTATCCCTCGCGACTTGCTTGCCAAACTGGGTACTGTGAAAATCACAAAAAAAACGTCTTTAACACTTTGTAAATTGTATTTAACCTCCCTCAAGACGCTTCAGGCAGAGCTGCTACTTTTGTCATTTAATTGAAAATTTTTATCAAGCTTTGCAAACATCTTTGATGACATTGATGCAAAAATATTCCCAACAAGTCGTGTCTTTAAATTATTCTGCTCAAGTTTTGCAGTTTCTTTCTTTTCAATGATAGCGCAGATTTCATCGATTCGCTCACTCCATGCTGCACAAGGTTTTCCAGCAAGATTCCGGACAAACGTTATCAATGGCATTTCCATTCCAAGTTTACCGCTTTGATGTGCAACGGTAAAACCTGCAGAAAGTCTGCAGCCTTTTTTCTTCAGTAATTTATTCAATTGGCCAATAGTACTACCTGGAGTTCCACCGCAGGTTGCAATTGCAAAAAGATAGGTATCAGGAGAAATTGTGAGATTAACAATACATCTTTTTACAATTTCAGGCAAACCCCATAGTAGACCGGAAAAATAACCCCTGCACGATCTCCATCTATGACACTTTTTATTGATTCATTCATTGCCTGAAACTCTGTATTTCCTGAAAGTTTTGAGGATACCTTCTTTGCAGTTGCAAGTGAGTTTCCCGTTCCTGAAAAAAAGTATATACTGTTTTTCATGTTGCTATCTCCTTCTGAATGAATGATTCATGGTTTGCGAATTGAAGCCAGATAAAAGAAACTTCATGGTGAAGATCCATCGTTTGCACAAAGTCAAATCCTGAAACATATCGCCAATTTTATCGAAAAACTGAAATAGACCGGTTTGATTGAATAATAAGAGCCGGAATAAAATGAAAACTTTAAAATGTATCAGTCTGCTTTAAGACAAAAATGGAAAAAATAACAACTCTGAATGTTGAACTCTGAACCCCGAACGCTTAAAACTATAGTATACTTCAGTACAGTTTTGTAGTTGCACAGCCTCTTTTTTTAGCATATTACCTCCAGATTATGTATATTTTTAAAAATAATCGTGCTTTTTTAACCTACCTGGAGGATGGTATGAACGTTCGTTTTTCAAAAGTGCTGATACCTGCACTTGCTCTTGCGGCTTTTCTGGTTGGTTGTGGTGGTGCAAGCAAATCAAAAATGGGTGAAATCGAGAGTCGTATTAAAGCTCTCACTGACAAGGGAACTCCTGACAGCATACTTGCGAATGTGAAAGTGTTCCAGTACAATGTTGCAGCTGCTCAAAAAATCAACAATTCCGGTCAGGCCAGAAAATATACCGACTCCATGCTTGCAGCAATCATAGTAGCCGAAAAATGGTATGAAGATGCAATGGTTCAGGATAAGGCATTTCTTGATTCAAAAGGTGCTGAACTAAAAGGTCGTAAGGCGAAGCTCAGCGGACTTCCACTTAAAAGCGCTGATAGCGTATTCGCAATTATCGACAGTCTCACCAAACTTAACTGGCTTGTGCCTGCCCGTACTAAAATGGAAAAACTCGATACGCTTATGGCCGAATTGGAAAAAAGCGAAAAACTGTCTATTGAGATCCGTAAAAAAGTTATCGGTAAATGGGGTGATGCGCATTGGGTAAAACCTGAAGAAGCAAATTACAAAGCCCTCGACAAGAGAATATACAAATTTACTAAAGATATGAAGTTTGAAGGCGATGAATCGATGAAGGGCCAGACCACAGAATTCATGAAAGAAGACTGGCAGTTTCTGTCATGGGGAACCTATGATATTAAAGGAGATACGATTTTCATAGCAGTAAATCGTGAAAAATGTCCACGGCAGATTTTTACCCAATGGCATATCAAAGAGAAAAAGTGGATTGAAGGAAAGAAGCCGACCTACGATTCAACCATTACCAATGGAGCAAAAGATCGCTTTATTCTTTTCAGTGATTTGAAAGAGACTTTTAAGAAGATGTAAGTTTTAGAAGAATAGAAGATGTCAAGGGGGAAGTCTCCCCCTCGCTTCAGCCCGAATCATTTCGGCTCCGTTCACCGACCGGCCGTTGAGCGGAGCCGAAACGTCGCTACCCCCTCTGTGTAGAATAAGCTTTGGGTGTTGATTGAAACGATCGCTCCTTTTGTAGTGTTTAAAAAGATAAATCTCTTACTTCACAAGAATTCATCCAAGAGTAATTGAAATTAGTTGTGATGTTATTTTCAAAAGAAAAATTGCAGAATCAGCGCTTCCAGATACGCTTGATTTAATTAAATTTGAAAACGAATTTTTTGCTTATTTCAGCAAAGACAAACAAGAATTTTATGAGGATACCGAAAGAACGTTATCAAAACTGAAAGAATTAAATTACACAATCGGGTACTTAACCGATGTTCCTTATGGACAATTGAGGCCTTCTGACGAGAACAGTAGGTTAATTTTGGAGAAACTGATTTCAAGAGATAAACAATATAGACAGTGGGGCCAGGATTTTACCATCAATTCTCTTTATGATATTATAGAAATTCATGAATTAAATTACCTGTCTTAGTTGAAATAACTCCTCAGTTCCGTAAATACCTCTTCAATATTGTAAAATCGTGCCACACATTGGCCATCCAGTGGTGTTGCTGAATCGTTTACAATAATTAATCTGCCGCCATGTTCTAATGTGTATACAGGAATTGATGCTGCTGGCTGAACTATCAGGCTTGTCCCGCAAACAATAATGAGGTCTGCCTTTGATGCTTCAGTAACAGCAGCATATAAAACAGCCTGATCGAGCATCTCTCCGAAAAAGATAATGTCGGGTTTCATAGTATCTTTACATAAAATACAGTGAGGTACGTTCCCATTTTTCACTACAGGTACAATCTCCTCAAACGAGCAGGTATTCCTGCAGTTGAGGCAGGTGTGTACTTTCGGGGAACCGTGAATTTCGAGAACATTCCTGGAACCTGCCCTTGTATGAAGCATATCGATATTCTGGGTAATCACTGCTTTCATTTTTCCGGCTTGTTCCATTTGTGCAAAAACGTCATGCACTACCGAAGGAACCTTCGAATCAATGTTGTAGATAAAATCTTTTGACATTTCGTAAAAATAGGAGGGATTTTTACAGAAATAGTCGTAATCGAAAAGCTTATCAGCATCAAAACTGGAGTAGAGACCGTTCTTTCCTCTGAAATCCGGAATACCCGAAAGTGTCGACACTCCCGCGCCGGTAAATCCAACACAATATGATGCCGCATTTATATACTCAATCAATGTTTTCATATCGTATCAAATCCCTCGCTATGGCATCAGAAACCAGCAAACCCTTTTCGGTGGGTTGCCAGAAACTTCCATTGTTAATTAACAATCCATTTTTTGTCAATTGATCAAGCTTACTTTTTCCAGCATACTCTTCAAAACAGAAACCGGTTTTCTCCCGAAATCGCTCACCGTCGATCCCATCGCTGCGCCGTACTCCCAAAAAAATCATCTCCCGTGCAAGAATCTCTCCATCGATTGTTTCAGTTTCTTTTACGGGAAGTTTTCCCTGCATAAGAGCATCAATATAAGAGATGATAGTGTTGTTGTCAGCAATACGTAATGGGTGAATATAGGAGTGTGCGCCGGTGCCTATGCCGATATATGCATCATGATTCCAGTACACTTCATTGTGCCGGCAGCGAAACCCCGGCTTTGCAAAATTGGATACTTCATACTGCTGAAAGCAATATTTTTTTGTTATTTCCAGTATTGTTAACGACATCTCATAACTGGTATCCTCGCTAGGGAGAGGAAGAAGAGCCGCATGCCGGCCAAATGTAGTAGATTCATTGATATTAAGCTCATATATTGAAAGATGTTTCACAATGTTAAAATCAAGCAGTGTTTCCAATGATCTTACCAGTGAATCAATTGTTTGCCCTGGAAGCCCATAGATCAGATCGACTCCAACCGATGTGAACTGTTCTAAAATCGATGATGTAAGCACCTCCCGAACACGATCCGCGCTATGAGCCCGTCCCATAATCGACAGTTCCCGCTCATTGATCGACTGAATACCAAAGGTGATACGATTTACCCCGGAATTGAGATAGGCGCCGGCTTTTTCTTCAGAGAACGAATCCGGATTGCACTCAACGGTCCATTCACAGTTTTCAGGAAGCGTTACCAGATTGTGAATATGCTCTGAAATGCGTGACCACTGGCCAATGGAAAGAATTGATGGTGTACCGCCACCAAAAAAGATGGTGTCGATACCAGGCTTGTTCCAACCATACTGCGCTAAAAACAATTCAAGTTCTTTACCGAGAGCTTCGATGTACCGATCCGCAAGGTCTTCTTCATAAGGAACCGAATAGAAATCGCAGTATCTGCATTTTCGGATGCAGAATGGGATGTGGATGTAGAGGGAGAGGGGGATTGGTGGGTTCATGTTTGAGGTTTTATATTTTTGCTCAATTTTCACAGGGACTCATTAATTATACTTTGGAGTACAAAATAGAGAGGGTAGAAAGTAATCCGTAGAACGGTTTTAAAATAGCTCAATTAATTTTAAAAAACAATTGTATTTATCAAATATAAGTACACTGTAAAATTTTAACTGTCATTAAAATTATTCAATTATCCCTGACAAGTCGAATAGATCTCCCAATTGTCTTAGGACCGTTTAAGTTACTAAATGCAACGCTGAAATCATAAATGTAACGATTCCACGCACTCGACAGACCAAACTCATTAGTGCTCCACCAGCTGCCGTGTTCACCCTGCCCATTGAAACTACCAAGATTTGTACGAGCACCACCTGGAAGTGCTGAAAATCCACTCGTGTTATTTTTCCCGAGATCATTGCCTATTGCACCTGCAGTGGAATGAATGCCCCATTCGATCTTTGATGCAATTGATTTCGCAATCTTATTGCCTGTCGTATTTCCGTCCCAGTTGTAACCATTCTCTGTTAGGTATTTTTCCAAGGTGTACCAGTCTGAAGATGTCGGGACTCGCCAACCTTCGGGAGCTATCTTTCTGGGATTAATTGTGTCCACGACATACCAGTTATATAATGCACCCCATTTTTTCTGATAAACAGGATCGCTGCTATTATCATAAAAACAGTAAGCAGGAGTTGAAAGACCTTTCCATTGTTCATTATCAGAAACTTGTTGTATGTCATTCCCATCATCGTACTTTTTACACCTCCAGTTTTCTACTGTCCAAATCTGAGAGCCTAACCTGACACATTGATATATATTCCCTTCTACATCTGATATATTCACAGCACTTGGAATCATCTTTATAATTAGGCCACTGGTATCGAAATTTGTAATTTTAAAAGCGTAGTTCAATAATCCTGGTTTCCATGCTAACAATACATCATTTGTAAACTCAATCCGACTTGTCGAGTTTACGTTTGTTTTTACCCAACCCGTCACCGATGGAGCTACTTGTCTTGAACCAAAATCAGTGCCTTCAATTGTTAACGTCTTGTTTCCAATACGTAACTGGTAAATATATAGCCCATTACCCAAAAGCGGTTGTGTAATATAATGGGTACCCATATCCAATACTTTTTGCATTTTCGAAACGGCTTTCCCCTGAACTGTATATATAGAAATAGACACATCAGAACGTTCGGAAAGATGGAATGATAGTCTTTCGTTATGTATTTTCGTTGAAAAAATATTCGGTTGTATCTGAGAGGTATTAGACTTACTATTTACCATTCCTGTAAGCATAAAACTTCCATCTTCTGCAGTCGTATCGGTAAATCCATATTTTTCAAGGGTGAGGACAACACCTTTAACTGGTGTATTTCCGGAAGTATCAGTTACAGTTCCGCGAATATTGATATTTTGTGAATATGTTGCAACAAGCGTTAATATAACCTGTAAAATAACTTTCTTCAACATTAATACACCTTTTATGTATTATATAAAATTATTATATTAAGTAGCCTATTACCCGCGATCAATGCATTTTCTTGACGTTGATACATCTTCTATTCCGAAAATTGTTTAGTCTATCCGACGGGCATGTATGTTATATTCCCTAACTGCCACATGCAAATAAATCGGACTTGTAAAATTTAAAATAACCCCCAGTCCCATTAATCCAAATCCAACAGGTATTCCAGCAGGCACTTTGACATCATATGTTCCATCAGGTTTTTTTGCAGATCCTTTTTCTGCTTTATTTACAGCACTCAGCACGATTGTTCCAAGACCTGCCACCAAACAAGTTATCATTCCAATTTCATTTATCATATATCCATTCATTATCTTTTTCGCTTTTGGAACTGGCTCCATCTCTTTTGCCAGATTTCTACCGAAAAATTTTACTTTTTGATCAATGTAACCCGGATCAAAACTATAATATGGTTTTTTAATTATTGAATATCCTCCCTGAGCATTGTAGGACACACCCGAATACTTATATTCAAGGTATAATTTAGGTATCACTACTCTATCTCCTGTTTTTGTTTCAGAAAATGTGTTATAAGATATTAACAACACTAACATAATTTCTAAAATGATTTTTAACATTGTTCCCCTACTAATGTTTAAACCTTTATGGTAATTAACTCACTATTATATTTATGTTATTTCTCTTAAATAATCAAATCTGCAGGTGTTTTAAAACACTGGTAATCAAGTATTTTACCGTTTTTTACATATGAATAGAATATAGTACTTGTATTAAGCATGTTCAATTATCGCGTTTAAAAACACAATGGCTATACATTCTCCACGGGTGGTCTAAATAATATGAAAGAATTTAATGCTATTTATATGGTCCTGAAAATACGTGATGAGCGGTATGAACAAACAAAAATTGATCAATTGAAAAATTCGCTTCGCTACGATTGAAAAATAGTTACAGATATCAGATTTCAAATTTCAAAAAAAACAGCTTGCAGCTTAAGCGACCTGTTTTCATACAATTATCCAATTT
Organism: Chitinispirillaceae bacterium; assembly: GCA_050301235.1. Taxonomy (GTDB): domain Bacteria; phylum Fibrobacterota; class Chitinivibrionia; order Chitinivibrionales; family Chitinispirillaceae; genus JAFGIN01. The sequence continues at coordinate 2,800 of JBNKZD010000189.1, read as the reverse complement.
TTCAGGGATTTTATAATCTAACTCATTGATTTTCCGCATCAAAAAATGTTATATTCTGCTGTAAATTGCTTTATATCAATGAGTTATCTCGGCCCGACCCGGATTTCACGGATTTTCTTCAGGATTTTCCAGAAATAAGAGGTATATCAGTATTCCTTTTGATACAATATATATAGACTGGAATTGCTATATAATTTTTGTTTTTATTGAATAACAAATACTACTTTTGAGGAATTCTATTGTTTTGAGAGGATCATTTTAAGATGCTTATCCGCCGGTTCAATGCAGCATTTTTACTTTTAAGTCTTTTATCAATCCAGTATAATCTCTATTCTCAGGACTTCACATTTATCCTTACTGATACACTCTGGGTTAAAGTGACATTGTATGATTTCCATCAAAATGCCAATTTTGGAACTGGAAACTGCGGAACTGCTCCTGGTCAGATCCAGGATACCTTAACTGCTGAGCGTAAACCAATATTATTAAAAGATCGCTGCTCCAATGATCAGATCAGTAAATGGTTTCGACCAAATGGTGCACCAGGTTCAGTGTTCAATCCTCTATCTGGTAAATGGAGTGGTCTTGTTGGTTATAACGGAAAGTTGGGAGAATATACCGGTCCTTCATTTGTAGCTACTGATGAATTTGCTAATATTGTGATTTATGATTCTTTACCATTTTTACTTGAAGACTCAACTACGGGTACCTACAGTTTTTCACGTACCAATCAATCTCCCGGGGGTGGATTTTTCTGGCTTGATGGGCGGGGATTTGGAGAGGAGCCAGCCGGTTCAGGACACAACTATTATTACACTATGGAACTGCATAAAGAGTTTATGTATGTCGGCGGAGAGCATTTTTCGTTTCGTGGTGATGATGATGTCTGGGTTTTTATTAATGGAAAACTTGCACTTGATCTGGGAGGTATGCAATCTGAAACCAAACGTACACTCCAGCTCGATGCGATCGCAAAAGATTTTGGTCTTGTCAAAGATCAAAGTTATATGTTTGACTTCTTTTATACCGAACGTCATGAACCCCAGTCTAATTGTCAAATTACTACCAATATCATGACTCCGGTTAAAATGAATTCGATGATAGTGACCTCATCTTCTGTTCCACCCGATCCACTTACAGCCCGTAGTCTGTCAGATACTGCAGTACTCCCGGGAACGACCATTCCGCTATACGCGTATATTTTCAATGATGATAACACATTGCGTACTGACTTTGCAAAAACGGTTTTATGGTCTTTTGTTAACCATTCAGGTGTAAAGATTCGACCCGATACTGTCACCGATCATATTACTTTTACTTTTCCAAATTCAAAAAGCTGTATTACCATCAGCCAGGCATTCGATAATCCACTTGACTCGTTTCCAGTAATTCGCAATAGTATTCTAATATGTAATAGCTCCGGTGATACAATAATTCCTCAGGACACGGTTAATAGACCTGATACGACAACTCCACCCGATACAGTCACTCCTCAAGACACAATCAATCGACCAGACACAACAACTCCACCTGATATAGGTACTCCCAATGACACAGTACCATCAATTGATTCCATCGGTGCAATCATAAAAAGAGTTATCTATTATCCCGGAGAAGGAAACCAGCACTATGATACTTTACAAATACTTTTTTCAGAGCCTGTTAAGTGCACAACAATTCGTCAGGGATCTCCCCGGGATATATTCAGACTGAGTGATGATGGAAAAGTAAACCCAACTGTTTTAGATGGCGCAGTACTGATTGGTAATTGCACCGATAGTGTGATCACTGAAGTGAGAATGATCGTTCCTGTCAGCGCCATAATCATAACCCCGGGAAAAGACAGTTGTACATTGACTGGAGAAACTCCGTACGTGGTTGATACACAGGGAGATTTTCCGCCCGCAGTTGTGAAACAAATTGTAATTGAATGGGGTGTAGCTGGAATTTCTGCCTTTGCACTCCCAAATCCATCATCATCGACGACTTCGATTGACATCAGGCACAGGGAAATATTTAATAAAAATTTTACCGAAATTCCAAAAAACGGTTCTTTCAAAACTGGAATGATCATAGGGGTAAAAACAAGAGTCCCCTTTATTGCCTTATCCGATTTACCATCAGGAACAGGGAGTGGTTCGGTGTATGGACTTGCAAAAATTTATGATGCTACCGGTAATCTGGTAATAAAAAACCTTCCGCTGAAATTATCTTCAATCAGAGATGTTTACGGGGTGTACTGGAACTGTCTTAATGACAATTACCGTAAAGTCGGACAGGGTACCTACCTCCTGTCATTGATGGTAACACCAGAAGATACAAAGCAGAAGCGCGAAGTGCGGTTAAAGATTGGTGTGAGATAATAAGTATTTACAGAAACGATTGGACTCTCCTCTGATTTAAGTATGTTAAAAATATCTGTTAAACCAATAAATTATAGTCAAAGGTTTAGTATAATTAGCAGTAGTTTTTTCCGCATTATGGTTTTAATTCATTAACCTTTATAGTAACCTTGCATTTGTTATCAAATTTGAATGGATAAGAGACCTTCTGTAATAGGCTCTTTATGAATTCCTGCATTTCTGTCATTTTGCAAAATGACAGAAATTTAATTTTTTAATTAAGTTATTTTAATAGTGTGTCTGTTCGGATACCGTATTGAAAAAGGTTTTTTTGATCCGAAAGGAGCGCTATGCTTAAACAGTATCCTACGCTACGATATATTCTGCAAAGGGGAGGGTGGTATTTTGTCACCTTCCTGGTTGCGGTTACCATTAACTTTTTCCTTCCCCGGCTGGGT
>JBNKZD010000188.1:0-5281 GCA_050301235.1 Chitinispirillaceae bacterium | reverse complement strand
ATTTTGTAATATATAAATTGGTTAAATGCCAGGCTGCTCATTTACCATCGCAATGCGCTTTTCCCAATATCCAGGTTTTCGCTTACAATGTGCAAATGCAATGATCCAGACTTTATCATTGAAATTTGTATATACAACTACGTATGGGAAACGTTTTATAAGATACCGACGCGTATCGCTTTTATGAGAAGTTGCAATTTCCGGGTTGTCGCTTATAAGTGCAATAGTCTCCTTAACTACATTAAGAAAATCAAGTCAAAGGCTGTGATGACGCTCATCCTACCAGGTCACTATGTCCTGAAGCTCTTGTTGTGCTTCGTTTAGAATAACAACTTGAGTCATTTTTTATACCGTTTTTCGATGTCACTTAAAACATCATCAGCGTCTCGCGCTTCTGCTTTACCTTCTTTTACAGATAAAACCCTGCGTTTAAGTTCTCCCTCATATTCTTCATCGAAATACAGTCCATCCTCTTTCTCAAGGCTCAAAATCAGATCGTGTGCCAGGCTTGCACGTTCACTTACCGATAAAGAGAGGGCTTCTTCACGTATTTTATCAACAGTGGATCTCATAAAAGATCTCCTTTCTCTCCAGCTTATACCACAAGCCAATTATTGTACCAGACATTTAATGTTACCTCTTTTTCTTGTAAGCACTTACTATGTTGTTACGGATACTTGAATAATATAATGCCGGGTATAGTTGCCACCAATTTGAAAATTTCCTCAGCACTCAATTATTTCAAATTATACACAGCCCCGCTGTTGTCAGTGGAGCTTTTTTTATGCCAGATAGTAGGTTTTAATCCTTTTTGATGTAACTAAACCTGAAGCTCTGGAAGAGGCAATCCAATGTTCCGGTCTGAAAGCTGTTAATGTAACCACGGAAAACACGGAATATACAGAATGGAAATGTTTTTGAATGATCGCAAATTTATTTTAACTTCGCAACTGGGGGAGGGGCTTGCGTTGTACAACGCACCCTCCCCCGCAAAAAGCCAAATGCCATTGGTCGCAATTTTATTTTTTTAGCATCAATGGCATTCGTCTTTTTGACTCCCCACCCGATACGAAAGGTTTGTCGCGATGCACTCCTCCTGTCGTCGGAATGCGCGTTCAAACCTCTCGTAACCCTCTCTGTTATGGATTATTTTTTGGGAGATTGAATATAGTGATATACACATTGACTTGCAATTTGGTGGTGAGCAGGATCGGGTTGAAAGATATTGAAATAAATAGAGGCTTCAAAAGTGAATTATAGTGTAAAATAAATATATATTGTTAAATAGAATGGAAGACGTTATACTGCCTGACAATGTAATTTGATATTTATTGGTGATTTTATTTTTACAAAGGTCTTTTACAGTGAAAAAAATCATTTTTGGTACTTTAAGCGTATTCACCATTTTTTTAAATTCTGTTTATTCAAATATACCGCCATATATTACTTCGCATATTAATACGCTTTCAATGAATGAAGATGACACACTTAAACTGATCATGCCACATTTTTTTGCCGATTCAGATGGTGTTATAATACGATACTCTATTACATTACCTGCACAAGTCCCGATTTCTGTTCATGATTCTATTATCACTTTAAAACCTGATAAAGATTTTTATGGCGTTTTAAGCGGGATTGCTGTAGCTGTGGATGACTCAGGGGACAGCGTCGTGGATAATTTTATGCTGACTATAAAAAATGTTAATGATCCACCACAATTCATCAATTCGATTCATGATACAAGCATAACCAATAATACTACAGACTCCATTAATCTTGAACCATATATTTACGATATCGATAACGAAAAAAACGATTTGTCTTTTATCATAAATCCCATAAATGGGATAAAAATTACAATTAACCACTTTACATTAAAAGTAACACCCGTTTCTTTCATCGATACTGCACATATTCGTTTAATAGTAAAAGACCCGGAAGGTCTTTCCGATACGGCGGGTTTTAAACTGTTTACCAACAAAGCGACTCCGTTGGGTACACATTTTTATCTTGGTGGTACGAGGATCAGTACATCTTTTTCAACGATAAAGTCAATTCGTACCGCTGATTCTGTCTTTTACCTGGATACATACAATGATGCTGGTCAGAAAATGGAAATTCCCCGTAAACTTCCAATTCCACCATTGGCAAGTGGCGATTCATATACTTTCTATCAAATTGATGAAAAAACGTATTTGTACAAGTCAATAGGTTTTTCTTCTGTTAAAAAATATCTATTTCTGGATTCTCTCTTCAATATAGCAACAGAATATCCCTTTTCTCAATCGATATATCCGGAAGTTGGAAAATGTAATGGAAAAATTTTCCTGGCAGGAAGAACTGAGAATGGATTAAATTCTTTTTATATAGATGTTTTTGATACAAACTTTACATTATTACGAGTAGATACAATTTACACTAAGACCATTCAATCCAGTGTCAGTTCCATAGTGTTCAATAAAAATACCTATTCTGTTTTCTGGAGAGAAAGATCTGTATCTAAAATGTCTGATTCCATGTATAGTCAACTCTATGGGAAATCCTTCGCTATTGGTAATGGCACGGTTACTGTTCCAGGTAAACCGTTATTGCCATATATTAAAGCTGATACTGCTTTACCTGTTAATGCTCTCAGGACGGTTTCAATATGCAGGACGACTGATAGCAGCGGCTATGTTATACTATGGTCTTTTGATAACGAAAAGAAAATTGATGAAAGCACAATGCAAACCTGGCCAAATACAAAAGTGTATGGATTACAATTCAACACTGATTTACAACCATTAGAAAAATATAAAGTATTGTTTGAAGATACCTCAAAAGGTGGATCCGATACAAAAGATATGAGGGTGATGTCTATAATTGCGCTTAAAAAGAATTATTTCATTACATTTTCAGTCGGGTATTATTCTTTAGTTTATTATTATGGCTTTTACAATTCATCTTTCAGTCCGGTTTCCAGAATTGTTGCTGAATCACCAACTTGTTTTAATGGTCCGAATAATTATACACTGCTTAACGATACAACAGTATTCAGAGTTGAAAATTGTAATACGGGAGGGCCATTTGGTACATACTTAAAAATAAATACATATCCACAAACTGCATCAAAGGAGCAGTTTACAAGACATCCGGAATGCTGCAGTTCAAAATCGCCGGTAAAAATAGTACACGACAAGTTCGAAATGCATATTATATGTCCAGGTACTATTAAAGCTGAACTATATACATTGAACGGTAGAACTGTTTTCTCGAAAGCAGCTGAAGATGTTCTGGATTTTGATTTATCTTCCTTTGGGAATGCTGCTTTGGCAATAGTATTGCATACAAAGTATGGTATATACAGAAAAATCCAGCCATGTATACAGTAATACAGGTATACTCTTGTTCACCGGGTTTTGGCAAATGACTCTGAAAAATCCAGCCCCTGTTCATTGGTAATTCTGACTACGTAAACACCATCGGGTAGCCTGCCAGTTGGAATATTGACCAGACCGTTTTCATGCTTTTCCAGTTGGATATCTGCCCCGATATTCATCGGCCTGGAGCCCGGGGTGTTCGGTCTTATCCGTGATCGGCTTAGTTGATATATTCTGGCCGGATACATTGCCGATTACTGCAACTGCCATACACATACATAGCGTTTTCATTGTAATGGCGTTCATAAAAATAACCTTTCTCTGTTTTGCAACTAAGATATGAAGTGAAAAACGGAACTGGTCTAAAGAGTGTTTTTCTATTAATAATAATATAATGAATAACCGTGTTGATGATACCCGGATTTTTGTAAGCTCTGAAGGAGCAGGATAAATATTTACAGGGGAGGGGCTTGCGTTGTAGCAGTAGTAATGATGAACCCGATCCTGCGAATGGAAACAACCCCGTTCGTATAAATGTGATGTTTTGCAAAGTACTTGCTTGACCTTCTGTTCTCAAGGTTGTATCTTATCTTTAATGCTCATTAATAGCTGGTTCAGGAGGGCACATGAATCGATTGGTACTTGTTTTTTTATTGAGTTCTTTTACATTTATTAAAGGATACGGAACATCGATTACGATTCCCGTTGTAACACGTGTTCTTCAGTCTCCTGCAGATAGTTTTGCTTATTCGCGAAATATGTTGAAAGGTCCGGGACGCAGTTTTTATGTAAGTGGTTATTATGCTGAAGGTCCAGTCTCATATTTTGTCGCCCGACTTGATTCCGATGGCTCTATATTATGGAAAAAAGATCTGAAAAGCATGAGTTGGGCTTATGTGGAAAACACAATTCCCATTGCTCTCACTCCTGACAGCGGTCTTATTTTTAATTTTGCGAATGCAGTTTTTGTAAATGTTGATAGTAACGGTACCGAAAGATGGACATCGAATACTACTTTGAATAACTCTTCTGATATTGTAGCTGCTCATGGTGGTGGATGGTTTGTGTCTTTCGGAAATTCGGTTGCAAGGTTATCTTCAAACGGGGAGCTTCTCTGGAAACAATCCTTTACCAATCCTCTATACTATACCAGTGTACAAATATATGGTATTGATGCTTGTTCTGATAGTGGCGTTTTTGCGACAGGAGAACTGAAACCATCACAGGGATGGGGCTATTTATGGTTTGGAAAAATTACTGCTGAAGGAACTGTTGAATGGCAGAAAAATCTCCTTGAAGATACAACAAATCATTTTGATTCTTACAATGGCCAGGCACGCGGACTTGCCATTCATGAGTTACCGGACCGCACTGTATTTATTTATGGTACAAAACGCAACAATTATGCATCATGGTTACTTAAAGCGAATCAGAATGGTGATACACTCTGGACTCGATCCGAATGGCAGAAAGGGGTTCATCTTGCAAGAATGCAGGAAATAGGTCTGAATAGAATTCTGGTATCCTCTGGTACGGGTAACTCTGTTTTCTGTATTGACACAGGAGGAAAGAAAATCTGGGAGAAGATCACTCATTTCGGTTCAACACCATATGTAACCGGTGCTGTTGAATCAGGCAATTCAATTGTGGTTTATGGTGCTGATCGTATCCCGACATCGAGCTATGATACGATTGCACTGAGAGTCATTGAATATCTTCCGGCGCCGCATATGACTGGATTTGTTTTCTCAGAAACTAAAAATTCAGTTACCGACACCTTGCGAAATTACAAGTGTGAAATCGGTTTTGATCATTGCGAAGTTTTCAAGAAATTGAACCTTAACCCGGATCTGAATATTGCTGATTTAAATCTCAGTTCTCGGATTTACCTAGATAAATTAAGTAACTGGTTATCAAAT
>JBNKZD010000187.1:0-24000 GCA_050301235.1 Chitinispirillaceae bacterium | reverse complement strand
CAGCAGCTTTTATTTTCAAATGTGGATAAAGATTTTGATCTGCAGGTTCGGGAATAATAAAATCGTTACCGGTACCCTGCCATTTCTGGAATGGGATAGTAAATGGAGTCATGGGCCGTATTCCTTTTCTAAAATCGGGACTTTGAAGTGTAAAAATAAATTGTAACCGTTCAAAAGTTCAACGTTCATGGGTTCAAGAGTTGAGGGTATTAGAGACCTTTGAGCTTTAGAACTTTGAACCTTTGAACCTTCTATCGAGAATCGGGCGAGTTTTTTCCGAACGCGATGTCGAGGATGGTTTGTGCGAGAAACGTTGATTGCCAGGTGCTGGAGGAATGTGTCTGGTGCTGTTCAAATGATTCAAAAAGAAGAGGCATGGGTATCAGTGTCGGTGCGGTATCGGTAACCTTTGAAAACAGTTTTGCCAGAATCGACGAGGGGCGCTGAGGGTAAGAAATAGAAGAAATTTTATTATTGAAAGGGTCAGCACAGAGCTTTGGATCGGATAAGGCATTAAATTCACGACAGACTACAGGTCTCCAGGGGTGAATTGTGCAGGCTTGCTGATCGAGAAATGGGCATTGAAGGTTCAGGTTAAAATAGTGCTGGGCGATGGTCCGGTCGTTTTTTGACTGGTCTATATTGCGTAATTGATCGATAAAATAATTGGCAATTAGTTGCTTTTCAATAGTATCAAAGCGCGATAAAAGAGGAAAGCGCTGCTGTGGGGGCATCTTCTGTAATTGTTCAACGATAAAAAAAAGTTCAGGGATTGATAATGGTACCAGCTGATTACAGCACACTCCGCACCCTTTTGTACATGTTACGGGAAGTGATGAGTGATCGATAGCGGTTTTCACTATCTGGTCGGCGATGAAATGGGTAAATGGCACCATATCTGACAGCCTGACCAGTTTATTTGGGATGGTTATCTCGATAGTTTTTTTTGATTCCGGATCGATCATAATACTGAATGCAACGTGTGAATCTGGCATAAGCGAACTTTGGAAAATGGTTGATTAAAATTATGAAATTAAACTATCTTATGGCATGCCAGTATTACAACACTCCAGTTATACTCCTCCCTTGTTTTTTAAAAATCCTCATATTCAGAGTATTTTTCCCCAGGCTATTCGAAAAATTAAGGGAATACACTACATAAGGGAACGAATTGACACTTATGATAATGATTTCATCGACCTTGACTGGTGTTCCATCAACAGCCCCCGGTGTGTGATTCTGGCTCATGGACTCGAAGGACACACTCATCGTTCGTATATGCTGGGAATGGCCAAAGCATTTCATAAACGGGGATGGAACAGCGTTTCGATGAGTTTCAGAGGGTGCAGTGGTGAGCCAAACAGATTGCTGAAGTCGTATCATCACGGGGTTTCTGATGATCTCGCTGCGGTCGTGAATCATGTTGCAGCAAAGGGATATTCAACTGTTGCAGTAGTTGGATTCAGTCTGGGAGGGAATGTACTCTTAAAGTATCTTGGTGAACAAAAATACCCGATCCCGAAAACGTTATGTGGAGGTGTTGCTATTTCGGCACCCTGCGATCTTGCAGGATGTGCAAAGAAAATGGATCAGCCATCACATGCATTTTATACAAAACGTTTCCTGAAGATGCTTCACGAGAAAATTGTTGATAAGAAGAAATTGTTTCCCGATCTTGTCAATGATGACGTGTATGAACATATTGTAACCTTCGAGGAATATGATAACCGCTACACAGCTCCGATGCAGGGCTTTTCGAATGCACAGGATTACTACACTAAAGCCGCCAGCCTCCAGTATCTTCACTCAATTACCACTCCGGTACTTCTATTAAATGCTAAGGATGATCCGTTTCTGACCCCCGAATGCAGTCCACAGAATATTGCAGAAAAAAATAATGCGTTGTTTCTGGAAATGCCGAAGCATGGTGGTCATGTTGGGTTTATTGCGTTTAATAAGGAGAATGAATATTGGGATGAAACGAGAGCGGTGGAGTTTTTGAACAAATTTTGTTAAACCTAAACTCGGCGATAGGTGACGATGAAGAACGGCAAGATATTGCAGCAGAAAGACTTGAAGACTTTGAAGGTTTTATCGACTGGTGATAAGACCGAAAAGTCTAAAAGCCTTTATGCGCAATAGATTGCGCGTTATTCGCGTCAAGCTATCGCCGAGTTTTGGTTAAAGATCGAATAAAACTTTTCATTATTGATAAGGGTTTAAGTATTCTACTGATAGATTCGAAAATGAGAGGGTGAACGGGAAATGAGTTCAGGTATCCATAATCATTACACAGGATATCACAATCGTCATTCACTCCGACTTCCCGGTTATGATTATTCAAAACAGGGATATTATTTCGTGACGGTTTGCATTTGTGATCGTAAAGATCATTTTTTTGGAGATATTGCCAATGGTAGCATGATTTTGAACGATTTTGGGCGTATTGTTCAAAATGAAATTGTTAAAACGGAACAAATGCGACCAAATATAAAAATTGACTAATGTATCATTATGCCAAACCATTGGCATGTGATATACCAGATTTTGTATAACGATATCCGTGGGGGCACGCAGCAACGTGCCCCTACTACATTGGAATCCGCATGTTTCCCCAAAAAATCATTCAAACCCACGCAACATCCGAATTTCATCAGCCCAAATAGATTCATCAATAGTCTCGAGAATTAATGGGATATTATCAAAACGTTTGTCTTTCATGAGAAATTTGAATGCATCCACACCGAGTTGGCCTTTGCCAATGCTGTGATGGCGGTCGACATTGCTGCCCAGCTTTGTTTTCGAATCGTTGAGATGACATCCGCGAAGGTATTTCAATCCTATGATTGAATCTATTGCTTTTACAACATCATCAAAAGAATCTTTTGTATGAAGATCGTAGCCTGCGGCAAATGCATGGCAGGTGTCGATACAGAAACCGATTCTGGATTTGTCCTCGACTTTTGCGATAATCTCTGCAAGGTGTTCAAATTTATACCCGACGTTTGAACCCTGGCCAGCCGTGTTCTCAAGAACGACGGTCACACCGTTGGTTTCATCGAGTGCCCGATTGATCGAATCTGCAATGAGTGCAATACATGCTTCTTCACTGATTACTCCCAGGTGGCTTCCGGGATGGATGTTCAAAAGCGTTAGCCCAAGCTGGCTGCAGCGTGTGAGCTCATCAACAAAAGACTCGAACGATTGTTGTCTTTTATCGACATCAGGATTACCGATATTGATAAGGTAGCTATCGTGTACCAGAACCTGTGGTGATTTATATCCACAATCGACCATATTTTTTTTGAATGCATCGATGGTGCTGGAATCATAGGGTTTGGATACCCACCGTCGCTGATTTTTTGTAAACATGGCAAATGCAGTTGCGCCGATTGCTGCCGCATTGAGAGGTGCGTTATCAACACCTCCGGTTGTTGAAACATGTGCGCCGATATATTTCATGCGTAGCTCCATTTGCAAAAAGTTGAGTTTTCAAGGGGTGTATCCAAGAATGCTCAATTCCGGGTTACCGATTCTATAATCATTAAGTTCACGACTGATATACTGAGGATCAGCATTTTTACATGATATATCAACGATGATTTTTGATGAGTCACCTCTGAAATCACCCGATGTGTTTCCAAAAAAGACACTATAATATAGAGAAACATCGCTCATGTCGGCATTAGGTTCCCTTTCAAGGCCAAATGGTGAGTTGTGGGTCATCAATGTACTTACAATACTCAGGGGACTTCTTTGATCGGTTAGATAGATCCCCGAATTCCCATTATCAGAAATTGTCGCTTTGGAAATACCAAGTTGTGAATTTTTACATATAATTCCTGAACCACGATTTTTTATGATCAGGACATTTTTAAGTTCAAGTCTTGCATCGGGGCCATTGCAAAGAATACCATTTGCATTCTCACGGAAAGTACAGTTTTCAACCGAAACGATACTGTTGAGAACTTCCAGACCATTATCAGTGGAATTAATAATATTGCAATTTTCAAGTCTTATAGCCGATGAATTGTCTTCAATAGGCAGACCTCTTGAACGGGAGTCAAGGAACGTTAAATTTCGTATGATAATATTACGTGAATTGCTGATAATGAAATTAGGGAAGTGCAGAACTGTATTCAGAAATGGGGTACCCTGAATTATCAATGGTTTTGAAGAATCACCAAAATCACGGAATCTGATTTCAATCTCATGCATACCGGAATCAATTGACAAAGTATCGCCAGGTTTTAAAGAATCAATCCGTTTTTTTATATCCTGCGGATCGGAAATCCAGTTCGTTTTGCAGTACTCCATTACAAGTGAGATGGAGTCGTTGTATCGATCTATTGTAAGATTGTATCGTTTGACATAAATATTGTTTTGAACGATTACCTGTGTATTCGAATCGGTTACAGTTGCATTGAATTTTTTAATAATAGTAATTAAAGAATCGGCCCGAGTGCTGATTAATTTGAAAATTGAATGTATGGAGTCCTGGAATTCAATTGAGTAAATCCCATGAGGTTGACACTCGTTATTGTCAATAGATATCTGGGTGAGACTGCCCATTGAATCATCTGTAATTGAAGACCGTAAATTTCGAATGTTGACTGTATCTGTAATGTAGGTGAATGAAGGAAATGTATCTGCTTTAAGTTTATGTGTCAGCATACTGCAGTCAATGCGGTTTATAGAATCAATAATGTCATTTTTTCGATAGGTTGAATCCAGTTTTTTTGGTATCGTGAGGAAAAGTGTCCGGATAGAATCGTTCTTTGCATTCAAAATATTAATTGTGTCTATCTGTCTGTTCAGCATTGAATAGCTCAGTTGTGCATTACTGATAAAATTTTCAAGCTTCGGGATGGTACTCCGGCGGATTTCTGTGCGGTAATCATCGGGACAACCATTAATCGGATCCCATGGATTATTACGCTTAATACACACAAAGGTAAAAAGAAAGGAGAAAAGGAGAATCAATTTAAGACAAATTACGTACCATTTCATTTTTTTCATATCATCGATAATATAAATATTTTTTAAATACAGCAATTTCGGTTTTTTTAAATAGTCTTCAGAAATTTTCCATACCATTATTATATATTACAATACAGGATTATGTTCAGGTATGGTGATAACTTATTTTCTCCATAAATTACTTATATCTAACAGGTAGAAATTGTACTCAAAGATAATTTTACAACGATTAGTACCGCTGCTTTTGCTCAGTTTTTTTTCTGTTCTGAGTGCTGCTCTGCCGGAAGAGTGCGGGAAGGGTAAAAAACTTGTATTATTTAAAGCCTCTGAAGCCGTAGATTCTAAAATACGGGCTGGTTTCAGTGATGATTTTTTTGATGCACTTAATACTCCCTTGAAAGAGATTGGGTATTGTCCGATTTTTCTGGAGAAGAATCATTTTGAGGATACGCTACTGAGAAATACACCGGTTTTATTTGTTGACGTAACAGAGCAACTCAATGAATCGGAGAGTACCTCAACAGTGATTTTTCAAATCTATTATCTGCCTTTAGAGGAGATTCGTTCAGATTTTTTGATCTCTCAAAAAGCGAATCTTCTGATCTCTTTGGGGTTTATTCCTGATGAACTTTCTACTTTTGAAGCTGTTGCGGTGCGGAAGACTGTTGAAAATCTCAGGACTCAGTATGTTTGTCATCTGCGACTTGAATCCGATCCATCCGGTATACAGATTAACAGCAGTATCGGTCTTGAAGGAAAAACCCCACTGGAATGGGTAATTCCTGTAGGAGATCTTGAAATTGAAGGGTTTATGAAAGGATATTCCGCCTTACGAAGGAATCTCAAACTTGACTCTCCCGGATCTCATACCTATGTACTCGAAATGAAAGCCCGTCAATTTTATAACTCCCGTTTTATGATACCCACGGTAGCTTTCGGTGTTTCTTCAATAGTTCTTTTTGGACTTGAAAGGTATTATTATTCCCAGTACCTCGATCTTGATCGCGAGACCTATTTCAATAACCCCGAAAAATTTGGTGATCTGTTTAATAAAGCAAAAAAAATTGAATATGCAGCCTTTTCTGCGCTTGGACTGACAGCTGTTTCATTTACATGCACATTTATTTTCTGAGTAAGGGGTTCTTGCAGAAATAAGTTGGACAATTACCGCGCCGGATTTTTTATTGATTACAAGGCGCGACCGCAGCGGGTATAGTAAATTGAGCTATACCCCGAGGATCGCAACGCAGTAATCAAGGAAAAAGACCAGTGAGAATGTTCAAGTTATTTTTGCATGATCCCTAATCACCCAGAACTGCTTTAGCTATCATAAAATAGAGAATCAGTCCGGATGCATCTACAAGTGTTGAGATTATTGGTGCACTTACCACTGCCGGATCAATGCCAACGCGTTTTGCTGTCATAGGAAGAACTGAGCCGGCAACTGCAGCAAGTGTGGAGATGGATACAAGGGAGAGACAGAGCACTATGGAGATATCCCAGCTGAAAATGAGTCCAACGGGTAATAATGCGATCAGACCAAGCAATGTCCCCAAAAAGATACCAACACGTATTTCTTTGAAAAAAACGGTCAAAAGGTCAGAAAATCGGACTTCATCAAGTGCCATCGCACGAATAATAATCGTGGCTGATTGAGAGCCGATGTTACCACCTATTCCGATCAAAAGAGGAATAAAAAGAGAAAGCTGAATTGCCGAATGGAGATAACTTTGAAAAATATTGAGAACATTAACGGTAAGGGTGGCAGCGATGGCAAGAACAAGCAGCCAGATACCTCTGTTTTTGGTGAGCATGAAAATAGGCGCGCTCAGGTAGGGGACCCATAGTGGCTCTGATGCTCCAGCTCTTAAGATGTCTTCAGTATCGCGTTCCTGAAGCACCTCCATCGCATCATCGTAGGTAAGAACGCCAATTAAAGTGCTGTTATTGTCAACTACAGGAAGTGCAATGTACCCGGTTTCCAACAGAAGTTGAGATGCTTTTTCCTGATCTTCATCAACCCGGACATAGTAGGTCTCCTCTTCAATAAGATCCTGAATCCGTTGCTGCGGATCTGCCAGAACAAGATCCCCCAGATCTAATACATCAGCGATGGTACCATCCTCGTTTATTACAGGTAAAGAGTAAATAGCTTCTACTCCCCGTCCTGATGTGCGCACACGGGCAATTGCCTCTTTTACGCTCATGGAAACTTTGAGGTCGACAAACTCCGGACTCATAATACGACCAACCGAATTTTCGGGATACCCCAGCAATAACGACGTCATTCGGCGTTCTTTTAAAGAAAGCCCTTCAAGGAGCCGCTTGACCGCTTCAGGTGGCATCTCATCAAAGAGTCTCGCTCTGTCATCTGCTTCCATATTTTCGAGGATTTCGCGAACGATCGGTTCCCGTAATTCATTAAGAATTTCCTGCTGATATACCGTGTCAAGTTGTTCAAACACTTCGAGTGCACGGTTTTTTGGAAGCAGGCGAAAGGCGATTGCACGGTATTGTTTGGTGCTTCTTACCAGTATCTCCTCAATTTCAAGAGTGCTGAGATCTGATAGTATGTGGCGGGCAGCATGATAATCCTGCTGTTCAAGAAGGGTAGTCAGATCGGTCATGCAATTTCCCTTTCATGCTGCTCTTAAATGCAAATTAATTCATGGAACGTCATCGAACTGGGGAGATCTAATAACCGTTCACAAGCTCAGGATTAAAGGTTCAAAGGTAAGAAAACTTGGCATCGATACACAGCAATTGATTCGGGTTAACCTGTTGTATTATCCAGGAACCCTGAACATTGAACCTGTGAACGATTATGGAAAATATAATCTCTCTTAGGGTTTTGCAAAGATTAATAGAATAAAAAAGCAGCAATAGCTCAGGGCGAGATACTGCTGCTTCGGTGATAATCGGAAGCCGGAATCAGTTAAAACACAGAACTTTTTCAGAGGGGGTTTCAATAGTCTGTTCTGTTGAGCGCGACGGTTCTCTGGAAATGCCGTGCAATTCCATCATACAGGCATACAAAGCTTTTCTAGCCTTTTCTGCTGTTTCTGTGGAAGAGTATACAAACCACAGTTTACGATGTTTCTCATCCATGCAGTTAATGGTCACAACAAAACCAAAGGATGGCTTTCCTGTTGATGATTTGATTTCACAAATATGACTGTTGGAAATAATCTCTCTGGGGTCGACTGCCTCACCGTGGGATTTAAACACTACTTTTTTCACCTGGTCCATCATGACCGCTAATGCTCCCCTTGCTTTATTTGCAGCATCAGCATTATCGAAATAACTCCATATAGCGCCAGTTCTTGTTATGATTTTAATGGAGTGTGTATGATTGTTTTTACGATTTGCTTCCGGTATATCATATACCGGTCCGGCATACAAGATGTGGTTGACCTGAATGGTTTCGTTGAGTGTGGTGAAGAGGACGTTTTGTCGCATGATGCTACTCCTTTAAAAAAAGTGATAGTTGTAATTCAAACACAACTGTTTGTTTTGTTCGATGTAGTAATGAATCGCGATAATTGTGCCAAATTTGTAATTTTTCATAATTCTTTTATATTCAAATAGTTATGAATTTTGAGCTTATGCAGAACAATCGCATTAATGCGACCTTTTACAAAAGTAGTAGCAAATATGCGACTGTGGTAGTTCCAAATGCGTAGATCATCCGTCGGGTTATCAATTAGTTGTATATGATCTGCAAAATCCAGTATATTCAAATTTTCATTCCGCTGCCAGGAGGTCTGCATTGATTCGAAAACTCATCTATAAGCTGGTCTGCATTGCTACTATCGCTCTGCTTTGCAATTGTTTCAACGAAAGTGATACGGGAGATCTGGAGGTAACATGGAAATTCTCCACTGGTGATTGCGCATCCAACAAAATAGAAAAGATTCGTGTAAAAGTAACCTCAACAGATGGTGACACATTGTTGGGAGAAGCTGTTTGCAGCGCATCAAGTGTCAATGTCGGTGCTGTGGGAAATAAAACCTATACGATAACTGCGCAGGGGATTGATGCAAACAGTGTGGTTCGTGCAGAAAATTATGCAACAACGGTGTCATTCAGTGGAGATATGTCTGGTTCTGATGTTGAAGTGACACTTCATCCAAAAGCATCAAAAATACGTGTAAACTGGAACGGATGTCCATCAGGGGTAGTTTTACCATATTTCATAACATTGTATAATGTGCCGCTGTTAAACGGAGGATCACTTGTAGATGAAGTTTCTTATACTCAGATGCCTTGTGGTACCCGCTATGCCACATTGACCAATATTCCACCGGGAAATTACATCGTTGAGCTTGATTCACGAGCGGTATCCCCAAAAATTTACGGAACAAAGTCAGTTACGGTTGTTGCCGGGGAAGATGCAGAAGTCACGTTCAATCTCCCTTAGTACCCCATTTTCTCCTTCCCCCTCCATTTTCACTAAGTTGAAAAGGGGCTGGTGTTAAGGCGATTTGCCAATCAGGTGGTTTCATTTTAAGTAATGTATAGTCTCCTGGCATAATTTCTCGCGCCTAAAATGTACGCCAGGAATTTAAGATAGCATGATGTATTGTAATAATAGTATTATAAATCAGTGTGTTACAATGAAAAATGTCCGCTAATAGCGTACGTTTTTTTTATTCACTTGAAGTAGTCTCTGCATTAACGATAAAAAACCACTACATTAGATCGTATGAAATCAGTCCTGTCGTATATCGATTACCGCCATTTTTTGCGCGACTTTTATGATGAGAAAAAGCTGACAACCCGCTTTTTCTCTGCCCGATATTTTGCGCAGAAAGCCGGGCTCTCATCAGCCAGTTTTCTTCGGGAAGTTATCAATGGAAAGAAGAATCTGGGCAAACAGACTGTTGAAAAGTTTATTTCGGCACTTGATCTTAACGGCAAAGAAGCACGCTTTTTCAAGCATCTGGTATTTTTCAATCAGGCGGTGAATGCGGATGAAAAACAGGATAATTACGCAGTGCTTCTGTCGCTCATGAATACGGTAAAAGAGTTTCAACTGACAGCAATGCAGCTTCAGGTGTATAATCACTGGTATATACCGGTGGTTCGGGAGCTGGCATGCATACTGGATTTCAAGGATGACTTTTCGCTGCTTGGAAAATCGGTTTATCCGGCGATCACTTCATCTGAAGCGAAATCGGCGGTTCTTCTGCTCCTTAAATTAAAAATGATACAAAAACTGGACAATGGCAGATATGAGCAGTGCAGCAGGGCTGTTCAGGCAAAAAGCGAACTTGCCACAGTTGCTGTCATGAATTTTACAAAAGCGATGGCACAGAATGCGATCAATGCACTCGAAACCCTTCCGAGGGATCAGCGGAATTTTTCGACGGTCACCTGCGGAATGAGTCGCGCATGTTACGAACTGATCAACGCGGAAACGAGTGCCTTTAAGGACAGAATTGTATCTATTATCAATAATGATGTCAGCTCATCAACTGATCAGGTGTATCAGCTCAATTTTCAGATTTTTCCGGTAAGTCGGAACAGGGGCGGGGAGAAGAGATGAAAAATATTTTAAGAACTATTTCCTGCACCTGTATGCTACCAGTACTACTTGTATTTACCGTCAATGTGATTCAATGTACGCAACCGGTTGCTGGTGGTACAAGTACAACAGATAATCCAAAAATTGTAGGAACAATTCTGGGTGATGACTATCGTCCGGCTTCAAATACTCTTGTAATTCTGCTGCCGGAGAATTTTGATCCGAAGCGTGATACGTTCGAGATGATTGTTGACACAACTGATGATGAGGGACGGTTTACGCTGCCGATTGTCCATGCCGGGGTTTTTAATGTTCAGGCTCTTCATCTGGTAAAACAGACGCAACTGCTTATTATGGGTGTTGTTGTCAACCAGGAAGATGATTCTGTTAAAATTGATGTTGATACTTTAAAAATATCCGGATCTGTAAGTGTTAAATTACCTGATTCGGTTGACTTTGCTAACGGATATATCTACATTCCTGGTACAACCATATTCACACTACTGGATAATTCATCTCACGCGACACTTAATTCTGTTCCTGTAACAACATTGCCAGTTGTGCGTTATGCAGTTAAAAACAGTCCCGATTCCAGAGCTATTCGTTATGATGTCAAGGTATATTCCGGGGCTGTTACTGATATTACAATGCCGCAATGGAAACATGCAGTAAATATTATCCTGAATACCACAGCTACAGGGGCAGATATCGGGGGGATGGTAACAAATTTTCCTCTGTGTGTTCGCTTGAATAGTAATAATTTCAATTTTAAACAAACGCGATCAGATGGCGAGGATATCCGATTTACTAAAAACGATGGTACGATGCTTTTATATGAAACTGAGCTTTGGGATGCAAGCACCGAAAGAGCTGTGTTCTGGGTTAAGATTGATACTGTATATAATAATGATAGATTACAACATATAGTCATGTACTGGGGGAATGAGCAGGCTGTCAAACAAACCGTAAATGCGGTTGTGTTTGATACAACTGGCGGGGACGCAACAGTAATGCATCTGGGGGGAAATGCACTTGATGTTTCGTCTGCGGGGAACCACGGAAGTGTATGCAGTGCAACGGATACATCAGGAATAATTGGCTTGTGTAAAAAATTCAATGGCAGTGATTCAATTATGATACCGGGAATTCTGGGGGAACCATCAAGTATTACACTGTGTGCATGGGTTAAACAGGATTCTGTGATCCCTCACGGAGGCGGTGAAATAGTGTCTGTTGGAGATGCCGCACTGATACGAATGGATTATGAAAATAACGAGTTTGGCACCGGGGGAGCGATTCATCGATCGGATACTGCAGCGTTTAATCATCTTGGATCGGGTCGATTTTTAAAGAAAACAGGTTGGCATTTTGTGGCGTTTTCATTCAACGGTGCTTCATTTATGAGTAATTTGTATATCGATGGTATTCCCTCAGGGACAAGAAATGATCCTGGCAGCCCGGTGAACTATTCCGGTGTTGGTCAGAATACCTATATAGGAAAGCATGCAAATGGAAAGAAAGAGTTCAGTTTTATAGGTTGTATAGATGAAGTTCGTCTATATCGCAAAGTGAAATCTGCGGACTTTATTAAACTCAGCTATATGAATCAGAGAGTGGATGACAAGTTACTGGTGTTTGAAAAATAAAAAAGGAGAAGTAATATATGAAAAGTCAGGAGAAAAGGATGCTTGTTAATTGCTGGTCAGGAAAATGTGAGGGTTTTGGTAAGTCGATTCAAAAAATATCAGCGGCACTGTTATTTTGTGTTGCTGGAACATGGGCGCAAACCTGGACAGTAAAGTCACCGGATTCGACGTTGAAAATTGAAGTAAAGCAGGAGATTATCTCCAGTATTGCCTCTGGACAGAAGAACTGTTATTTCCGTGTCCTTTTGGGAGCAGATGCTGTTGTTGACTGGTCACCAGTTGGTGTTAAGACAAATGATCAGGATTATATCACAGATCTGACCTTTGTGAAACAATCAGATTCCACCATAGATGAAACCTACACACTTCCAGCAGGAAAGCGTTCATCATACCATAATAATTGCAAACAGATGATTTTAATATTTGCAAATAGAAATAATCGTCAGGTCGCTTTTCATTTTCGTGCATACAATGAGGCTGCAGCGGTACGTTCGGAGCTGCTTGGAAGCGGGAACGCTCAGGTAACCGGTGAAGTAACAGGTTTTACGTTTGCATCAGGAGCAACTGGCTGGGGGCATAAGCCAAATGATGACGAAGCTACCTATGACAAGTTCAGTGTAGGCAGTGCTGCTGCCGGATATGGTATTCCTGTTTTATTCAAGCCATCAGCTAATGCCTGGGCGCTTGTTACTGAAGCTGCTGTGTATGGCGACTACACCGGTTGTCATTATGCTTCAAAAACAGCAAGTAAAAATGTGTATCAGATAGCATTTCCCAGTGGACAAGGTGCAGTTACCGGTTCTCTGCCATGGATGCTTCCCTGGCGTGTTGCAATTGTTGGAACCACCCTGGGTCCAATCGTTGAGTCTTCAGTTGTGGAAAATCTCAACCCACCGTGTGAGTTGACCGATATCAGCTGGATCAAATCGGGGCGAAGTGCATGGTCCTGGCTTTCGCAGGAGACCGGTGATATGAATCAACAGAAACGTTATATCGATTTTGCAAATTCAATGGGGTGGGAGTATAATTTAACAGACTGGAATTTTACCAAATCGCAGGTAGCGGACCTCTGTAAATATGGTGAGCAAAAACAGGTAGGTGATGAACTCTGGTACAATTACACTGAAGTGCCCTCACAGACACAGCAAAACACGATATTTCCGCAATGTCATACATGGGGATTGAAAGGGCTCAAGATCGATTTTATTTATGGTGGTGATGGTATTAACTACAATAACAATATCATGAAATGGTTTGATATGACTGCAAAAAATCTCGCCACTAATAAGTTGATGGTTACTTTTCATGGGTGTACAGTACCTCGTGGTCAACGGAGAAGATGGCCTCACATCATGACTTACGAAGGTGTTAAAGGATATGAATACATCGGACGTGGATACCCGGGAACAAAACATGACTGTATGCTTCCGTTCACACGTAATGTTATCGGTCCGATGGACCACACACCGGTTCTCTTTACACTGGGACAGCTCACTAATGGAAGCGGTTCGACACGCACGTCAACAGATGCTCACGAAATTGCGACATCAGTGATTTACGAATCGGGCATACAGCATTTTGCTGACCGTCCGGAAGGGTACAATAGCTGTGTCGGTAAACCATTTCTTAAGGAGGTTCCAAGTGCCTGGGATGATATTCATTTTATTGATGGTGTCCCCGGAGAGTATGTCATCATGGCGCGGTTGAAAGGAAATGACTGGTACATTGCGGGAATAAGTGCTGTTCAGGCGAAAACGATGCAGTTTTCATTAAGTTTCCTGAAATCGGGAAACTATACTGTTGATCTCTACAAAGATTCCACAGGAACCCAACGGACAGCAGCAAAGCAATCCATTTCGATTAATCCATCAACTCCTGTTTCGATTGCGGTTAACACTAACGGTGGATTCTGTTTCAAAGTTCCAAATTCATACCAGGAGCCTGTAGCAATCAATCCGGCAGACAGGAACGCAAGCCAGATGAATGTTGCAAAAACGAACCGCCAAAGACTCCAGCGGTTTGTTTATGGTGGATCCGGAAACAAACAGTTACTGAATGGATCCGGGAGTGTAGTTAATATTCTCGGGAAAACCATGATGCCAGGCGGAGCTGCGACGAAATTGCCTGTTGGAGTGTATGTAAAGATTGATACGAAACGGAAGTAGGCTGTGGGCAAGACAGTGGGCTGGAGACGGTTATACAGAAGACAATGAAATTTCAATGCGATCCCACTGTCTTGAACTTATTTCCTTTAAAATTTGAATGCAGAGGGCATCCGTCGCTTGTGGCAAGAGGTTCTAAAAGGCACCACCCTTATAACAACCATCAGTTTCAAGGTCTTTTATTATTAAGCGCTGGTGAAGAATTGTGTGTGAAAAAAGGCTTAATATTATTAAATAACTTGCTATACAGATCTGTAATCTGCTGTTCAATATTGTTATTGTTAAAGGATGTTAAAGATGCTTTACCGTTTGTATAAGCCTGCCCACCAATAAGGGCAGAGAGCTGCCCGACCCGATAGGGGAACGCCCAGAAGATTTTTTAAGAGAAAAAAGTCATTCAGAAGGATAATTTGGAAATGTTCACAAAAAAACTGTTCACAAAAATAGTTAAAACATAACTATTTCAAAATCAATAATTTAAAGTTTGAAATGTTCACATAATTGTTGAATTTATAAAATCTTTCACCTTTGAATGGTAAAATTTAGAGTATCTTGTGGATATTATGGTGAATAATGGTGTTTCTATTTTTGATTTTTCTGATTACCATCAGTTTTTCAAAGCTTTTTATCAGAACTCTAAAGCTACTAAAAAATTTTTTTCCTATCGCTATCTTGCGCAGCGTTCCGGGGTTTCTGCAAGTCTGCTTATTGCAGTGATGAATGGTGAACGACGAATCACCCCTGCGGTGGCAAAAAAGTATGCAGAAGGGATGGAGCTCAATGCCCGGGAAACGGAATATCTTCTTGCATTAGTCGATTTTGAACGTGCCAAAACGCATACACCTAAAAACGAGGCCTTTTCACGTATTATCCGGTTGCGTGGTCAATCGAAACTTCGTTTCATCGCTGTTGATCAATATGAGTACTTTTCGCACTGGTATCATTCTGCAATTCGTGAACTTATCTCCTTACCCTTTTTCAAGGAGGATCCATCATGGATTGGCGACACCCTTCAGCCAGCAGTAAGTCCAAAAATTGTAAATCAATCTCTGAAATTGCTGGAACGTTTGAATCTGGTACAACGTGATAAACATGGAACGTTGCGGGTTACCGATAAAGCGATATCATCTGAGTATGAGATGCTGACTTTGTCAATAAGGAATTTTAATCTTGAAATGATCGATCGGGCGCGGGAAAGTCTTGAAACAGTTCCGGTTGAAAAACGTGAAATCAGTGGGCTCACCATGGGGGTTTCTGAAGAGTGCATTGAGCGTATTAAGCAGAGGATCCGGATTTTTAAAGAAGAGATCATCTCAATGGTGGTTGATGATACAAATCAGTCAAAGAGCGTTTACCAGATGAATTTTCAGTTTTTTCCTCTAATAAAATCAGCTGATATATCTCACAAGGATAATGACAATGTGGCATAAAAAGATGACTTTGATTTGTGTGATATTTTCAGTTGCTGTTTTTATGATTAATTGTACTGAACAGGTTGCTGGTACTATCACTCAAAGTGGCAATGGTGTTGTCAGTGGGATGGTCGTAGACTCTGGCGTACCGGTTTCTGGTGCGCGAGTAATGTTGATTCCTCTGGAATATGATCCTGGGTCGGATATTCCATTACCTCAATCATTGATAGACACAACAAATGTTTATGGTGGTTTCAGTATGGAAGTATCAGCGAAAAACAGATATAATGTTGAAGTCGTTCATGGCTCGGGAAAAATGGCGCTTCACTTCGGTATCGATATAATAGAAGATGATACCCAGCATGTTTCTCCACTTACTATTACAGTGCCCGGGAATGTCTCAGTCATTATTTACGATACAGGAAATATGAATTCATCACATGTATATATTCCAGGAACAACGCTCTGTTCAAAGTTTACAGGAAATACAGCACTGCTCACCAGTGTTCCATCAGGAGTTATCCCTGAAGTGCGCTTTCGATCATACATCACTAATACTGACAGAATCCTATCAAGCAATATCAGAGTGTATAGTAGTGATACAATAGCTATATCCGATTACTCACTGTGGCAATATTCCCGTAAGATCTATTTCAATACTACTATAACAGGTGCGGGGATTAGTGGAGATATCATCCACTTTCCCGTGCTGGTGCGCTTGAATTCTGAGAATTTTGATTTCAGCCAGACTGCAGGTGAAGGCAGCGATGTTCGTTTTTCAAAAGGTAATAATATTCCTTTATCTTTTGAAATCGCGCAGTGGGATAGTGAAGGTAATGCTGCAGAGGTCTGGGTGAATGTTGACACAATATATGGTAATGACAGCAGTCATTACATGATGATGTATTGGGGAAATAAAAAAGTTGAATCTGTATCAAGCCCCGAAATGGTATTTGACACTGGAAACGGCTATCTGGGCGTGTGGCATCTGGGTGAAAGCGGTGTTAAAAAAATTGTTGATGCCACCTGTTATCATTATGACGGTAACCCTTCAGCAACAGCACCATCAGTAATCGATGGTATGATTGGTCAGGCGTTACGTTTTAATGGAGTTGACAATGGTATTGTAATGCAGGGAAGTGGAAATTCTTCACTGAATTTCCCAAGAAATGGTACCTACACTTTTTCTGCATGGGTGATGGTTGACACGGTGTATGGAGATGATTCATTTATTGCCGGCAAAGGACATGATCAGTATTCCCTTCGTGTGAAAGGCGCTTTAAGTACACCAGCAAACATGCTGGCAATTCACGAGTATGATGACATACGGGCTACCACGGACATGCGTTGTCTGCCGGTAGTAATGGCACAGTGGAAATATATTGCAGGTGTACGAAATGGAGGAAAGTTATCCTTTTTTATTGACGGAGTTTGCATTGACACTGTAGGAATTGTTTGCGATGGGAAGAAGACGCTTCAGAATAGTACGGATTTTTCGATCGGCCGTTGTGCAGTACCGTTTAACGGGGAAAATTTTCTTCCGTTCAAGGGGGCAATCGATGAAGTAACCATTTCTGGTGTGGCTCGATCTGCTGACTGGATAAAACTCTGCTATATGAACCAGATGGTTCAGGATAGATTTTTACAGTATTGAAAATAATTGCTGCTGTATAGATGCTTTTAAAAAGGATAGTGTTATGGAAAGAAACAGACATGTTTTGAAAACGGTTTTATTAACTGCTGTATTCATCACAGCCACAGTTACTCCAGGGTTTGCTGCTACAGTTTCCGGACGAAACATGATGGATTATTATTTACCAATGCCCATTTATGACAAACTGGAACAAACAGGTATCTGGGGGGCACCCGGAATTATTCCTCGTGAAATTCACAATGGTATTGAAGACACAACCTGTAAAAAATACAGCTATTGGGACGGGACGATCCTGAAAGGCAGTGATAACAAATACCACTTATACTGCAGCCGCTGGGATCAAAGTGCTGGTCACGATGGATGGTGGGGTTCGACAGCGGTTCATGCGATCAGCGATTCGATCACGGGACCGTATGTTGATAAAGGTCCTTTGTATACCTGGAATAATGGAAAAGGTCACAATGTCACAGCGATCAAACTGCTTGATGGGCGCTATGCGGTTCTGGTAAGTGAGACTGTGCCGGCTTCAATTTTTATTGCTACTGATCCCAATGGTCCGTTTGAATACCAGGGACATGTAGAAGTAGATAAAAATGGGCATAATACGGGCAGTTACAAAATAGAATCGAACATGAGTATCTGTATACGTGAAGACGGCTCGTATAATGATTGTAACACGTGATGGTTTTGTGATGCACAGCACAAAAGGGATTCTTGGACCTTATCTTATAAAGACCGACAGAATCTGGCCGATGAATCTGGCTGGATATAATACCAATAACTGGGAAGATCCTGTGCTCTGGCGGACAGGAAATAGATATTATTGCACTGTCAATAGCTGGTCATCGAAAAAAGCGATATTTATGACTTCAAATGATGGTTTTACCAATTGGAAGGTTGAAGGTGAAGCGTATACGGGCATGAATGACACCGCATTTCGTTATACGGATGGTACAAAAAACAAGTGGACAAAACTGGAGCGTCCTGGTATTTATCAGGAAAATGGCATTCTCAAGTATCTCACTTTTGCTGCAATAGATGTTGAAAAGGATCAGGATAAGGGAAATGATAACCACAACAGTAAAGTTATTGTAGTCCCGTTCGATGGAGCGCGGTTTGAAGGGATTACTTCAATTGAATCAAAAGAAGTCGTTGGTGATCGGAAGATCAAAACAGTGCCTGATATTACAGTTACCGGTTCAATGGACAGAAGAATATTCGTAGTATCAATAAATCCCCGGAATAATATTCATAACCTGGATTTTAAAATATACAATGTTAAAGGGCAGTTTATCGCTGGAATAAACAATGTTCCGGTGCATGCTGGGATTGCATCTATCGATCAGAGAAGCATTGGATTAAATATGTGTACTGGTACTTATTTGGTAACTGTTACGATGGAAAAACAGACGCTTCAGAAGCGATTTACAATTCAATAATAATAATGCATGAAAAGCACACAGAAATAGATGGGTAAAAGTTAGACAGTTCAAGTTTTTCCAGAATAGTGTCTATTCAGAAAATCCTTTAATTCCGGGAAGCATTGAAAAGGGAAAACACATGCGAAGAATAAAGATGCTGGTGGTTTTGCTATCTGTAGCGGTTCTTTCGAAGGAATATTGCAGCTGTTCTGCCGCAGTCACCTACAGTGGGCAGGCTGGTCCACCGGAGCATAAGCTGGTCCTGTGGTACCGTCAGGCTGCAACCAATTGGATGACATCTGCACTACCGATAGGTAATGGACAATTAGGGGCAATGGTTTTTGGCGGCCCTGATCAGGAACATCTTCAGTTTAATGAGAAATCAGTCTGGAATGGGAATAAAACAAATTATGGATCGTACCAGAATTTTGGAGACCTGTATCTTGATTTCAGCGGGGTGACTTCAGTAAGTAATTATCGAAGAGAACTCGATATTGAAGAAGCTGTTGCAAAAGTATCATATACTATTGGTATGGTGGAGTATGCTCGTGAATACTTTTCAAGTTTTCCGGATAATGTAATTGTTACACGTTTGACTACCAACAGTTCAGGTAAGTTAAGTTTCTCTGTTGGTATCACCAATGTACATGCCGGCACAAAAACCGTAACTGGAAACACAATCACAATTTCCGGGAATCTTCAATTGTTATCCTATGAAGCACAGGTATCTGTGCTCAATGAGGGGGGAACTGTTACTGCTTCAGTAGACAAAATTACGGTGAGTAATGCTGATGCTGTGACGATTCTTCTGGCAGGTGGAACCGATTTCGATGCATCAAGTGCAACCTATAAAGGGTCGGGACTTCATGCAAGAATTTCAAAGCAGATAACAGATGCATCTGCAAAACCGTTCAATGTGCTGAAAAAGAACCATATAGACAATTACAAACCGTTATTTGATCGGGTAACACTGAATCTCGAAGATACAAAGCCGACTATACCGACGAAAGATCTTATTGTACAGTATAACAGCGGCACCAGAGATCCGGCACTTGATGTGTTGTATTTCCAGTATGGGCGCTATCTCACCATTGCATCATCACGTGGAATAGGTCTGCCATCAAACCTTCAGGGAATATGGAACAATAGTAATTCTCCACCTTGGGGGTGTGATTATCATAGTGATGTCAATGTAGAGATGAATTACTGGCCGACCGATCTTACAAATTTGAATGAATGTTTTATACCATTTGCAGAGTGGGTATATAATGAAGCAGTCAAGCAGAGTGGCTGGAAAAATTACGCAGCAGCGATAGGAGCCAAAGGTTTTACTATTTATACACAGCACAATATTTTCGGTTTTTCCAACTGGGAAATAAATTCCGAGGGTATTGCGTGGTACTGTATGAATCTATGGGATCATTATACATTTACTCTGGATACGAACTATCTATCGACAAGGGCGTATCCGGTCATGAAAAGTGCCTGCGATTTTTGGGTGAGCACACTTGTAACTGATTCAGATGGGAAGCTTGTGGCGCCGAACTCATGGTCACCGGAGCATGGAAACCCTTATAGGGAAAAAGGAACCACCTATGCACAAACTCTTATCTGGGATTTGTTTACCAACACAATCGAGGCAAGCCGGATTTTAAATGTCGATCCAGAGTTCAGAGCTACTTTGCAGACAAAATTAAATCAACTTGATCCCGGGCTGCGGGTCGGGAGTTATGGTCAACTGCGGGAGTGGAAATACCAGAACGATATTAAAAATGAGCAGCATCGGCACATTTCGCATCTGATTTGTGTCTATCCGGGAAAACAGGTATCACCCTATATCAATACGACATTCTCTGATGCTGCAAAAGTATCGCTTGTAGATCGTGGTGATGGAGGAACTGGCTGGTCACGGGCATGGAAAATCTGTACCTGGGCGCGATTACTTGATGGGAATCATGCAAAAACATTGTTACAGAATGCACTTAATCTGACAACATCTACCGGAACAGACATGAGTAATGGTGGAGGAGTGTATGAGAATCTTCTTGATGCACATCCGCCATTCCAGATTGACGGAAATTTTGGGGCAACCGCGGGTATTGGAGAAATGTTGCTTCAATCGCACCTTGGTGAAATAGTGTTTCTTCCGGCGCTTCCATTATCTTGGCCGGCCGGATCTATAAAGGGATTATGTGCACGCGGGGGTTTTGATATCGATTTTACCTGGAAGAGTTCGAAATTTGTTTCAGCTTCAGTTCTTTCCAAAAAGGGAAGCAGGTGTGTGATTCGAGGGACTGGTTATTATGTATATGACGAAAACATGAAAGCAGTGTCGTGCTCGACCTTTACAAGGCAGACAAGTTTCGGTACTGTTCCGAAGGGCAGGTATCTGATTACTGTTGCTCCTGTAAATGTTCAGACAACAAAACCGACCCTGTCAAAAATCGGTAGTAAAAACCATGAATATTCTCTGAAAACTGTATCGAGGAAGATTCCTATACCTTTCTGTCCTGAAGGGAAGTCGATGGTTGTTTCGCTCTATGACCTGCATGGTCGGTTGATACAACAAATTTCGGGTAAAAACATCCCTGGTGTTATTAAAAGGAGAGGTGTTTCGAATGCTGTAAGTCTTTTGAAAATAAAGATTTATGATTAATTATCTAATTAGTGCCTGAGTCATTCACTTATCTGAAAACATCTGTTCTAAAAATTGGAACAGTTGTTTACGGTAATTAAGGAAAAAAGAACAAAATTTGTGAAATGATGAAGGAAAAAACTAAATTACAGAATACTTTGGTTCAATGGGTAAGTAATCAATTCTATCATACATCAAATAAAACTGTTATAGCTGGTGAGAAACGATTACTTTTTTTACCCGATAACATGAATAACAGGAATATCATGAACATATCTGGGAAAAAAAGTTATGCTAATTTCAGATTGGAAATTCTTCTGCTGAATTTATTATTATTAAGTTTTTCAGCAATACAAGCTGCGACCCCGACAATAAAGCACACTTTACTGGTTTCAGGTACCGGTCTTAACTATGTTGGTATTATTGATTCAACCGGTAAAATTGCATGGAAACATGATGAAGCTGAAGCTGGCAATGGACAGAAAAATGACTGTTGGCTTTTACCAAATGGGAATGTTATCTATTCGTATCAGTGGGGTATTCGAATTGTAAGTGTACGCACGAATAAAGTAATTTGGGACCGGCCTACCCCAAAGAGGAACAATCAGACTGGCGAAGTCCACTCATGTCAGCCTCTTGAAGGCGGCAGCTGTAAGTTTCTTATTGGAGAGTGTTTTCAGGATACAGCATTTATAGTTGAAGTTGATACCACTAAAAAAGAATGGCGGCGTATTCCTTTAAAAAATCAGGGTGGAGGGACTCATGGTAAATGGCGTCAGATCAGGAAAACACCGCAGAATACTTACCTTGTTTCATCAATGGATCTGTATCGTTCCTTTGAATATGATACAACCGGAAAGCTTGTCCGTGAATTTTCCGCTGGAGGATATTTTGCAAGTCGTCTGGAAAATGGCAATACTCTAACAGGTACCGGTGGAGATTGCAGATTTGTTGAATTTGATGGTAGTGGAACAAAAATATGGGAAGTCAATAATTCAACACAGAAAGTAAGTGGTCTGGTTATCGGGTTCGGTTCTGAAGCGCAGCGTCTTCCCAATGGGAATACTATCATTACGAACTGGGGTGGACATGGGACCGGATCAGGAGCATCAGTGGTTGAAATCAAACCTGATCGATCAGTTGTCGGAGCGCTTCCTTCATCATTCCCGACACAAATTGCAAGTGTGAAAGTAATCGATGGGTGGAAGTTCCCGGATACTACCGTCAATATCATGCAGTTTCAGATACACCCCAAAAGCACTTTTAAACCGCAGATAAGTAGAATTGCCGGTGGAAATCTGTTTTATGTGATCCCCTGTATTGGTGAAACTGAGATATCATTGTTTGATTGTAATGGAAAGTTGATCACCAGTCGACAGGTTGAAGGTAAGGGATCATTTCAGGTAAGCAGGAGTCTGGCTCATGGAATGTATCTGGTTACCCTGAAAAATGATCATCAAAGGAAGCCGTGGGTAGAGACAATTCAATGGTAGAAGATTAATTTTATACTCATTTGCGAACATTAATTTAAAGGTCTTTCAATGCCTGTGTCGTTAAAACATGCAAAGATGAAAAAAAAAAAGTATAATTAAGAGTATCAAAAATTGTTGCTGGTTTCATAAATTTTTAGAAATTCAAGAGGACTACTTGTGAAAACTGTAAAATTCAGCCAATTGAGTGAACTTACAAAATATTCATCATTTGCTACAAATGATGGATGTGAGGAGTTTTACATAGCTATTCGATCGTCAGAAGGGGATAGTTTTGCATCGGCTCTGGAGCAGATAGAGAAAGAGTATATTACTGCACTTGGTGCCATCGGTTTAAGCGATTCAACTACAATCTTCGGGCGTCTTTTTTTAAGTGATTATGTGAACCAGAATGGGCAAATTGAAAACTCAGGACTACTTAAAAAGCTCAGAAATGGTGTTTTGTCGATCATTGAAGAAAAGCCGGTTGACGGGGGGCCTGTTTCGCTGTTTTCACACCACATCCGAAACCCGGATTTTAAAGTACTCTCTTCTTCTGTTCTGAAAGCTGGTGCAAATGATCCTGGCTGTACCAGTGTATTTCGTGGGGAAAATTATTCATTACTTTATACAGCAAATTATTGCAACGGTGAAGTTTTTGATGCGTATCGTCAGACTGATGTGATTTTTAAAAATATTAATGCCGTCATCGAAAAAAATGGGATGAAACTACTCGATAATACAATACGAACCTGGATCTATGTCAGGGATATTGATAATCATTATTCAAACATGGTGCGGGCCCGTCGGGAATATTTTACCGATCATGGTTTAACTAATGATACAAGATATCTTGCCAGTACAGGGATCGAGGGTGGCGGCAGGTTACCGGAACATCTGGTTACCGTAGATTCACTTTCAATCAGCAATCTTGCGCCGGAGCAGATAATCCGTATGGAAGCTACTTCGCATATGTCTCCTACGATATTGTACGGTGTGACATTTGAGCGAGGGTTACGGGTCAGATTTGGTGATCGCTCACATATGTTTATTTCAGGTACTGCCAGTATTGACAATAAAGGGGTTGTGTTACA
>JBNKZD010000186.1:0-4095 GCA_050301235.1 Chitinispirillaceae bacterium | reverse complement strand
ATCAGGGCATTTTACTCCCAGGACTTTTTATTGAAGAGGAGATATCCAACATGCAATAATACCCCAAATTGATTTTCCTCATCATCATAGTAATTTGCGCTGAGGCTAACAGGGCCGAGCGGACTGTGTAAAACGATACCGCCCGTCGCTGCGAATTTTATTGCACGGTTAAATTTTGCGGAAGGGGCTAATTGCTCATCATTTGGCCTGAAGCCATCAAGTCCTTTAAACATATAACCTTCGAGGCGAAACTCCAGCATATCGGAAACGATAAAAACATTCCTCCATCCGGCGGCCATATAATTGTATCCAACCAGGTTTTGAAGCAGCAGGGTTCTGCTGTCCATGATAGGCTCGAATGCAGGGGCATACAACACTGAAGCACGATTGGTTGCAAAAACCGGTTGATTGGAAAGGACTGCCTCAAAGAGATAGCCTGTGCTGTAATTTTTCTTACGGAAATACTGTTCTATCCTGGCTTTCAGGCGTATAAAACGATGATCCGCACGTGTTGGTGGCGTTTCAGAAATACTTCCGGGAATGTAATTCTCACTGGCCGAAAAATAATCAAGTGAGAAATGCATCGCAATGCCTTCATTTGCATACTGTTTGCGGTTCAGTTCATCACGGTTGAAATAAATACCGGCGCGCAACCCTTTAACCTGCATGAAATCGAGGGTGTCACCCGAAGTGAATTCATTTGTGGCCGCAAAGCGATCTTCATTATTGAAATGCCCTACCTGGATTACCCCCTTGAATTTAGAACTTACCGGAAACCCCACATTCAAGGCATATTTTCGGTCAATCCTGTCAAGTATTGTTGGCTTACGATCCTGAATAAAAAGGTCATCATCATCCAGAAAGTCCCATGCGTTGAATGTGAGTTCGGGCTCGATGTAAAATGGATAGAGACCGGAAAGTAAAAGCCTCGTTTTCAGTTGACCGGACTTGTAAAAATTTCCGGCGTAAAAATGAAGCGATGTCCTGAGCAGGTAATCATCAAAATAATAATGCTTCAGACCAAGATATACCTGTGATATATTTCTGGAAGCGATGACACCTCCCAGCTGAACCTTCAGGTTACTTCGGGGACGGTCATTAAGTACGAGGCGAAAAGCACTGTCCTCCTTATTATAATGTATATCAGGATATATATTTTGAAAATAGGGCTCTGAAACCATCCTGAAATATCCCTTTTTGATGCTTTCGAAAGTGTGCTCCTCCTTTTTATCTGTTTCGTAAAGTTTGCTTAAATAATTTCGCTGCTTCCGGTTAAACCCGTTGAAGTCAACCCCTGAAAAATTAAATGGAACTTCCCCTGACCAGAATTCATTACGTTTTTCATTTCTTTCTTCAAGCGTCTCCCTTGATGGAATTTTTGATTTTATTTCCTCAAGCTTTCGTTTGGTGGAGACATATCCACTGTCTATAAGGCTCCTTACCATTTTAAAATCAAAGGAGGTGTATCCGGTCAGGTCTGGCTCAATGTAAATGCTGTTTTCCGGGATACTGGATGGGTCAGATTTATCCAGCAGCATAAACAACAAAGACTTATTGATCAGCTCATCATCTGTTGCATAGGGGTAATCCTTGTATACTTTGGAAGAAACATTAACGCCAATGATTACATCCCCTTCAAATTCCTTCTGAGCAACATCGACAG
This sequence comes from Chitinispirillaceae bacterium, assembly GCA_050301235.1. Classification (GTDB taxonomy): domain Bacteria; phylum Fibrobacterota; class Chitinivibrionia; order Chitinivibrionales; family Chitinispirillaceae; genus JAFGIN01. The sequence goes on along the minus strand of JBNKZD010000186.1, from coordinate 2,432 downwards.
GAAAGTTATTATAGATTCCTCCGTCAAAAAGATATTTACGATTAATCCGAATGGGTTTATAAAAGAACGGAACTGAAAGAGATGTCCTGACAGCGGAAGCCAGCGAACCATCACGCAAAATCACCTCGCTTTGAGTAAAAATTTCAGATGCTACAATTCTCGCCGGCACAAAAAGGCTGTCAAAGTTATAATCCGAAATCATGGAGGGCTGCGCTAATTTCTCTGCAAGCGCGAAATTGAGTGACAGATCACTTGCAAGACTGGACTGGAAAGAGGCATGAAAGGTGCTGTCAAGGCTAAAATCTACTTCCAGTACAGACGGATGTTTGTCGTACCTGTTATAATAATAATTATAGCCGGGCTCAAGCTCGCCATTTACCCATCGGATAAAATCTTCGGAGGTCATGATCTCTTCAATCTCTGCCGCTGAATAGCCGGCGGCATAACAACCCGCGATAACTCCGCCCATGGATGTGCCAACAACGAAATCAATCGGAATATTTTCTTCTTCCAGCGCTTTGATGACTCCCACATGAGCCAGGCCTTTGGCTCCCCCGCCGCTCATGACCAATGTAACCTTCTGCCCTTTCAATGAAAAAGCGCAGAGAAGAAAAATTGACAAAAAAACTCCTGGCAAAATTCTCATGGTCACCTAGTGTGTAAACAAAAATAGCAAGACAATTATTGCCTTGCTATTCCTTAATTTTATGTTCTTGTTGCTATTTCATACTGGCCAGTACTTCAACTTTTTCTTCCGGCATTGAGATCGCATCAAGCTGCTCCATCAGCTGATCGCGCTGATGAAAAAATGAAACCTTATTTGCATCCACAATAGGTTCTGAAGGAGGCAAATCAACCTTGAGGGCATCCACCTGTACACCATTCTTCCAGAATCGATAACATAAATGATTACCCGTTGCAAGACCCGTACTTCCCACATATCCTATAGTCTGACCCTGCTTCACCTTGGTGCCCGGTTTAATTCCGGATGCAATTTTAGACATATGCAAATACTGTGTGGTATAGGTGCTGTTATGTTTCACCTTTACATAGTTGCCATTATATTTCTTAAACTGGGCTTCCACGATAATCCCATCTCCAACCGATCTGATCGGTGTTCCTCTTGGGGCGGCAAAGTCGGTTCCCCGATGTGCCTTATATCTTTTTTGAACAGGATGATACCGGCTGCCTGAATATCTTGAACTGATCCGTGTAAATTCCAACGGATATTTTAGTAATGCTTTGCGCAGGCTGTTTCCTTCTTCATCAAAATAATCGATCCCGGAACCCTGGTCAAAGTTGAAGGCGTAGTAATCATTCCCGTAATGCTGGAAATATATTGCCTTGATATTTCCGATACCAACGGAAGTCCCTTCAACCATTTTATCTTCATAAATAACCTTGAACCTGTCGCCTTTCTGAAGTCCAAAGAAATCAAGCTGCCAGCCAAACACGTCTACAAACTGGTCTGTAAGTGCCGCCGAAAGCCCCAACTCCTGCATGGTTACAGACAGATTGGATTCAATCACGCCTGCCGCAGTTTTTTCCACCATTTCCACATCCCGAGCCTTCTTTTCCACAAAAACACTGTCTTTAAGATTAAAGATCACGTATTCAATTGGATTGTGTTCATATACAAGCGCCCTTGCTGTCTTAAGTGAATCCTGCTCACAAATAAGTGTATACTTTTTGTTCGCTGCTATTTTACGAACATCAAATACCTCTTTAGACTTGTTCGCCAGATCAAAAATGGTCTGTGATGAAACATTGTATGCTGAGAGGATCTCAGAAATATTCTGATTTCGTTTTACTTTATCCTCGATGACGGTCATGGACTCAATGCTGATCCCATATAATGTGGGGGGTTCGGCAACAACTGTATCAATGGCCTCAGCGATCGACAGGACCTCAGGATTTTGAACCGGATTTTCCGTTGCTTCTCCCTGGATAAAGGGGATCAGAAAATAGATTCCTACTGAAAATACCCCTAATACCAACAGGGATAGTAAACGTTTTGACATGGTTAGATCAGTTAAAAAAATTTTTCACCTTACAAGAATTTCTAAATAAGCATAATCTTCTGCAAATTATACGTAATAAGTAAGAAATAAGCTAAAATTCACCCATTATTACATCTATAACGCATTAAAATGTCAGATTCGCATTCTACATCAGAAAAAAAAATTATAGGTATCCTTGGATGCGGCTGGCTGGGAACTGCCCTTGGTAAGTCCCTGGTAAAGAAAGGCAATGAAGTGTATGGTACAACCACAAGTTCAGGCAGAATGTCTGAACTTCGGGAACTGGGGATAACGCCTCTTATACTGCAAGTGGGTAACCCCAACGCAAAGGAACTGCCTGTACTGCCCGACACTGATATCACCATTTTATTGATGACACCCGGGGTAATTTGGCCTAACCGTAATCAGATT
>JBNKZD010000185.1:0-8634 GCA_050301235.1 Chitinispirillaceae bacterium | reverse complement strand
GCAGCATTTAAAACGGTAATTACCCCAAATACTGATCCGATAGTTCCGACTGCGGTGCTCAGTGAAGATCTTGACTCAATCAAAATGTGGGTTCCACCACCTGTAATCGATCAGGAAATTGAGAAACAGCGTGTTGAAGCCAGGAGAGATTTTGTCATTTTAAGCGGCAAGCTCGATGAAAAGTGTGTTGTTGTGTCGTTTACTGATAATTCCGGTTATCAAGGCCACTGGAATATTAAACAGCAGGTTCCTCAGGCGTTTGTTGAGGTAATCAAAGAGCACCATCCGCGAATGAATATCTCCTATTCTGATACCGCCGGTTCTGATCTGCTGGCTGATGCCTACAAGTACAACACACGATACATCGTTACCGGTACAATTGAAACATTCAGTCTGACACCAAAAGGTGCTCTATCTGTCAGAGGGGATCAATATAGTGAAACTCTGACCGCTAATGTTAAAATCAGACTGGAAATTGTTGATGCAGCTGAGAAAAAGGTCATCTCTGAAGAAAACCTTGTTGGTGAGATAACCCAGAAACGAAAAACTGATGATGAGTGGGCTCAGTTAAAGGGGGTCCCGTTTAATTATGATGATGAAAAATTCCGGACTTCATTGATAGGTGTTGCTCTAAGACAGGCATTGGAACAGTCGATTGAGCGATGTGATGCAGTTTTTGGGTTATAAGCGAGACAACTAAGGTTGGAACAGATACTAAGGTTTCTATTTGTTGCAATAAAAATCAGCATTAATACATTTTAATCCTGAAATATATCGGGACTGTAATATATCGAAACAGACAGGGAGTTTAAAAGTTCCTTCATGGAAAAATCAAAATTCGAAAAACATCCATCAAAAATTCTAAATGACCTTTATTCAAAAAGAAATTACCAGGGAGCAAATCCTTTCAATTTAGTAACTACCACTACACGCTAAATTGCGTTAGTTCGGACACCGAAACGAAGTGTAGCCCAGAGGAGGAACGACCCGCAATGTCATTGATTTAAGCTTTCTTCGCAATATTTGTTGGCTTCGAGAGCCGCAGCCAACGGTGGCTGAGGCTCTCGAAGCCACCTTCAGAAGCAGCTGTAAACCTTAATGCAATAGCATTGGGAACGACCCGAAGGGGAACGCCCAAATACATTCTACCTACTCACCCCAACCAGAATCTTATGCCATCGCTGATATATCTGATATAATTTTTAAATGATTTGTAGCAGTTTTGCAAATTGCAACTACCATTGAAATCAATTATTTTAGTAATCTATTTTGAATAAAAGGGTACAGCTTTAAAAAGAATACAGATTTAATAATGAAAGGGAACACATGAATCAGAATGAGATTCTTCAAAAATCAGCTGATAACATCAGGTTACTGATCGCTTCAATGGTAGAAAAATCAAAGTCCGGTCATCCAGGTGGTGCAATGGGGGGTGCGGATTTTATCACTATTCTGTTTTCCGAATATCTAAGATATGATCCAACAGATATGAGCTGGGCAAACCGTGACCGTTTCTTTCTTGATCCTGGCCACATGTCTCCAATGCTCTACTCGATGTTGACCATAACTGGGAATTATACAATTGAAGATATAAAGAATTTCAGACAATGGGGAAGTGTTACTCCGGGTCATCCAGAAGTAGATGTAAAACGTGGTGTTGAAAACACTTCCGGTCCTCTCGGACAAGGTCATGCAATGGCACTTGGAGCAGCTATTACCGAACGTTTTCTCGCAGCTCGTTTTGGTGAATGGCTTGAACATAAAACCTATGCATATATCTCTGATGGTGGTATTCAGGAGGAGATTTCCCAGGGAGTTGGTCGTCTCGCGGGACATTTAGGCTTAAATAACCTGATTATGTTTTATGATTCAAATGGGATTCAGCTTTCATCAACCACCAGTGATGTTACCAGTGAGGATACTGCACAAAAGTATGTCGCGTGGGGATGGAATGTTATCACTGTTGATGGCCACAATTTTGATCAGATCCGTGCAGCTCTCAACAATGCGCTGGCGGAGAAAAACCGTCCAACACTCATTATCGGTAATACAATTATGGGTAAAGGGGCGCGTGATGCATCCGGCACCAGTTTCGAAGGGAAAGTTTCGACACATGGAATGCCGCTTTCAGAAGCAGGTGCTTCATTCCCCGAAACAGTAAAAAATCTTGGTGGAAACCCCGATGATCCATTCGTGATCTTCCCTGAAGTAAAACAGTTTTTTGACAGTGTCCGGGCGAAAAAGATCGAGCAGGCAGCAGCTCAGAAAAAGCTGCAGCAGGAGTGGGAGAAAAATAACGCAGCACTTGCATCAAAGTGGAACTCATTCTGGTCCGGCAAGGCACCCGCTGTTGACTGGGAGAAGATCAGTCACAAAGCAGGACTCGCAACCCGTGCAGCTTCAGCCAATGTCCTTACTGTATTTGCATCTGCAGTTGATAATATGATCGTTTCATCTGCTGATTTGTCAAACAGTGATAAAACCGATGGATTCCTTAAAAACACAAAAATCCTCAAAAAAGGCGATTTTTCGGGCGCATTTCTTCAGGCAGGTGTTGCTGAATTGACAATGGCTGCAGTAATGAACGGCATGGCACTTCATGGTGGAGTCATCCCTGTGTGTGCAACGTTCTTTACCTTTTCGGATTATATGAAACCTGCGTTCCGTCTTGCTGCTCTGATGGAGCTTCCGGTAAAGTATATCTTTTCGCATGATGCATTCCGGGTGGGCGAAGACGGACCGACTCATCAGCCAATCGAACAGGAAACTCAGATCCGGTTGCTTGAAAAAATGGCAAATCTTGAAGGTAAACGAAGCATGCTGGTTCTGCGTCCGGCAGACAGTGCAGAGACAACTGTTTCCTGGAAAATTGCACTCGAAACACAACATGAGCCTGTTGCATTGCTTCTGTCTCGTCAGAACATTCAGGATATTGTACCTGAAGCGGCTGGTGTGTCCAGATTCCAGGATGCGAATCGTGCTTATAAGGGTGCATATATTGTGAAAGATTGCGCAGGTCAGCCGGATCTTATCCTTCTAGGCAATGGCTCGGAAGTTGCGACACTGATCGATGGTGCGAATATTTTACAAAAAGATAATGGATTGAATGTACGTGTGCTGTCGGTGCCATCTGAAGGGCTGTTCAGAGCACAGGATCGCAACTACCAGGATGAGGTACTTCCATTCGGTGTTCCGGTACTGGGGCTTACAGCTGGTTTGCCACTAAATTTTGAGTCACTGGTTGGGCCTTTGGGTAAGTCGATTGGTCTTGAGCGTTTCGGTGCATCGGCTCCCTACAAAATCCTGGATGAAAAATTTGGATATACAGCCCAAAACGTCGCTGTTCAGTCTATTCGCTATTTGAAAGAATATAATGAACTGCTTTCCCGTATTTCTAAAATACAGGTTAAGGAACAACAGTTTCAGACTATATGAGAGTAAAATTCAGGGTTCAGGGTGTAAGTGACAAGATTTGATTGTCGAGGGATGAGGTTTGAGTGTCGAACGACGATTGAAAGAACCCTTGAACCTCTGAACTTTAGAACTTTTGAACCTTGAACTTTCTATAGTATTATTCAACAGGTGGTGTGCTTATGAAAATTGGAATTGTGAGTGATACTCATCGTAACAGAGAATACATGAATAATGCTATTGAATGGATGATTTCAAAGCAGAAGATATCATCACTGTACCATCTTGGTGATGATTTTGATGACCTGGGGGATTTAAGTGACACATACCTTGATGTTGTTCAGGTCCCGGGGGTTTATGATGAGCGATATAAAAATGGATCATTACCGGCCAAAGTGTTTGAAACAGTGCTTGGTCTTTCTGTTTTACTGGTGCATTTTTTAGACAAGGACGCTACTGATGAAGATATCAGGCGTTCTGATATTATTCTGTTCGGGCACACCCATAAGGAAGAGTTACGGCTCGATGATGGAAAGCTGTTTTGTAATCCTGGTCACATGAAGGGACCGATGGAGAAGAACATGCCCCCGACATTTGCGGTGCTTGGAATTGAGGATCGTAATGTTTCAGCGGTGATTTACAATATGCAGTTCAGGCCTGTGCAGTCCATGGAATTGATACGATCAGAAAGCGGTCTCTATAAAACAACCTGACTAGACTCTACTTTCAACAGTTTCCTTTTTGTTCCTCTGTGTTGTTTTTACATATTCTTTAAGTATTCTGACAAACCGGTATAATGAGCTGATTGTTCTTGCAGAGATAGGAAGCCAGTTGGTATTGTTAATCTTATCCCCCAGAAAAGATGTTTTTCTGATTTTATCAGCAAGATCGGTAAGAACACCAATTTTTTCCAGGCTTAATTCAAGATACACTCTTCCATTGAGAGGATCTGCATATCCGTTGTAAATCTCTGCCAGGTCGGCAATTTCGCTGGAAATTGGAAAATTTCCAATCAGTTCAATCGTAAATTCTGCATTGTCTTTTACATTACAGAAAACGTTGCAGAATTCATTTATTCTGTCCAGATCATCCTGATCGTCGATCTGAATTGGAATTGATTTATTTGTTTTAAAACGAAAAATTGCCGAAGGGCGTGCTTCATATGCATCTATTAAATATTGCCGCAGTTTAGTTGACATGCTTAAAACCCGTATGAACTTGAAACCTGTATATCAGCTTCATTGAGAAGTAATGAAGTACACTTTTAACTCACCCTTCTGATCAGACATTATTCAGGGTCCTGAAAGGCTTGAATGTACAATCACCCCAAGTATTTAAAATTACTATACTGTTAGAAATCAATCCAGATAAATATTTATTAGATAAGGCTTTAAAAGATATTGGAGAGTTTAATTGAGTTTAGTATATTAAGCTCGGACAGGTTTTATAGTGTATGCATAGTATCCCGTTCATACATATCTTCTGGATATTCAGATCGTTTTGAATACCAAAATCTTCATGGGAGTCATTATAAAAATCCTCAACAGGAGAATTTCATTTAATCCATTCCGATTTAACCTTCTTTTACTGGATTTGTTCTAAAATTTTAGGATTTTAAGCGCTGAATCGGTTAAATTAAGAGTAAAAGGTTGATGTCCTTATCTATGGTACGCGAAATTGTGTATCATTTTAGAAGTGTTGAGTGAAAAAAGTAATTTGAACCACTAAGAAAATACTGATGCATGGAAGAACTTTTTTCTGAAACAGTTTCTCTTTCAAGTTTAGGGCCAAATTCTGAACTGCCAAAACAGGAAGAGCCAAAGACAATCGGTTCCGGGATTGTTACTGCGACATTGGGAAAAGGCGGCGCTGCCGTAATTTATGAGATCTGGAATCCCAAACTGGAGATTCATCGAGCGGTTAAGCTATGGCATCCCACCTCAGTTGAAAAAAATATCCAGCGTTTTGAAACTGAGATGAAAATTACAGCAAAATTACGGCACCCAAATATTGTTGAAATCCATTCTGTGGGTGAATGGAATAATCTTCCGTTCATAGAAATTGAAAAAATTGAAGGTGACAGCCTTAAAGACCTATTAAGAAAAAATGGGGATGCTCTTCCAGTTGCGGTTGCTGCTGCGATTGGAATTTTTATCTCCCGTGCGCTGGCGTATGCTCATAATCATGAATACACTCTGGGTGATAAAAAATATAAGGGTGTTATTCATTGTGATATTAAACCAGCCAATATTATGATCTCAAATACGGGCATAGTGAAACTTACCGATTTTGGAATTGCGCTTCCGACGCACAGTACTGGTAATCCCGATAAAAACACTGTCACCGGTTCCCTGCAATATATGGCTCCAGAGCAGCTTTCATCAGGTGAAATTGATGTACGAACAGATATTTTTTCCCTGGGAACGGTACTTTACGAGCTTTTTACCGGAGTAAAAGCTTTTCCGGCTCAATCGATGGAAGATTTGATTGAAAAACGTCGCAATCATGTATTGGTGCCTATCAGAGATTTTGCTCCAAAACTGCCCCCCAAAGTTATTACCTTGATCGAGATGTGTCTGGAAGTCAAACCTGATGATCGGATTCAGTCTGTTCTGGAGGTAATGGCGGAACTTGAGAAGATCTTTTCTGCGTACACAAATGACAGTCCCAGGAATATATTACAACTTTTTCTCAACGGTGATGAAATTTCATCAAAGCCACTTGCGAATAAAAAAGCGAATCTGGTTCAAATTGCAGTAATAGGTATTGCTGCACTGGCGCTGATAGTGCTTTTGCCTTTCATGTTTAAAAAGCATCCATCAGATATCAATACTAAAGCGAAGATACCGGTTTCTCAGGTTAGTGCATCTGCCGGTGCACAACAAAAAGAGCAGAACCTCACCACACCAGTGAAGGTTGAAAGTAGCCCTCCTCCGGTAGTCACTCAGAAATTGATAGAAAATCAGCTAGGCGGAAAGCCGTTGAAGAGTGACCGCACCAGGAGACCAAAAAATGCTCTGCCGATGAAAAAGGTCCCTCCTGTTCGAAAAGTTGCGCCTCCTGCCAATGATGTTTTATCTGCAAGTCAAGGGAAAGACGCAGGTGTAAAAAAGGTTGCAGAATCTCTTTCGGAGCTGGAGATTATCGATGAACTCTGGCGATTGGTAAAGAGTAGTGAATTTAAAAATGCTGAGCGAATGTTTACAGAATTTCCTATCAATGATGCAGAATACTATCTAGTATATTCAGAATTTTTATTGAAAAAAGGTAATCTGGAACAGGCGCGGGTAAATGCAGAAAAAGCTATGCAGAAGCCATCAAAACGAATGGATCCTGCTGAAGTAAGAACTCGTTGTTTTTATCTGAAAGCTAAAGCTTTAAGCATGAGTTATGATAAAAATCCCGACAGCTTGAAAGCGCAAAAAGCCATGGAAGCATGGTTTGATGTTAAGTTCCAGTCAAGATCAAATGTAAGTAGTTCATACTACATTGATGCTGATAAGGAGATTCGCAGGATCAGCACACAAATACAGCACTGAAGTAGTAACGAAAATTACACAACCTTCTTACATAGGTGATGGAGAAATTTATGTTCAGGTATATAGCAGTACTGACCACATTACTTTTTATAATTCAGCCTGTATCTCAGGCTCAGCAGTTAGTGTCCCTTGATGAAGCAACGCAGCTCAGTGGTGTTTTGCCGGATGTTATTGAAAAAGGAATATATCTGGTAACCGGTGATGTGTTTGTTTCTCCTGGATCAACGGTCAGTATACAGGCAGGGACGGTTTTTCTTTTTAAGGAGTTTACGGGGATGCATGTGCAGGGCGCACTGTATGCTATTGGTACGGAAAGTGAGCAGCTTGTCTTTACATCTGCAAATGATGAAACCTACATAATGAATTCCTCTGTTAAAGCTGCACCATTTGACTGGAATGGAATCGATGTTTATGATGGGGCAATAGGAACAACATTGAATAACTGCAGGATTCAATATTCTGTGTATGGAATACGTTCACAAACAGAGTATGTGAAGCTTGAGGATGTCAGGTTCTTCAGTAATGGAAAATCAGATTTCACGGTAAAAGGAGAGCGTAAAGAGGTTACTGATCCATACAGCTTTATCTATGAATCGGCATCTACCAGTTCCATACCAAGTCCATCAGAAGTAAGTGTCAATGAACCCGAACCCGAATCAAAACCTTCTTTAGGTACTGAACCCCCAGTAACTGAAAATAATGGTAACAGGGGATTGCGGGCATTTTTCCGGGTGACAGGAATTGTACTTGCTCTTGGCGGAGGAGGTTTTGGTGCATACTATGGAGATCAATTGTTGAATTCTGAAGATCATTATAAAGATATTTCAAATCTTGATAAGGAAGAGATGAGATTGTATACATCAGAGGATTGGAATAAGGCAAAACAAAAACGGGATGAGGACTTGAAAATGACTGCTATCTGCGGAGGTGCGGCAGTTCTGGGTCTTATCTCGTTTGTCATATCTTTTGCGTTTTAAAAAATGAAGTCATTTAAAATAGCTCTTTGCCAGCTGATACCGGATTATAACAAGCAAACTTCGCTTGTTAAAGCGATTGAGATGATAGAGAGGGCAGCTGCTGAACATGCTGAGATTGCTATCCTTCCGGAAATGTTTTATCATCCGTATGAGTTACTCGCTATTTTAAAGAAAATTGGTGATGAAGAGTCGATTCTTGAGAAACTCACCGTGTGTGCCCAAAAAAATAACATACATATTTGCAGTGGATCGATGGCTGTAAGGCAGGATGGGAAAATATACAATCGTTCCTATCTGATAGATTCCGGAGGGAACGTCGTTCTTAAATATGATAAATGTCATCTCTTTGATGTAAATTTACCACAACTGAGAGCACGGGAGTCACTGGTTTTCTCCCCGGGTTCGGAAGCTCCTGTTGTAGAAACAGAATTAGGTAAAATTGGTATTGTAATATGTTATGATATCCGGTTTCCGGAATTAATCCGGAGTTTTACGCTAAAAGGTGCTGAGCTGCTTATTGTGCCGGCAGTATTTAATAATGTTACGGGGCCTGCTCACTGGACAGTTATGATGCGGGCGCGAGCTATAGAGAATCAGTTTTTCATCGCAGCTGTTTCGCAGGGCAGGAATGTTGCATCAACATATTCTTCCTATGGTCATTCTATGGTAGTTTCTCCATGGGGCGATATTCTTTGTGAGGCATCTGA
>JBNKZD010000184.1:0-9338 GCA_050301235.1 Chitinispirillaceae bacterium | reverse complement strand
GCCGGGGGACTGTTCCGGTGTCGACTTTGATGCAGCTTCATCTTTGTAAAATTCATCAAAGATATCAGTTGTATCTTTAAGGACTGGGGTTGATACCGTTTTGGGCGGTTGTGTTGTGTTCTTACGACTCTGGGGCTTTTTCTGGACACATCCACCAATGAGTAACGTCGCGAGAACTCCGGTAACGAGGAGTTTCCCAGGAAGCATAGAACCTCCTTTAATTGAGATCAATGATAAGGTTTTACAATACTGTATTAACATTAAATCTACAATAGTGTAAAATAAAATACCATTAAATAGTTGTTTTTTGGTCATTTTCATTATCAAAATGGAAGCAGAACTGGAAAAATCGGGTTTAGGATAATTTAAAATTGTGAAATTGATCAGGAAGTGATATACTCCTTCATTGCATTAATGGTGATTTGCACCTGCTGCTCAAGTTCCGGAATGCGTTCTTTTATTTTTTCGATATCGTTTGATTTTGCGAACAGTTCCAATTCTTTTGCAGCTGTCTGAATTCCTGTTGCTCCAACATTTCCTGCAGCACCTTTTATTGTATGCGCCTGCTTTTCTATTGCTTTTAAATTCTTATGATTCAACACTTGTAAAAGTGTATTGACCTGCTGAGGTATCTCACTAATAAAAACTGAAAGAATGTCCTTTACCAGATCTTCATCGTTCATCATCCGCTTTATCAGTGTATCTTTATTCCAAAAGGATGAAATGGTTATCGTTTTTTCTGTAAGGGGTGCCAACTCAGGGGGTGATAAGGTGGGGCTTGTAAGTTGTGTATCCGGTAGCCATTTCTTCAAGATTTGAATCAATGTATCTAATGTGACAGGTTTGGAAATATAATCATTCATTCCTTCAAGAAGGCATTTTTCACGATCACCTTCAAGCGCATTTGCAGTCATCGCAATTACAGGGATGGAATGAATCTTGACTGATGAATGTGGGTCGCGAATACGTGCAGTTGCTTCAAAACCATCCATTTCTGGCATCTGCACATCCATAAGCACCAGGGAATAAGGAATTGTTTCCAGAGCTTTTACAGCTTCAGACCCATTGGATACGGTATCGACGGGTAAGCCCAACTTTTTGAGCATACCCGCAGCTACCAGTTGATTCGTAGTATTATCTTCCACGAGAAGAACCCTTGCCATTGTACCGGCAAATAATGGTGTCGTTTCCTGGGATGATTTTTCATTTGAAGGTTCAGCAGAAACGTTTTTTTCACGATTCCCCAGCACTTTGTAAATTGCAGTATTTAGTTCTCTGGCCTTAACAGGCTTGGACAGGTACATATCAATCCCGAATCTTGTAAAATTAGAAGGTGGCAGTTGAACATCCAGTGATGTCATCAGTACAATTTTGAGTGATTCGAATTGCTTTTCCATCTTGATCAAATTGATTAGAGCTAACCCGTCAATATCCGGCATCCGGGAGTCGATAATGGCTATCTGAAAAGCTTCATTACGATCAATTGCTTCGTACAACAGGCTAAGCGCTTCAGGAGCATTACGGGCTTCAGAAACATGCATTCTCCATGAGGTTGCAGTAATTTTTAAAATTTCCCTGTTTGTCAGGTTATCATCGACAATAAGTATTCTGGTGTTTTTCAGATCCCTTGTACCAACGATGTTATCACCGGTCCGAAAAAATTGTTTTTTAAGATTGACGGTAAACCAGAATTCTGTTCCGGCATTTTCCTTACTGACTACTCCGATCTCGCCATTCATCATTTCGACCAGTTGCTTTGATATTGCCAGTCCCAGCCCTGTACCACCAAACTTGCGTGTTGTAGATGCATCAATTTGAGTAAATTTTCTAAAGAGAAGATCGATTTTATCGGAAGGAATACCGATACCAGTGTCGCGGATCGAAAAACGCAATTTGACGGTATCTCCGAATTGCGCCTCAAGACTTGCACGGATTGCTACCTCACCGGAACGCGTAAATTTTACAGCATTACCGGCAAGATTGGTGAGTATCTGCCGCAAACGTCCGGGATCACCAATGAGTAGAGGTGGTATTTCAGGAGCAACGCTATAGATAAGTTCCAGACCTTTAGTCTGAGCCTGAACTGCCAGTCCAGCTGCAAACTCATCCAGGACATCATGCAGGTTAAAATCAATACATTCCAGATCCATTCTGCCGGCTTCAATTTTTGAAAAGTCAAGAATACCATTGATCAGGGAAAGTAATGCGTGCCCGCTGTCGCGTATAGTTTCTACAAATTGACGCTGATCATCTGTTAGCTGTGTGTCAAGAAGGAGGCTGGTCAATCCGATAACCCCATTCATAGGTGTGCGGATTTCATGGCTCATATTCGCCAGAAATTCGCTTTTAGCTATATTTGCCATTTCTGCCTGAGTAGCCATACGAGTTGCTTTATCTGTCTGTTCGGCGAGCTGGTTGTTAACAAGTTGAAGTTGACGACGCATCTGTTCCTCTGCGTAACGTGCAGTTTCGGTCTCTTCGAGTGTCACTCTGATTTTTTCTTCTGCTTCCTGCCGTGATGTGATATCACGACTGATACCCAAAACACCTATAACTTTACCGGAAGAGTCGGTGTAAGGGGTTTTAAGCGTATCGAGATATGCTTTGCGACCATCAGGAAATGTCACCCAGATCTCATTTCGTACTGCTTTTCCATCAAGGAGCATCTGGGTATCCTGCGCACAAAACTTTTCAGCTAATTCCCTGTCAAAAATGTCATAATCTGTTTTACCGATGATCTCGCTGGCCTCTTTTTTACCTGCGAAATTAAGGAATGATGGATTTCCTCCCATGTATACACCTTCAGTATTTTTATAAAATATGATATCAGGGATGGAATCCAGCAAAGATCGCATCAGGCTGGTCTGGCGTTGCAGTTCTTCTTCGGCATGTTTACGATCAGTTTTCGCTATCATTACTGTTTTCCCGAAATGGTCATAATGGGAAGTGTGTATAGATATTTTATACCTGAACACATATTTGATTATATCTTTATGGTGGTTGTTAGGGTAGGTAATGTAAAACTATTGATTGTAAAAATTGAACAATCTTATGAAATCTGGTTCAAAACTGTAAGATTATTAAAAAGTGGAGTAAGAAAAAATTTACAAATAAAAAAAGTAGCTCCCCTGACAGGAGCCAGGGGATCTTCACCATACATCGTAAGCATATCCAGAAAAAAATTCTTTCGGTAATTCCTCAATGCTGAATGAACTTGCGCACTGCAATACCATTTTCACCACTGCATTTTACCAGATACAATCCGTAATGTGTAACCTTTGTAAGGGCGTTGTTTGCCGATGAAATTCGCATGCCAGAACCAGCCCGGACGGATAGAACTGCTCACTTCAGCTGGACAGTAAATGGAACCGCCCAGAACCCCGCTGCCAAGGTTGGAAAATGCCATGTCTTCAGTGTCCCAGCATGGATCGCTACTGTTACCGTCTGCATTCCCGATCCATCGCGCATCTGCATGAGCGCTTCTTCCCTTCTGGTCCGACCAGATCACGCACTCAGGTTGAAGTTTGCGAATGGTATCGGAATACATTTTCATAATCGCCGAATCGTTAGTAGGGGAATTTGCTCCATCCCAATACATCTCCCAGATTTTTCCATAATTCTTGAATATCTCATTGATCTGATTCAGATAATATGTCGGGTAATTGCCAAGCTTCTCTGAATGAAAATCTCCAGGGGCCATAAATATACCCGGTTTGATACCGTACGCACGGCAGGAGTCGACAAACTCTTTTACGAGGTCACCTTTACCCTTTCTCCAGGGGCCTGCTGCGACATCATGAGTCGTATACTCACTGGGCCAGGCACAGAACTCGTCGAAATGTTTCGCCACAAGGATGGCACTGGAAAAACCTGCATTTTTGATGGTACGTGCCCACTGGCCACAATCGAGTGCTGTGGGGTTGAATTGCGTTTGGCTTTCGTTTCTGGTTCCCCACACTACATTTGTAAATGTGTTCATGCCGAAATGGAGTAATACCTGCCGTTCACGGTGGAACCACTCAATCTGGCGAGCGTTGGGAACTGCTCCGAATGGTGTTGGCGCCTGGGCATTGATAACAAGGGGCAGGACAGTTGTAATAGCAAGAATCGCAGTACTGTAACAAACGTTGTTTCTGAGAAAAAGATTCATTTTACTTTCCTCTGTCAGGTGTGAAGGACTTTCTGTTAATTAAAAGCCTCTGACAAATTGTCAGAGGCTTTTGTACGATCCGATGTGTGTACCAGCAAAAAAAATTTTGTGTATCGAATCCTATTGCATCAGCGTTCAATGAACTTACGAACAACGATATTGTCTCCGGAGGTGCATTTGACCAGATACATTCCGGAATGAGTATTCCTGAAGACTAAACCGGTTCCGGTTGAAATATGATTCTCGTCAACTTTTGTGACCGCCATTCTGCGTCCGGAAAGGTCAAGGAGTTCAGCTGTAAATGGCTTTCCTGCAAACGACGATGGCAACTCCAGTGAGCGGCCGAAAACCGGTATTGTAATGCTCGATTGTACCGTAACATGACTGATTGAGGGGTCAGCAGTTTTTACTTTATCATCAGCTTTTCTGAGAAATGTCTTTTTGTAAACACCGAACGTATTTAGTGCAACACTCGCCTGACCTTTAGTGATTCTGGCTCGTAGGTACCTTGCGGTTACCGGGTTGAATTTTTCGAGCCACTTGTATCCGATCGATTGTTTGTTTGTAAGAAGTGCCGTGTACGAAGTGTTGTTCGACGAATAATCGACACTCCACTGAATCGTTCGATGCCCGAGCTCAATAACTTCACGCAGCATCAGGACATCGAAGGTTTTGGCCGAGCCGAGATCAAAGACTATGGTGTCGGTAAGAACATCGTCAGGAGTTGCGTAATATGTAGCTTCTGCGGTGTCTACCAGATTGGCTGGTTCATATCCAGTTCCTCGTGGATGCAGTGTGGTCACAGTCGCACCTGAAGCAAGATTGGTTTTGAAGGTACCGTAGACCCAGCCATAGAGGCTGTCGACACGTATGGAATCAGTCCGGTAAATCAAGCCGCGCTTATCGGGTGGGAGATTGAGCAGCCATGTAGCATTGTGACCGACTGAACTGAAATATTTGTTCCACAGTGCATCCACAGTATTGACCGAATTGTTCTGATCCTCATGAAAGAACCAGCCCGGTCTGATCGAACTATTCACTTCAGCAGGACAGTATATAGCACCGCCACGCACCCCGCTTCCAAGGTTGGAAAATGCGGCATCTTCGGTAGCCCAACAGGGATCGCCGCTGTTTCCGGCTTCATTTCCGATCCATCGCGCATCTGCAGTTGCGTTCTTTGCTTTTGCATCCGACCAGATAACGCAATCTGGAGCCCATTTGTGAACACTATCAGCATACCTTTTCATAGTTGCTTCATCATTATTCTGGGCGTTTGCACCATCCCACCAGATCTCCCAGATTTTTCCATATTTTTGTAAAATCTCTCTTTCCTGGTTCAGGTAATACGTTGCATAATTACCGAGCTTTTCGGAATGAAAATCGCCGACAGACATATAGATTGCAGGCTTTATACCGTAAGCGTTGCAAGAGTCAACAAATTCTTTTACCAGATCGCCTTTTCCACCTCTCCAGTTACTTGATGCGACATCGAAGTTTGTGTAAGCGCTTGGCCAGTGACAAAATCCGTCGTGATGTTTCGCCACGAAGATCGCGCTGGTGAAACCGCCTCCTTTGATGGTCCGCATCCATTGACCACAATCGAGAGCTGATGGATTAAACACAGTGGGATTTTCATTCCCGCTGCCCCACTCTGCACCGGTAAATGTATTCACTCCAAAATGGATAAAAACCTGACATTCGCGATGAAACCATTCGATCTGACGAGCGTTGGGAACTGCTCCGTAAGGTTTTGGTGCGTCAGCATTCGCAAAAAATGGCAGCATCGTCGTTACAGCAGTAAAAGCTGCGGTACTGTAAAAACAGATGTTTCTTAAAAAAGGTTTCATTAGGATCTCCTCTTTCATGAATTTTATTGGTTCATTTGAATTTTATACAGTGTAAAATCATTGAAATAGTAAGGAGCCATTCCATCCTGACCTTTCGCATCTCGATACACAACAAACATATTGTATCCGAATGTTGATACCGATGGCATTACATGTGTCCCGACAAATTTACCGTCAAGGTAGTAAGACGCCGTATAATTGATAACATTGTATTCAACAGTGCATTTGTACCATTTGCCGAACGTAATTGGAGCAACATTTTTACTCTCCTGAGCTGCAACCGCATTATGAGTCCAGAGAATCTTTATGGAATCAGACTTGTCAAATCCCATACCCACGTAATATGCGGAGTTGCGAATCGATCCGCCTTCCTTTCCCAGAAAAGCGATGAAATTGGTCTTTGCCGATGATTTTGCCATGAGGTAATATTCCATGCCAATGATACTGTCATATTCATTATCGCCCATTTCAGCGAATGTTTGTGCGCGGGCAGTACTATTGGCAGGGCTGAAAATGGAACCAAGGTATTTATTACCTACTGTTGGATCGAACGACATTTTTTTTGTGATCAATCCCCGATCATCCAGGGTCAGCCAAAAGAAGTAAGTACTCCATAATGCAGAATCTATTATTGCTGAATCGTGTAATGTAATTTCGCGGGTTGTGATAGTATCCAGCCAGATTGAAGTATTGTCCGGCTTTTCCTCTAGTTCTGGGCTGGCGGGATTACACCCGGCAATTCCAGATAATACTCCAACTGCAACCGCAGCAAAAAAAACGTTGTAAGCGCTTCGGATGGTCATGACTATTCTCCTTACTTGTATTTGCTTTATAAAATTTTTATGTTCTGAACCAGCTTATTGGATTTGCAGGTAATGTGTATGACTTATTATGTACTACTTACTAATATAATTGGCATTGAAATTCTTGAATTAATTTTCACCAGGATCTTTATAAAAGTGTTCTAAAAATTGGAACAGAGCTAATTGCCGTCTGTTTACGGTGCAGTTACCTCGCGCAATGTTCCCACCTCAGCCAGGCGATCAACGACACATTTTGGCATAAGCCCGGTGGTATCAGGGGTCAGATCCAGAAGATAGCTGGCATTCCGGGAATTGTTCATCGTCAGTTCTTCTATAATTTTTTGTGCAGACAGGAGATCACATTCTTTGTCAGGGTGCCAGAACCAGCAATTGTCAAGACGAATCGTCTGCCCAGCCTCCGAAGGTAGAGTATTGCCTTCCTTAGGTGGACCATCGACTGGCGTTTCGTAAGTAACAATGTCTGTATTTTTCATTGAATAATAATGATTATTTTCCATGATAAGGCAATTGGGTTGCAGCGTCTTGATAAAGTTTCTTATAGTGTCATAGGGCACTTTTTTATAGTTGACTACCCAGGCCCAGCCATCGAAATAGAGTTCAGTTATAGGTCCGTAATTTGTCAGGAGCTCGGCGAGTTGTGCTTTGATAAATTTTACATCTGATCCCTGGGTCTTGTCCCAGATCGAATAATAGAACCCGACTTTGATACCATATTTTGTGAGTGTATCTACGTATTCCCTGAGAACATCCCGCTTACCTTCTGCCCAGGAGGAATTTTTAATATTGTGATCGTTCCATCTGCTGGGCCAGATACAGAAACCATCATGATGTTTCGTCGTGAGAACCATATATTTCATACCAGCTGACTTTGCAGCCTTTGCCCATTGTCCAATATCAAGTTTTGATGGCTGGAACTTATCAGGATAAACTGAGGCGGATGCTGTGAATCCCCATTCACCAGCCACGCTACGGCAAGCGGCGCAGCAGCATCGGTCAAATGTCGACATGTTGAAATTGACAAACATACCGAATTTCATATCGACATACGCCTGCTGAGCGGTAGGAAGAATTGCTTCTGCTTTGGCAAGACTGTCTTTGACCGACTTGGTTCCAACCAGACTGTCGAGATACAGTTTCATGGCTTCCTCATTTGACAATGCCGGAAGTGTATAAGGTGCAGGGCCAAAATCCGAATCGTATTGGCAATTTAAAAGTACACCCACTGCAAGGAATAACAGTGATCCTATTATCAGAATGCTCTTTTTCATAATCAGTATTTCGCTTTCAATGACATAATGAATATTTTACTAAAGATTTTTAATATGAGTAATTTAAGAATCAGAAAAATACTACCAGTTTGACGACAACGTAAAAGTTCCCTGGCCCTCTGAGCGATTCTTCCCAATCCTGGCGCGACCAGTCGAGTGCAAAGGTTCGCATATGGTCACTCGCAGCCTGTACAGTGATATTATAATGTTCTGTAAAAGTCTTTTTAGCGAAAATACTCCATTTCCAGTTGTCAATTTTGTAAATTAATGAATCCTCGACTGTTTTGGTGCCTGACCTGAATGGCAGAGGCACCCCATCTATGACAACTCCCTCTAGGCTATTTGCATAAGGGTTTTCCCAATATTCCGCCTCGATACTCAGGACGTCAATAGCTCCAAAGACTGGAAGGTTGAACCCGATCATAACCGGGATTCGCTGTAAAGGATTCATATACCACACCGGTGAATCGAGGGCTCGTGGATAGTTTTCCGTTCCAAGTAATGCTGCTTCAGCATAAATTTTCAGATCATTTTCACCCAACAAACCTCCAAATTCATCGTCAGTAAAAAAACGCTTCGGGTCAAAGGACATTCTTGCCATAAGTTTTTTTCCGGCGAAGGTATAATAAAGAGTGTCGGGTTTACCATTTACAGTGTCGATATAGGCTGTTGAAATTGATTTTTTATACCTGGTCATTTTTGAATCTGCGGAAAGCAAGCTGTTAATGCTGACCCCACATCCTAATTCAAAAATGTTACCAGGATTCCAGGTTCCAAGAACCGCAAAATTAATATCGTTGACTGCCATGTATTCCTGGTTTGCAGTAAAAAGAATGTCGCAGTTGATCTGGTTAAAAAGTTTCGTTTTCAAGTAGGTACCAAGTAACCGGGCGTATGGATAATCAAACTCTGTCGACAATGTCTGGGGATAAACAGTGCTTCTGAAAAGATATTCTCCCAGATTTCGTACGTTTTCATTATATTTGTAGGGGAAATACCCAATACCCCAGTTGAGTCTTAAAATATCATTACTGACAAAATTGTGGATTACTTGCGCTTCCCTGACATAAGGATAATGGTACAGCCTTCTTGTCGCGCCAAGACCAGCTGTTGTTAGGTCTCACACAGAATTCCGGAACATAGCTCCTGAAATCCCACGCAAAATTCTCTTCCTGAGTTAAAAAATAAATAGTGGCGGGTGATAGTCTGTTTTATTTTCCTCGGTCCCAAAAAACAAATCATTGAGGAA
>JBNKZD010000183.1:0-26003 GCA_050301235.1 Chitinispirillaceae bacterium | reverse complement strand
CGACGTAGGTTTCACCGATAGTATTATTGTCTCAAAACTGGGGGTCGGAGCTCCAAAAATCTACGCATACGGAAAACTGGTACTCTGGACAATGAAAAAGATTGACCTGTCAGCAGGAGTTGCTGTTTTTTCAGACACTGCTATAAAATCCATTGCCTTAGGAGATTTGAATCTCACAGTATATGGACCAGCAGCAAAGAAGTATCTTGAAAAGCAGAATATCTGGTCAAGTATCGAAAAAAAAATTGTATATGGTGAAAACATTGGGAAAACTGCACAATTTATTGCCAGTGGAGCTGCAGATATCGGGTTTACTGCAAAGTCCATTGTTCTTTCCAAAGAGATGAAAGGGAAAGGCACCTGGGTTGATATAGACTCAACACTATATGATCCAATGCCACAGGCCGCAGTCATGTTAACCTATGGAGAAATCAATAACAAAACAGCAGCGCATCAACTCATGGACTTTTTATACTCCGGTGATGCAAAAGCGATTCTCATTAAATATGGATACAACGTGCCATGAACTGCATTCCGGGTATAATCCAATCGGTTACTGAAGATGATCTTTTTGTCAAAATTGATATCACTCATAAGAATGATCGTTTCAGTTCCTGCGTTTTGCATGCAGACCATAAAATTGCCGTTTACAAGGAAAGCATGCAGGCCGAGATGGTTTTCAAAGAAGCGGATACCTTTATTGCACAAAAGAAAAATGAGATCGTCAGCTGCCGCAACAGGTTCGTTTCAAAAGTGTCATCAATTACATTCGGAACGATCATGACACGAATTGTTGCAATATATGATACCATTCCCATAATTTCACTGGTAACCACAGTTTCTGCGCAGAGTATGAATATTGAACCGGGGAGTGAAATTGTCTGCATGGTAAAGTCAACCTCAATGATGCTTTCTACCGGAGAGATCCCTGGTCATGATTAATCTCACACCAATGATTCTCAGTTTTAAGCTTGCATTTCTGTGCACGCTTATTCTTATTCTTATCGGTATACCGCTTGGTTACTGGCTGTCAGTTCCCGGCTCATGGTTTCGGCTAATTATGCGCTCTGTGGTCATGCTTCCGCTTGTCCTCCCGCCATCAGTACTGGGATTTTATTTCCTCATACTCTGGAGCCCGATGTCTCCTGTAGGGAACTTTCTTGAATACATTTTTCATCTGCGTCTGGTGTTTAACTTCTGGGGACTAGTCATCGCGTCTTCTATTGCAGGGCTGCCCTTTATGATCAATCCTGTAATTGCCGGATTCGAAAGTCTGCCGAAATCCCTGAGGGAAGCTTCTCACACGCTTGGCAAAAATGAAGTTACCACCCTGTTGCGGGTTCTCCTCCCATCGATCAGGCCATCACTTCTTATAGGTATCGTGATGACATTTATTCACACTTTTGGCGAATTTGGACTTGTACTGATGCTCGGTGGAAAAATCCCGGGAAAAACAATGACAGCATCAATTGCACTATACGACCATGTTGAATCCCTGCAGTATAATCAGGCGCATATCTACGCTGCAATTATTACATTCAGTGCGATAATTTCATTATTATCACTTTTTATGCTGAATTCAACGATCGGTAAAAAATGATGATTGATATGAACGTGTCAAAAAAACTCCTCACATCAGAAGGACACCGGACGCTGACTGTCAATTTACATCTCAACAAAATGGAATTCTGCGCATTCTTTGGTCAATCAGGAGTGGGTAAAACCACTACCCTGAGAATGCTTGCCGGTTTACTGAAACCAGATTCAGGAGTGATACGAGTCAATGATTGTACATGGTTTGATTCTGAATCAAATATAAACCTCCCTACCCGAAAAAGAAATATCGGATTTGTATTTCAGGATTATGCGCTGTTTCCTTCAATGTCCGTGAAAAAAAATATCGAGTATGCAATTGGCAAGGGTCACCAGGAGAAAGTCGATACAATCATTGAACTGATGGGATTGCGCGCCTTTACACAAAGCTATCCGGATCAGCTTTCAGGTGGACAGCGGCAGAGAGTAGCACTTGCCCGCGCACTTGTGCGATCACCTGAAATCCTGCTCCTTGATGAACCACTCTCTGCTCTGGATATGGAAATGCGGACAACTCTTCAGGACGAACTCTGTAAAATACACACATTATTTGAATTAACTTCGATAATAGTAACTCATGACATCTCAGAAATTTATCGGATTGCCCGATCGGTTGCCGTTTTTAAGGACCACAACATATCAAAATTCGGAACTCCGGAACAGGTATTCGGTCATAATCTGAGTACCAAATTCAGAGTTGTCGGCACGATCATCAATATTAAAAAATCTGAAATAGCCTCGGTAGTTACCATCCAGGTTGGTGGAAATCAGACCAAAGTAGTTATAGATATTGAAGAATCTGATAAATACAGTGTTGGCCAGAGTGTTATAGTTGCAGCAAAAGCGTTCACTCCGATTCTCCTGCCGCTTATTTAAATACCGGAATTTCTTAATAAGTTCTTGAAACTTACCAATTTATTCCATACAATAAGATATACTGTTTTTAATGAAAGTTTTAAACATGGCATTAATTCTTGTAATAGATGATGAAAGTTTCATGAGGGAAATGTTGGTTCAAATGGTTTCCCTTCAAGGGCACCAGGTGGTAAGTGCGGATAATGGCAAAGCAGCCGAAAAATTATTAAAAGACACTGACTTTGATCTGATAATTACCGATATCGTTATGCCGGAAAAAGAGGGTTTGGAAACAATAATGCAGATTCATAAACAACAGCCTGCAAAACCGATTATCGCCATGTCAGGAGGTGCAATAATTGACCCTGAAGTATATCTGAACCTTGCCAAAGAGCTTGGAGCACGATATACATTTGAAAAACCTTTCAACAGACAGGATTTGATCAAAGCAATTAACAGCTGTCTTAATATCACACAAACAGCGACGTAATCAGAATATTTGAAAGTAAAATATTCAGTGAACTCAATACAACTGCATTACGTATTGATATGCCTATTCCCATAGCACCTTGCGCTACTTTTGTCGAATAGCCACAATAAGCACTACAGGCCCCGATAATACCCCCAAAAACAAGACTTTTCAGAAGCCCCATCAGAACAAGATCAAATGCAAATAGAAGTTTCATACTGTTGTAAAAAATTGATGGTGCCAGTCCAAGTGTCAATGTAGCGAGAACCTGAGCACCAACTATCGATACGGTGCAGGAGAAGATGAAAACAACGGGCCCCATCAGTGTACATGCAATAATCCTTGGTGCAATCACATATCGCAGTGGATTGAGACATAGGGTCACCAGTGCGTCAATCTGCTCAGAAATTCTCATACTGGCAATCTCGGCTGCAATCTTCGAACCAACCCTTGATGCCAGCACGAGCCCGGTAAATGCCGGCCCCATTTCCGAGATTATTGCCTTAAAAACCGCCATTCCAAGATAATTCATAGCGATACCGCCAGTAAGGCTTTGCATTGTCAATGTAGAAATAAACCCGGTAAAACCGGAAAGCAGCAGTACCAATGGAATTGATCTTACACCTAGTACAAACATCTGCTCGGTAATGAGGGGAATATGCCATTTTGTAAAAATCGATGAAAACAGCAATCGGAAAATTCCACCCAGTGATTCTACTGATTTTCGTATATTAAAACCGATAGCTTCTGCAATTACGTCCATAATACTCTACTTCAGCATAAACGCAAGTAAAAAATCCATGATAAGTACCAGTGATGATGATACCATCACAGCCTTGCTTGTCGCTTCACCAATCCCTTCAACACTATTTTTTGAGATAGTACCGAAATACACGCCAGCCATACCGATCGCAAATCCAAAGGGGGCAGTTTTTATCACCCCTTTTACCAATTCTGATATATGAAACCACATCTTCAAACTGGCAAGATATTCATAGATAGTTGTGTCAACAAACAGCTGCACAGTAATCAGAGAAAACCCAATAGAAAAAAGAATCGAAAAAACCACCAGTACCGGTAACATAAACATACAGGCGGCGATACGTGGCATAAGTAAATACCGAACCGGATCAAGCTGAAGGCAGATCATTGAATCAAGCTGTTCAGTGCGCTTCATATTTCCAATTTCAGCTGCAATAGAGGTTGCTATACGGCCGGAAAAAACAATGCTGATAATTACCGGGGCGAATTCTGTTACTATGGTTGCACGAACAGCAAGACCAAGATACCGTAGTGGAATAATTCCGGAAAATTGATATACTGCCTGAAGAACCACTTCTGCACCGATAAACGCCGAAACAGCAATAACCAGCGAAAATGTCTGAATCCCAAGTACATACATCTGATTAACGGTTAAGTCGAGATTTTTAGGCAAATAGATAAAAGCCTTTATCACTTTTAAAAAAAGTGTTGAAAAATGAGCCAAATGGACCAAAAACGAGGAAAACAGCTTTGATACATCAAGTCCCCAATTTCCCAGACCTTTTAAAAAACGAACAACCAACGCAATTCTCCAAAATCTGTATAATCAGTTATGTTCTAATATACTTAAAAAAACTATTTTACCATATATTCAATTGCAGATCAATTTGAGTTATTATTCATTCAGCTTGAATTTTTTCCGCCCAAAAACCTATTTTAATAGGATTTTATATCGACTTGGAATTTTAACAAGTGTTGCATTCAAGATTATTACTGCGCAAGTATCAATTCTTGAAATAACTTTACTTTATTTAAAATCTGCAGATGTTACCTGAATGTGTTTGATATTTTATAAATGACAGGAATTTTCTTATGAAGATTTTAATTACT
Source organism: Chitinispirillaceae bacterium (assembly GCA_050301235.1). GTDB lineage: Bacteria > Fibrobacterota > Chitinivibrionia > Chitinivibrionales > Chitinispirillaceae > JAFGIN01. The sequence continues at coordinate 21,214 of JBNKZD010000183.1, read as the reverse complement.
GGTGGAAGCGGCTTTTTAGGGATTAACCTGATCCGTTTTTTACAATCTAAAGGATACAACGATCTGGTTGTTCTTGATTTTGCTGATTTTTCATACCCTGAAAAAGAGTCCATTACATTTATTAAAGGTGATATCCGGAATACCAATGATGTCACTCAGGCAATAAAAAATGTTGACTGGGTGATTCATTGTGCCGCAGCTCTCCCATCATACAAAGCTAATGATATTTATACTACAGATATTGATGGTACCAGGGTACTTTTAGAAGAGTCGCTAAAATTAAACATCAAACGGTTCATACATATTTCATCAACAGCCGTTTTTGGAATCCCTGATCATGCGCCATTATTGGAAGATGACCCAATGGTACCTGTCGGTCCTTATGGCATTGCAAAAATAAAAGCAGAAGAGCTGTGTCTGGAATACCGGAAAAAAAACATGATAATTCCGATTATCAGACCGGTTACCTTTATCGGTCCGGAGCGACTGGGAGTCTGGTCACTTCTTTATGACTGGGCGAAAGAGGGTCACAATTTCCCTCTTATCGGCAGTGGAAAAAACAGGTATCAACTACTGGATGTTGAAGACCTTTGTGAAATGATCCTTTTATGTTTAACAAAAGATGAAAAACTTGCAAATGACACTTTTAATGTCGGTTCAGACCGGTTCACTACCATGAAAGAGGATTATCAGGCAGTTCTTGACTATGCAGGAAAAGGAAAAAAGGTCATCCCGTTTCCATCTGCGCCGGTTATCTGGACACTTCGGTTCCTGGAATTCCTCAAATTATCACCTGTTTACAAATGGGTCTACGAAATTGCCAACCGGAATTGTTTTGTAAATTCCCAGAGGGCCAAAACTAAACTGGGCTTTACACCGAAATTTTCGAATAAAGAAACCCTGATTCGGAATTACAACTGGTATTGCCAGAATTTAGAATCTTTCAGTGATGCATCCGGTGTTTCACATCGGGTACCATGGAAACAGGGAATTCTATCTCTTGTAAAAATATTATTTTAGATGGAACCTTGAAATTCAATTTCGACGTTTATTTTTCCAGATTGAGATAATTAATTTAGAAAGTATACAATAATGAGCAAAAAGCGAATATCAACTCCAACTACATATACTAAACCTGAAATTGTAACCAGCTCCGATACAATTCAGTCGAAAACATTCAAATGGAAAACCAGCTATTCATTCATCCTGCTGGCACTTCTCTGGCTGGTCTGCTTTCAGCAGGTGCTTTCGGGGAGTGGTCATCTGTGGGAAGATATGATTGAAGAATCATATCCACAACGCATTTTTGCACGAAATGCCATGTCCAATTTCGAATTTCCGCACTGGAACCCCTACATGTTCAACGGCATGCCCTTTTTTGCAACCCAAACCCCCGGCGCTCTGTATCCATCAAATATCATCCTTTCGTTTATCAAATGTTCTGACACCGTCTTCTGGTATTTGATCCAGTTTGCGGTTATTGCACATATCCTGCTGGCTGGTTTGTTCATGCTGCTGTTTCTCAAATACAAAGGATTCTCACAAACAGCCAGTATTCTAGGTGCAGTCAGTTTCATGTTCAGTGGATCATTAATCGCACATTTAATTCATCCATTTACTATAGAAACTCTTGCCTGGTTACCGCTCATTATCCTTTTTATCGACAAAGGAATTACTCAAAACAAAATTGCATTTACATCTCTTGCCGGTTTACTCATCGGTATCAGCGCACTTGCAGGACAGCCACAGTTCTTTTTCTATGTGTTATTGTTCAGTGGATTTTATTCCCTCTATCTGTGGATTATACACAGGAAAATGAATCCACTGTCACTGGTTCAATTATCAATACCCTTCATTATTGGAATATGTATAGGTATCATCCAGATACTTCCAACAGTCGAACTAAATCCCTACACATTTCGTGCAAACTGGTCATTCGAAATGGCGTCAGAGGGCTCGATGTCTCCCCTGCATTTGCTGGTTCTTATTATTCCCAAACTATTTGGTGCATGGACCGGATCGATGGCATCAAGTAAAGAGGATCAGATCCCTTCATTCTGGTTGACCGATTCTCCTCATGCCGGATATTACACTTACTGGGAAACCTGTTTTTACTCGGGTATTATTATTACCATCCTTGCAGCTGTCAGCCTGTACCGATTAAAAAAGGATCCATTTATTCCTTTTATGGCAATCTGGTGTCTGGGTACAATTCTCATCGCAATGGGCTCCTATTTTCCATTGTTTAAATTGCTCTTTACACTACATGTTCCAGGATTTACAACATTTCGTAATCCATCAAGAATTCTAATTTCCTGGAATTTTGTTCTTCCATTTCTTGCTGCTATTTCACTGCAGCACCTACCATCTCTGCTTTCAGAGAAAAAGGGTAAAATAGTCTTATACAGTATAGCGGGGTTATTACTATTTATTGGGCTCCTTACAGGAACGGGTGCACTAGCTTCCATCATTCCCGATATGCAAGTAGCAGAAAGATCCGCCTGGGCAACAAAGCAAGGTTTATTATTTACATTACATGCAGTACTTTTTTTAGTGCTCATGTTTTGTTTTCAGAAAAAATGGCTAAAAGCTTCGACACTTAACATACTTCTGATTACAGGCTTATCATTTGACATGCTCACTTTTGCATATGGGCAGCATGTTGTTCACTCAAAAAGTGCACCTCTGGAGTTTAAAGGATCTGCAGACCTTATCAAAGCTTTTCAGGATGAATCAAAAAAGGAACTTTTCAGAGCAAATACACGTCAGTTCGTTCTCGAACCAGGTACGACTATTAACAGACAATCAAATCTGATGCTGTTCAAGAGAACACAGGGCATGGTAGACAATATCCAGCTCACAGAAGGCTATGCTCAGTTGAGAATGAGTCATTTTATGCCTGAAGTGAAAGCTGAAAATTTTAAGATGATGCTCGATCTGCTCAATGTGAAATTTTATATCAATCCTCAATACAGCCAGGAATCTCAACAGCTTATTCTGGCAAACTCAAATTATTTACCTCGAGCCAAAATGTTTTATGACGCCCATTCTCTGGAAAACGATTCATCTGTAGCTGTCAGTATGAATAACAAGGATTTTAACTACAGAAGAGAACTACTTCTGTCTGAAAAAACTAATCTAAGTTACAGTGACACATCTGAAATAAAAAACAGTGTCCAGATCGCAAAATATACAAACAACAAAATTGAACTTGCGGTGAATACTGAAAAACCGGGTTTATTGTGGCTAAGCGAAATCTGGTACCCGGCCTGGAAAGCAAAGATCGATGGCAAAGCAACTAAAGTCTTCAAAGCAGATTTCAGTTTCAGAGCCATCGAAGTACCATCAGGAAATCATAAAATTTCCATGTACTTCGACTCTGATGCATTCAGATTTGGAATGATTATATCTTTGTCTGCACTGATTGTTTGTTTAAGTATCATTGGATTAAATTACAAACAATTTACTTCGAAAAAACCAGTGTGACTGAAGATGATAATGCTGATTCTATATCGTTTTGGAATAATGCAGTAACAGCAAATGTGTATTCACCACCTTCAGTCAGCTCTGAACTGAAAGTGCGTGAGTTCGACATTGCCACGCGATAATAATCATTTTTAGTCACCGTTTTGCCATTATTGTAATAAACTCCATACGACATGGCACCACTCATCGCGTCCCACGATAATTTGAGTTGTAAATCATTTGAAGCACCTGTAATGATCTGATATTTCAAGCCTGTAACGGTTTTTGTTGTCTGCGTTGTATCTTTTTTGGTAGTATCAACAGTTGCATGAGATGTATCCCCTGTCCAATTTTTTTCACTGAATAGTGCTTTTATCTGAAGTGCTGACAAAGAACGATTATAAATGTATATATCATCTATATCCCCAACAAAATTCCACCCGACAGTATCAGCTTCAATACCCACTGAAACACGTGCGCTTGATGGATCTGTTTTGTAAACATACTTCGATGTTTCTGATTTTTTTAAACCATCCATATAAAACGTAGTCACAATACTATCATAGGTTACTGCACAGTGGTGCCATCTTCCATCGAACCAGGGTGCGGCACTTACCCCTGTTCGCCAATCGTTGCTGTCACCCCATCCATTTACTCTAAATTCATTACCTGCCGCAGATGGGCCACGCGATAGTTGAAAATTAAATTTACTATTTGGACTTCCCACACCAAACAGACTTTGAGCTTCATTTGAGGATGTAGACCGAAACCATCCACTAATAGTCTTTTGACAATTTCCAGAAGGGAAATCACCTGCTGCTCCGATTAAATATTCAGTTCCGGTAAAAGAAATGGCATTACCCGGTTTTCCAAATCGATCAGCACAAAATTGCGGAGCTTTTTTTGCGGTCAAATTTCTCCCGTCTGGCCCGGAATCATTTGTATTACTAGCAAAAAGATACTGTCCCCATAAAAGCGGAGATGCCTGTACACATACTTTCCGCTCTGCAGATGAATTGTTTCCTGCATTATCTGTAACACTGTATGTAATAACATAATCACCAATCAACGATGTATTGACATTCCCGCTGGTTTTGACATTGACCGAAATATCACCATCACTATTATCTGTGGCTTTAAATCCCGGATCAACCCAGGTGTCTCCAACGTAAACAGTATCCCGGCCGGATTCAAGTTTAATTACCGGCGGTACCTCATCAGTGGTTTCATTTACACACAAAATGCCTGTCAATAGTACTGGTGTAAGCAGTAAAACGATCTTTTCACAGGAAAGTTTAAAAAGATTTTCAGCGAAATAAAAAAAACGATTACATTGCGTACCCATTAAAGTACATTTTTCCATTTCCACACCTCCTATTAAATAAAATTTTTAGCTTGAATTATTGAAAATAATAAAAAAGGTAACCAGAGTTATATTTCTGATTACCTTTTTTATTCAGGAAAACCGAACTTACGTTTTAAACTTATGCAGTTTTAACTTCAGTAGTCTTCTTATCTTTGCGAGGACGTTTTACCCCGAATGATCCTTTAAAAATTTTACCTTTTCTTGTTCTTTTGTCGCCTCTGCCCATGAATGCCTCCACAAATGTTTATTTTAATAATTATAATGTTCCATAAGATCTACGTAAAATATTTTCTGCCTCTTCAAGCTCAAAATTTTGTTTGAAATATTTCTTCAATTTTAATAAAAAACACTCATTTATTTGTAATTTTTACTCATCCACCTTTTTCATCACACTTAAAGGTGGGTTAAAATACCCGAGCAGCAGCTTTGGAAACTTTTTTCTGATCAAGGATACCCACTTAGAAACACCTATTGATTCAGCATGCTCTTTCTCAAGTTTAGCCATCTTAATATACCAGAGTGGATCAATATTGAGATTTCTAGTCTGAATCATCTTCAAACCTGTCTTCTCAATCACTCCAACCAGTGCATCCAGTTCGATCTGTGTATCAGTGAATCCCGGAAACATCAGGTAGTTAATCGATGACCAGCGTTTGTATCCACTAACAATAGTGAGCGATTCAATAACATCACCATAAGAATAATTTTTTGGTTGGTAGTAAGCATTGTAATATATTTCTCTTGCAGAACTAAGGCTGACACGGATACTGTCGAGACCGGCATCACACAGTTTTTTAACTACCGCAGGTAAACTTCCGTTAGTATTGACATTGATTATCCCCCGCTGCGTCCTCTTCCGTATTGCTTTTATTGATTCAGCCAGAAGGTCTCCCTCAAGCAGCGGTTCCCCTTCACACCCCTGACCAAAACTTGCCACAGGACGTGGTGCATTTTCAAGATGGTAGCTCACGTACTCTACAATCTCAGCAACTGTGGGTGTAAATGATATCCTATCGTGTGAAGCTTTAAAACCCGATTCACATGGCTGTTTTGAGATGCATCCTAAACATTGAGCATTACACACCCTGCTGGTAGGAATCGGACATTCCCAGCGACCCATCACAAAATTTCGAGCTGCAGGACACCCGTAACGCAAGACACAATTATAGACAAGATGCTCCACAAGCCGATTTCCGGGAAATTTTGATGGCAATTCTTTAGCCCGTTTTTCAATAACACATGGGTCAAAGTGTTTGTAATCCTGACGCTGATCACTGTCTATTCTGAGTCCACTTGTGTAAACAACATCATTTTTCCACCCTGCCGCTGAATAACAATAAAGTGGCAGACGAGGAGCTTTCCGACGTTCTTTATATGCAGCATGACAGGTCTGTAGATAGGCGGGCGACATGAAGGCCGCAACAGCTTCCACTTTTACACCATCATAGGTGTCAAGCTCGACAAAGCTTTTAGTCTTTGGATCGTAACCTATTGGTTTCCTTCCAGGTAAACGAAACAGGTCGCTGCCGTCAGGAATAGAGATTAAATCATCCATTGATGGTACTTGTGGTTTTCCAAGCGACATACCGACCATCAACAACTCCGGGATTTCAAAAAAGTTTCCTTCAGTGTCACTGACCAAAAGCTTAGGAATATTTTTAAAACTACCTTTAGACATTATGCTTACCTATCACTTTTTTCAACTCAAGCACATCCTTAGCATATTCCTTTTCTAACAGCCTATCATCACCCAATCGACTAAAACCCTCATTTGAATAAACACAGGGCCATTTTGTAATCATTAACCGGGTTATAATTCTCTGAGCGAAGCCTGATTTCAGCTTGTTCTTTGAGTAATTTTGCAATTACTATCCGAAAAATAAAAAAGGAGAAGAGTGTAACCTCTTCCCCCTTTTTATGAATTATCAAATTACCATAATTAGTCAACGACTTCAAAATCAGCGTCAACCGGGCCATCGCCCTGACCTTTTTTCTTCGGTTCTTCCTGCTGAGCTTGCGCTCCGCCTGTTGGACCACCCTGTGGGCCTCCGGCAGGACCAGCTCCGGCAGCACCTGCATTTTTATACATCTCTTCAGCCATAGAGTGAGATGCTTTCATAAGCGCATCGATACTTGCTTTAATTGCCGCAATATCGGTACCTTTTGCTTTTTCCTTAAGATCGTTAAGTGCATCTGTAATTTTTGACTTATCGGCAGCAGAGACTTTGTCCCCAAGTTCACCAAGAGTTTTCTCTGTCTGGAAAATCAATTGATCGGCCTGGTTCTTAACCTCAACTTTTTCTTTCTCCTCTTTGTCATGAGCAGCATTTGCTTCAGCATCCTTGACCATCTTGTCGATTTCACTTTCGGAGAGGCCACTTGATGATTCGATACGGATCTGCTGCTGTTTCTGAGTTCCAAGGTCCTTTGCACTTACATTAAGAATGCCGTTTGCATCGATATCGAAAGTAACTTCGATCTGAGGCACACCACGCGGAGCAGAAGGGATTCCCAAAAGGTCAAACTTACCGAGAAGTCTGTTATGTTGTGCCATTTCACGCTCGCCCTGATAAACCATGATCGTTACCGCAGTCTGATTGTCTGCAGCAGTTGAGAAAATCTGGCTCTTCTTGGTAGGAATAGTTGTATTACGCTCAATCAACTTTGTCATAACACCGCCAAGCGTTTCGATACCAAGAGAAAGTGGTGTAACATCAAGAAGAAGAACATCTTTGACGCTCTGATCCCCACTGAGAATCGCACCCTGTATAGCAGCACCAACAGCAACAACTTCATCGGGGTTTACACTCTTATTAGGAACTTTACCGAAAATCTCTTCAACTTTTTTCTGAACTGCCGGCATACGTGTAGCACCACCAACAAGAATAACCTCATCAATGTCGCGAGCATTCATTTTAGCATCAGCCAGAGCTTTACGGCAAGGTTCAGCTGTACGTTCAACCAGATCATACGCGAGCTGCTCAAATTTTGCCCGGGTAATATTCATATCAAGATGACGGGGACCACTGGCATCAGCGGTAATAAACGGAAGATTTACATTTGCCTGCATCGCTGATGAAAGCTCGATTTTTGCTTTTTCAGCAGCTTCTTTAAGCCGCTGCAACGCCATACGGTCATTTCGTAAATCGATACCATTACTTACTTTAAAATCCTCAGCTATGAAATCGATAAGTACTTTGTCAAAATCATCACCGCCAAGGTGAGTGTCACCATTGGTTGATTTAACTTCAAAGACTCCCTCACCTATTTCAAGGATAGAGATATCGAATGTTCCACCACCAAGGTCGTACACAGCAATTTTCTCATTTTTCTTTTTTTCAAGGCCATAGGCAAGTGATGCAGCTGTGGGTTCATTGATAATTCGTTTTACATCGAGACCGGCAATTCTTCCAGCATCCTTTGTAGCCTGACGCTGTGCATCATTAAAATATGCAGGCACTGTAATAACAGCTTCTTTTACCTCTTCACCTAGGTAATCCTCAGCAGCTTTCTTCATGTACTGAAGAATCATCGCTGATACTTCCGGTGGAGTAAACTCTTTACCATGCGCACTCACTTTAACCGGTTCTTCAGGGCCTCCCACTACATTATAGGGAACACGCTTTTCTTCGGATTCAACTTCCTTATGACGACGTCCCATGAATCTTTTAATAGAATATATTGTATTTTCCGGATTTGTAATCGCCTGGCGCTTTGCGATCGCCCCAACCAGTTTTTCTCCAGTTTTAGTAAAACCAACAATTGATGGGGTCGTGCGACCACCCTCAGAGTTTGCAATAACAACCGGCTTCCCAGCTTCCATAACCGACACACAAGAGTTGGTGGTACCCAGGTCTATTCCGATTATCTTTCCCATAACAGCCTCCTTAATGTATGCAATACTTATTTATAACTCAATTTCAGGACACCTGTTATACGCAAAATTTGTACCATAGATAATTATGCTTCAAATCATCATATTTGAACATAATCATTATAGAGCTATTTCAATATGAATCGTTTGCTTTGTTCCATTTTGAAACAATTCAGGTTATCTTTTTTCTACCGAGTAAGATTTCAAGCATCCTGACCAATTCAATTGATGCATCAATCTCCTCTTTTCTGATTGAAACACTTTCAATATTGAATCCGAATGGTAAGCTCTTTTTTCTGCAGAACTCGACAATCTGCTCTGCAATAGTATAGCATATTTGAATTGACTCCTTTAAAATATCGTTAGAATGACTGAGTTCATTTTTTAACCATGCAGGAACATGAATGCCAAGCCACTCCATAAATGCAAGGGTTTTCAGAGAACCACACGGTGTCAGTGTTACAATCATTGGAACCAGTTGGATTTGTCGTTCTGAGCAGTAATAAAAATAATCTGACAGAAGATTTTTGCACCCTTCGACATCGTACACCGCCTGAGAGATAAAAAATCTGCATCCGGCGTTCATTTTATTTACTATACGGAACTGTTCATCCTGTTTTTTTCGATGACGTTCAGCAATTGTTATACCACCCAACAATAGATCCGGTCGTTGCTGAGTCCTGATTTCGTATGCAGTAGCAAGAGGCAGATGTACTTTTTGATTTTGTGAAGCACTACCGACAAGCACCAGCGCATACTGCTCTACAGGCAAAGAACTCAACCTCCTTGCAAACTCTTCACTGGAATATTTACCAACACACTGATATACTATTTTGGGAAGTTTTAAATTCCTCATGTACAATTCACTGTAATGTATCGGATCGAGAGTTGGAAGAAATGGAAATGGACGATCCTGATTATTCCTTTGAGATTCATCCTGAATATCATACAGAACAACAGCATCAATATTTCTCCCTTGTATCCTTTCGCAATGCTTCAATGCAATTTCAGCCAGTTTATCAGGACTGTTTGTTGCTTTTGGTGGAGTCAACCCGTAAAGAAGAATTCCATTTTCCATATTTTCTTTTGGTTTAAAAATCACTTAAAACTCCTTTTATGAGAGTATCAACTATTAAGAGTTGAAGAAAGAATACGGAAACACGGTAATGATCAGCAGTTTGTATACGACCTGGTATTTGAGTTAAGCTACAAAGCAGAAACGAACGCACCATTCCTCTGCTCTTCACTATAATTTGTATCGAAGAGCAAACTCGACATTGAACAGAAACCAGATATGCCTGATCTATTGTCCTAAAACAGGTATTTTCATATCAACAAGTTCAGGTCTGCGGAAATGAATTATTGATAATATTCCCACGAACAGAAAACCTGCGGCGTACATAATAAGGAATGGGCTGACAAGAAAACTGGAATAGCCGATAAACATTTGATATGAAAAAAGACAGTAAATGCCAATTACCAGTTCTAAAACTGCTGTTATATCCTTGATAGGTCTGTAGGTAGCTTTAACTCTGGCTTCACCTTTTTTTGGTGTTCTGTGGAATGGTGTATCAAATTTTATGATTGCTTCCAGCACGGCTTTTGCGTTATTCACTGCCAGACCGGTTCCGATTAACATCATAGGAGGAATCAATAATATCTTTTTATGAACTTTATTCCCAATAAAGTATTGGGAAACCATGTACATCACTGATGGTCCACTTGAAGCTGCAAACATTGCTACAATAACAAATGCAAAGATTGGCGGCGGCAGGAATATTTTGACATAGTACAACATTGGAAGAGTTAATAATGCCAGAATCAACATCATAGGATGAACTACATAATGAGTAAGGTGGAAGATTGCCTGAACACGCTTAAACATGGACATTTTTTTCTTGATAAGAAGGGGGATAATCTTCTTTGCAGTCTGTATGGATCCCTTTGCCCAGCGAAACTGTTGGTTTTTAAACGCATTCATGTCTTCAGGGATCTCAGCCGGAACTTCTATATCTGGAACATATTCTGTTTCCCAGTCAGCGAGCTGCATTCTGTATGACAAATCCATATCTTCGGTGAGCGTGTCGTGCTGCCAGCCGCCGCTGGTTTCAATCGCTTTCCGTCTGAAAATTCCAGCAGTACCGTTGAAATTCATAAACAACCCATTCCAGCTTCGGGCAGCCTGTTCAACGATAAAATGGCCATCAATACCCATCGCCTGACCACGGGTAATCAAGGATGCTTTTGGATTGAGATGAGTCCAGCGCCCCTGAACAAGACCCAGTTTTGGTCTATTTACAAAAAACGCTAATGCTTTTTTCAGAAAATCGGGCTGAGGAACAAAATCGGCATCAAAAATTGCAACAAATTCAGCATCGGTATAGTTTAAACCGTTTTGCAAAGCACCGGCTTTATATCCGGTTCGATCGGTCCGGCGAATAGCCCTGACATTAATACCTTTCTTCTGTAATCTGGCTACAGTTTCATCAACAAACCCGATTGTCTCATCATTACTGTCATCCAACACCTGAATTTCATGTCGGGAAACAGGATAATCCATCGCTGCAGCAGCTTCAATAACCCTGCATGCAACAGATTTTTCGTTATACATAGGAAGTTGAGTGACAACTTTAGGATATTGTGATTCATCGGTGATGGAACTATAATGATTCATTATGGTTCGCTGCTGCGCGAGACGCGATTTGCGTGCGCGAAGGAAGAGAAATGTCATTATGTAACACTGAAATCCATAGTTGAAAAGAACCAATGAACTTACTACGTATAAGAATACGACAATTCCGAGTGCGATCATACTCTTTTGCCTGCTGAGGTTGGTTATTTCAGTTTAAAACTGATAGAGGAAAAAAAACGACTGGGTATAATATAATAATCGCACTGAAAAGAAAACAATTATTTTTTTTGACTAAAAATAATCAGCCATTGTATGTTAAACATTAGCATTATCAACAGAAGTCTGCATACTTTCTATATGCTGTTGTATCTCTTTAAATTGCAATGGGTTATCAACAATAGCATCCATAACGACATCACCCCATCCGGATTGTTGCGTCCCCATTACCTGTCCGGGTCCCCTGAGCCTCAAATCCAATTCTGCAATAGAGAATCCATCATGGTTTTTGCAGAATTGCTGAAGACGCTTAGACGCATCACTCTCCGGCAGTGCATTACTGAGCAAGAAGCACCATGATTTTTTGCTCCCTCTGCCAACCCTTCCGCGAAGTTGATGCAACTGTGCAAGGCCGAACCAGTCAGCATTTTCTATAATAATCACTGTTGCTTGTGACACATCAATCCCAACCTCAACAATTGATGTAGCCACAAGTAGAGAGAGATCCGCCCATGCGAACCTCTCCATAACCTCTTTTTTTTCAGAATCGCTCATTTTCCCGTGTATATGACCGACTGAAACACTGGAAAACACACCGGAAGAGAGTCTATTGTATACGCATTCAACATCAAAGAAATTGTCCCGTTCATCCTCTTCGTCACCAGAATCGATGCGGGGAACTATATAAAAAATTTTTTCTTTCTGTTCAATCCGCTGCAGAACAAACTGTTCCATATCATGTCGCTTCTGATCAGGTACACAATGGGTTGAAACTGGAATTCTCCCCGCTGGCCCTCGCCGTATTTCTACCAGATCTAATTCACCATATATAGTCTGTACTAATGTTTGTGGTATAGGTGTTGCCGACATAATCAGAAAATCAGCTGCCTGATCTTTATCCAGTAATGTTCGTCGCTGCTCTACCCCAAACTTGTGCTGCTCATCAATAACTATCATACCTAAGGCTTTAAATTTAATAACAGGCTGCAATAAAGCATGTGTACCAATTACGAACTGGATCTGTCCTTTGCTTAAGCCGTCGATTATCTTCTTTTTTTCTCCAGCCGACACCGCGCCATTCAAAATGGCATACTCAAACCCGAGTGATTTTAACCATTTTCCCAGAAGTGCCCCCGCCTGTTCAGCCAAAATTGCTGTTGGTACCAGCCAGGCCACCTGAAACCCACTATTGAGTGCTGGAAAGCAGGAAATAAAAGCCACTACCGTTTTTCCGGAACCGACATCACCCTGGAGTAACCGGTGCATTCTTTTTGAGGACTTCGCATCTTCAAACAGACACTTTATTACTGCAAGCTGGTCTGAAGTAAGTTCAAAGGTAAGTAGTGATTTAAAACGTGAAAACAGATCCCCAGGCACCATAACTCTTCCGGGGAGTTGAAACTTTTTCCTGTTCCAGTGAAGGATCACTGCAACTTTATACATCTCTTCATATTTGATTCGCTGCCTGAATAACGATAGAGATTCCAGGTTTTCAGGGCGATGTATTTTGTGCAGACACTCCTGAAGAGGTGGAAAATTATACTTTTTTTCAAGCTGATTTGGCAATACTTTGGGAAAATGCTGAAGTTTGGAAAATATCCACAATATTGATTTATTTAAAAGTTTCTGCTGAATACCGGCTTCACGCATTTCAGCGCAGAGCGGATATACCGATTGAAAAGGTTCGAATTGCTGCTGTTTTTCCTTCAAAACCTCCACCGCCGGATGAACCATCTGAAGGTGACCATACTTTGCCACTTTCCCGGTAGCAACAATGAATACACCGGGTTTAAATAAGGTTTTGAAGTACTGAACCCCCTGAAACCAAAGCAGTTCCATGCTTCCGGATTCATCACTGATTCTTACCCTTAACCTGCTCCTGCGCCCTGGTTCAACCCTTATTCTATCAATTATTCCACGTACAGTACATGTCTGATCGATAAAATTACCAAGCTCAATTAATGGGATAATTTTTGACCGATCAATATATCTGATTGGGAAACGATAGAGTAAGTCACCGATAGTTTCGATTCCAGATAATCTGAACGCTTCAATTCTTTTCCCACCTATACCGGGTATCAGGGAGACCGGTGAAAGAAAGTCCAGCATTGCCTCTATTGATCGTTTCACAGAAATTACCTATGATAAGAACGATTATTTAGAATTGAAACAGATCTGTATACTTGTTCAAGAAGTATCAACCTGGCCATCTCATGGGTGAACGTCAGTTTTGATAGAGCAAGACACTCATCGGCTTCTTTCATTACCTGTTCATGCAGACCATGGTGCCCACCAATTATGAAAGTGATTGTTTTATTGATTTTTCCCAGATGATCAGCGAGTTCAATCGAGGAGTATTGTTTACCAAATTCAGTTAATGCAATGATATGCTCATTAGACTTTTTTATGGATGAAACCAGCTTCTTACCTTCAGAAATTTTGTCAGAATCTTTGATTTCTACAATACCCAACCGTGCGTCGTGGCTGACTTTTGTAATATAATCATTACATTTCTGGTTTATTGAAGCGTCTTTTATTTTTCCAACAGCAATAATTTTAAGAGAGAGAGTAACCATATAAAGATACTACTCAACTTTTATTGAATGATCTTTTAAGTTCCTCAAGTAAACAAACTGCCAGCCATTGTAACCGGGATGATTTTGCTGATAAAACGATATCGACAGGATCGACAAGTTTTTCTGAACAGGAACTGCAAAATGCTGACATCAGGTTTGCAAAATTATTTATCTCATCAATGAGTTCGTCTAATAATTTTTTGACTTCATCACTAAGAACCGCCACATCAGACTTAACTGACCTGATATGCTGTATACAGATTTTCAGCTCTTCAGGCAAATCTCCGGATAAAACCTGTGATGACCGTAATTCCTTAATTGATTCCACAAAAAAATTCAGGAGGTTTTGAATTTTTAGATTCAATCCCAGATCCGGAGACTGAATTACAACAGCATGCACTACAGAATTTCTTGAAGCAGAACTTCTGGCTGGTTTCGTATTTAAGGTTTGAATCTTTTTTTTACCTCTCATAAAGGCCTCTATCACAGGTAGAACTATAAAAATTAAGATAAAACCTGACCATTCCCCATGTCAAACATATTCGTATTGAACGTTATAAGTGCTACAAAAAAAAGCAATATTATTCTTGATCATCAATTCATTTTTCATTATATTGAATATACACTTGAATACTGTAGGTAATAACGGCACTTAGAGGTTGTTTCATGAAAAAAATCTCATTCACATTAATCTACATCCTGTCGATAGTATTCGCTGTTAATTTTTTCAACGTTCAAGGTACGACAAATTCAAACGAAACAGAAGAAGTAAAAGACATCACTGGTGTCCTTAATAACACCAGTCATTTTTTTTCAATTCCTAAGATTCTGGTATCAGGTCCGATTAAACCATTACCAGAACCAATCAACTTTTCACTATTCGGATTTGGCTTCTTTCTGGTAGTCGGTTTAGGTTGGATCAAAAAAACACCCGATAAACATTAACCATTTCTTTTTCAAGATTGTTGGTTTAATAAATTGAACATCATGGTAACTCATTACTGAAATGAGATCGCAAATGGTTTTTTCAATCAGAAATTTCCATTCTACTACTTTGTTATTTCCACATGAATGCACCATTTATATATTTTTCTGATTTATTGGACGAAATGATCTATTTTGGGAGGTTGTAACAGTTTTGGTAACTCCTGCAAAATTACCGGGACCAATTCAAATCACAAGATATACTTCCAATGAAAATGAACCATCCACAAAATTAAGGCAACGCTCATGAAACAATCTAACAGGTTATTTGTAGTTTTAATCTATATCATGTTTTCACTTGCTTTTAACTGTTCAACTCAAACATCTGAGCAGCTCTACGAAAAAGGTAAAGGTTTTGCCGAAAGTGGTAATATCAAAAAAGCGTATGGACAATTTAAAGCTGCGGCAAAAAAAGATCCTGAAAATACGACGTATCTCATCGCTGCCGGATCAACATCTCCAGATCAGAATACTGCATATATTCACTTTAAAAATGCCTGGGAGAAAGGTGCAAAAAACCGTTTTGTGCTTACCAACCTTATCAAACTTTCTTTTCATGTAGATAAGAAGGAGAAAGAAACGTATGCATTTACTCTTTATGAAGAGTTACCGGATAGTTTAAAATCCGCAAGTTATAAAGGTGAATTATATTTTCAATTTGCCAATTACGATTCCTCTCTTTCGATCTGGAAAAAGGAGATGATGCAATCACCCACCCCAGAGTTATGCAATCAGATTTCATTAGCTTATATCAACAAAAAAGATATCGACTCTGCACTGAATATCCTTTTAGATTCCAAAAAGAAAGGCATCGTAAACGCGCAAACCTATATACAGTTAGCGTCACTTTTTTCATCAATGATGGACTACAAAGCAGTAAACACCCTTTTTGAAGAGATTAAAAACGGTGTTTTCGATAATTCCTTGACCAAACTGGAGTTCGCAGCATTTTTTCTGATTCATGACAATATAGAAAAAGCGTTGACACTGCTGAAAAGTGCCGAACAGAAAGTTCCAGCTAATCAGGAAGAGTTTGTACTCCGGAAGATCAGATGTATGAAGGCATATTTGTCGGTTACACAGCAGAGAGTGGATGGAATAGATGCGCTGATCTCTCAAGCCCAAAAATCACCTGATGAAGTTGCTTTAATGAATGCATTCAAAGCTGTTCTCAGTAACGATTCTGCTTCACTTGAATTACTTGAAGCCGCACGAAGCAAAAACCCCAGGGATCCATTTGTGGATATCCTTTGTGCCAGAAGTAATTTCATCGCAAAAAAATTCGACAGAGCGCTCTCTTATTATCAGTCACTTCCCGGAATTATCCAGTGGTCACCGAGAATTTTAACAGAAACGATTCTATGCTATGCAGCATCAGACAAAGAAGATGAAGCATTGAAAAGAATTAATTTCATGCATAAACATGGAGTTTTCACAAAAAAATCTCTTGAAATTTTCCGGGATATCACATTCAGAAAAGATCTTATTGATAAAAGTACTGCTGCACAAAAGCTTTTGGAAAAACAGTATGGCAACGATATCAATGTCAAATGGCACAGCCTTTTGCTTGCAATAAAGGAGAAAAAATTTGATGATGCGGAAAAAATTATCAATGAACTAATCAAGAGTGCACCAGATAATGAACGTTTCAAATTAACACGATTTTCAATTATGTTTTTGAAAAACGATTATAAAGGTGTCATCCGGGAGCTGCCATCATCCGGTCTTTCTGAAGAGCGGACTATGCCAATGGAAGCCTCTGCCAGATTGAAATTAGGTGATACTGCCACTGCGATTAATGTATTAGAAAAGAGTGTCAGCAAATTTAACAACTTTCAGACTATGATTGAACTAGCTCAGCTTTATACCAATACCAACAACAGCAAAAAAGCTGTTACCCTTTACAAGCAGATTGTAAACCGTGCAGAGACATCAAAAGTAGATAGCAGTACTACTGGTGCACTTTTAAATAATTATGCATGGATTCTCTCCAGTGATCCAAATGGTGATATGACAACAGCGCTTGATGCAGCTAAAAAAGCATATGACCTTGTGCCAAATAACTTAAGTATAATCGATACCTATACCAGCATTCTGTTAAAAGCAGGCAAATATAAAGAGTGCATAAAAACAATTGAGAATAATCCACTACCGATGAAACAACCACGGTTGCTTCAATACCTTGCAGAATCGTATGAGAAGAGTGGAAATCTGAATAAAGCAAAACGATATTATGAGGATGTCCTGTCAATGGAGCCATCTGAAGATCTCCCACTCACAGAAAGTAAACAAATGATACAACAGCATATTGAGGAGATGACTTCGCAGAAGTAACATTATTTTATGACATCAAGCTTTATTTTTTCATCAATAGTACTTTTTCTAATTGCTGTCGGTATATCGTATACCCTTATCTGGATAATGATTTCAACACCTCTACAAAACCTGTTCATCGACCGACCAGGATTGCGAAAGGTGCATCAAAGAGTTGTACCTAGAGCGGGTGGAATTTGTGTGGTTATCGGTTTTATTGTACTGATGTATTTCTGGCAATTTGGACCGGTGAGTGAATTACACCTCAAACCATACCTTTTTCAAGCGCTTTTAGTTGCAGCTATCTGCATTTTTATCGTTGGAATCATTGATGACACCCGATTTTTTCATATACAAAACAAAGCGAAATTCATTCTGGAACTCATTATTGCTATACAAACTGTTGTATTTTTTGGTATCCATTTTACACGATTTGAAGTATTCGGCCATGTCATTGACTTAGGATATTTGGCAATTCCAGTTTCACTTCTCTGGATGGTTGGAGTTTCTAATGCTGTCAACATTATTGATGGTATTGATGGGTTGGCAGGCTCAATAGTATTAACAAGTTTTATTACTCTTGGATTGCTTTATTTGACAGATGGATATTACGATTTTTCTCTTCTTCTCTTTGTACTTTGTGGCCTTGTGATCGGTTTTCTGTTACATAATTTTTCACCGGCCAGAGTTTTTCTCGGTGATACCGGATCACTGTTTTTAGGCACAATATTAGGCATTCTTACAATTGAAGCGGTTTCTGTCCCTCGCGGGTTCTTTACCGGATTTTTGGCACTATTTGTCATGGGCTTCCCACTCGTTGATTTGTCAGGTGCAATGGTGCGGAGATTTTTAAAAGCACAGTTCAAAGGTCGAAATCTTATACATTCTCTTCGCAGTATGACCGTTGCTGATAACGACCATATACACCATCGATTAATTTTCAGAGGTTTGTCACACGCACAAGCAACAATACTGCTTTTTTCTTTTCATGCTGGATTATGTGCAACAGGCGTGATTATAGCACTCAGGAAATCGAAATATGATAACGGCTGGATAGACTATTTTATATTTGCATATGTAATCATCTATCTTTTCTGGTTTCTCTATAATCTTCACTTTTTCGACTTTTTCCTTAACAAAAATCAGGAAAAGTCAGAAAATGATATCACTCAAAAAAACAGTTCCACAGTTGCTATAATCAATGCAGACACAATACTGAAACACTCCCTTACCTGCTATAAACAGAACGAGTTCGACTTTTTATTTGTAAACACCGATCAGTTTTTATCCCTCGAAACAGAATTATCGCTTCTCATTATCAATTCTACCGATACTTCAACCTATTTCGAAGGTCTTAACAGCGATGATTTCAAATATCCGGTTATATTCCTGTACGATAATCCGGCCAATATGACACGTGCCGCAATGCTTGACAGTGAAAAAAATGTTCTTCATCTTAAAAAGCCTGTCTACATCCCGGTACTTTTAAAAGCTGCTTACACAATGATTAAACGGCAGCGATTAAAACAAAACTCAATACTTTCAAAAACGAGAGCTTTTACAAAAAAAGAGGTCCTTGCCTTAATTAGCAGAAAAAGGATAGTCTAAAAATATGAAACTAACCAACAGACCTCGCCTGCTCATTATAAGCAAGGATCACAGTGTTCAGAATGACCTGGTTACACTTCTGACAGGGTATGGGTATTATGTTGATTATGTGCGGACAAGAACTGAAGGAGTTTTTAAATTTAAAAACTACAAACACTCAGTAGTAATTCTTGATTTCAACTCATATATTTCGAATGGTAAGAGACTCTTTGATATTTTAAAAGCTTATAAACGTAATCCGGTGGTCTGTGTAACTGCAACGAAGGAAGAGGAACCTCTTACCTACAAATACCTTCAGGATGGCGTATACGATATTATTCAATTGCCTCTTAAAGTTGAATATCTTGACTTTGTGCTTAACAGACTGATAGACAACTCAATTACTAATATCAAGTATGAGTTTCTTCGCCTGCTTATTATTATACTTTTCTTTTCAACGCCACTGTTTATAATGGCTGCACTCCTTATCCGCTGGTCCTGATTATGAATATACTGACATTTGACATTGAAGACTGGTATCATCTTCTGGATGTAAAAGCAACCAAAGATGAGAATGACTGGGTAAACTACGAAGTACGTATCCATAAAAATGTAGATCTGATTATCGACTCATTAAACGCCAGGAAAAAAAAAGCTACTTTTTTCTGTCTGGGATGGGTCGCTCAACGTCACCCTGAAATAGTGAAAAAAATCGATGAATGCGGTTTTGAAATAGCCTCACATTCATTCAGTCACCAACTTGCTTATGAACTTTCTCCCCAGCAGTTTAAAAACGATTTGGTAAAATCAATCGATACACTCCAGCAGCTTACCGGAAAAAAAGTTACAATTTTCAGAGCACCGGGATTTTCTTTCACACAAGATAATCAATGGGTGTACGACATTCTAATCGAATCCGGAATAACCATTGATTGTTCAATTTTTCCCGGATCCAGAGGACATGGAGGTTTTTCGGGATTGACAAAAAACGCACCGTTTCAGATTCGTTCCGGTTCGGGATTATTAAAAGAGTTTCCAGTCAATCTCAGCTCGGTTCTTAATTTTTCGGTCGCATTTTCGGGGGGAGGTTACTTCCGATTACTACCTTTTACGCTACTGAAATATTTTTTCAGCAAGAATGATTATATCATGACTTATTTCCATCCCCGGGATTTTGATGCTGAACAACCGGTCGTACCCGGTCTTGCACCACATCGAAAATTCAAATCATATTATGGTCTCAAAGGTGCATTTCGGAAATTTGAACGTATTCTTGGCACTTTTGATTTTTGTGATGTACAACAGGCAGTTTCCCAAACAAACTGGGACAGTTTAGAAATTCACAATCTTTCATCAATAAAATAATCTGTCGACGAGGAAAACATGAGTACAATAGTTCTTTTTGGTGGTTCCGGATTTGTAGGATCACACCTTATCAATATGCTCAACGACAAATTTGATACCATTTTTGTCGCCGATATGCGTGAACCAGGCTGGCATTCATCAGATATTATAAAAAACAAAAATCGTGTTTCCTATGTTTATTGTGATGTTAGAAAACCGATACCGAAAGACCTGTTTGGAACATCTGTGGAATGCATCGTTAATCTGGCAGCAGTTCATACAAGCCCGGGACACCCCTCACACGAATATTTTGATGCTAATATCAATGGCGCACAAAACATCTGTCAGTATGCAGATAAAACTGGTGTGAAGAAGATCATATTCACCAGTTCTATATCTATTTATGGCCCAGGTGAGGACGAAAAATCTGAAGAATCTATCCCAATGCCATCAATTCCCTATGGATCATCAAAAATTATTGCTGAATACATCCATAGAGAATGGTTTAACAGTGATAAAGAAAACAAAGTGCTGACAGTAATTCGTCCAGCAGTTATTTTCGGTCATGGAGAGGGTGGTAACTTTACCAGAATTGCCAATATGCTAGAAAAGGGATTTTTTCCCTACCCTGGCAGGACAGATACGGTCAAAGGTTGTCTCTATGTGAAAGATATCTGCAGGTTTATTATCCAGCAGATTGAATCAGGAAAGGGCTATTCTTTCTACAATTTCTGTTATCAGAAAAAATATACCACCAAGGATATAGTAAAAGCATTTTCAAAAGCAGTAGGGTACAAAGCATTCTGCCCTGTAATCCCGCTTGGGCTTGTGAATTTTGGAGCAAAATGTCTCAGTCT
>JBNKZD010000182.1:0-4926 GCA_050301235.1 Chitinispirillaceae bacterium | reverse complement strand
CGATTGCCAAAGCGAAAGAAAGAAACACCGGGAAGAAACCCCTATCAATATACCCTGCGCGACTAACCAGGAAATTTACATTTTCAAATCCCACCTTGTGACACCGCATATTTTAATTCTTCAGGTTGTCAATTATGAAATTCATGATGATATTAGATGCATAAATTCAGTACAGGCTTGAATAAAAAACTTACGAATCAGGCGCAATCGGCTCTGATCAATATTCTGAAGATCAGATTCGAAAAGAATATGGACCGCCACCCCGGATTGACATGGGCTGATATTCAGACAAAGCTTGAGGCCAATCCTGCTAAACTCTGGTCACTCAATGAAATGGAGCGAACCGGCGGTGAACCAGATGTGGTGGGCATTGATGAGCAGACCAATGAATTCATTTATTTTGACTGCTCGGCCGAAAGTCCGAAAGGTCGCCGCAGCGCGTGTTACGACCTTGAAGCACTTGAATCACGAAAGGAATATAAACCTAAAACCAACGCGCTGGATATGGCTTCCGATATGGGTATCGAGCTTTTAAATGAAGAGGAGTACCGATACCTTCAGACACTCGGCAGATTCGATACTAAAACTTCCAGCTGGATTAAAACTCCTGAATATATACGAAAACTGGGAGGGGCCCTGTTCGCAGATTTTCGTTATGACACCGTATTCATTTACCACAATGGTGCCCCCTCCTATTATGCTGCCCGGGGATTCCGGGGATCTCTGAGGGTTTGATGGCAGTTGCAAAGCAATTGGGAATACGATACATTGGAATTATGTTAGAACTAACCCTTACCCGCACTTTATCAATATATGATTAAGCTCTTCAGAAAGATCCGTCAGGAATTATTGGCGGAAAACAAACTCCGCAATTACCTGAAATATTCAGTAGGTGAGATAATTCTCGTAGTCATTGGTATTCTGATCGCATTATCCATTAACAACTGGAATGAATCCAGAAAGCAGGACATTGCTGAAAAAGAGTTTATTACCGGAATACGCCATGACCTGGAACAGGACCTGAATTACATCAATACAGTAATTCAACTGGCAGATAAGAAAATTGCCATTTATAAACGGCTGGAATCAGACTTTTCCACCCTGTACGATTCAAACAGAAAAACACTGGATTCCTTGCTGGTTGAATATTTTGAAAGCCAGCGTACCTTCTACCCCATCTATGGCTCATTCCAATCAGCCGTTTCCGGAAACGAGATCAACAAATTCAGGAACAAATCCTTTAGTGCAGATGTGACCAAATTATACAACTCATTCTACGCGCGTTTGAGGGATAATTCGAATGACGTCGATAACCGATGGTTTTATATGACCAAGGTTTACAGCAGGGCTCGCAGAACCGGACATATAGGCGAGATGACGCCGGACCAGCAAATGTTATTTCTGGATGATATGTTTTATCATGTTTACGGACTGCAGCATTACAATGGTAATTTGAAAGCTACTTCCCATGAAATTAATAAGTTGCTCGAAGAGTATTGATGGAATTGAATTTATGAAGCCACTCACTATAAACCAATAAATTCCGTTAAGCAGCACTGAATATTAAAATTGATTTATTAATATTACATTGATTATGAAGCATATACGAATCTCATAATCAATCCTGTACGTCTCAAAAAACCTGCTTTTCCTCCCGTCGAAATGAGAATATTTATATTGTTTATCCTCATCAACCTAATCACCGCGGGGTGTCGAAATTCAGATAATTCCCCGATTAAAGGTATCGAATTACAGCCTGAAACTGCTGAGACTCCTGAATTGCGTGATGATCTTCACAGACAGATTAAGTTATTGGATAGCCTCTATTTCGACGTTGCGTATAACCATTGTGACAGCGCGCTTGCCCGAACGCTGGTAAGTTCTGATTTTGAATTTTATCACGACAAAGGGGGCGTTCTACTGGATTCCGCGGGTGAACTGGCTTCGGAGATCATGATTGAAGATTTCACCAGGGTCTGCGAAGGTACATATAGAAAATTGGTTAACAGTTCAATGGAAGTTTTCCCGTTGTATGAGGGTGAAAAAATGTATGGCGTTCTACAACAGGGTGATCAGGAATTTTACAACAGGGAAAATGACCTGCCAACAACATTAAGAACGAAGTCCAAATTCATTCACCTCTGGATCATTGAACCTGAGGGGTGGAAACTTCAGCGTGTGTTCAGTTTTGATCATCGGCAAGCGAATCAGGATTAGTATTATCCGCGCCATCTATAAATCTGAATAGATTCACCTCAATAGTTTCGCCAGGGGCCAGATTTCCCAGTTTTATATTACCGACCCGAATACGCACCAGCCGCAATGTAGGAAAACCTACCGCGGCCGTCATTTTGCGAATTTGTCTGAATTTTCCTTCGGTGAGGGTAATGGAAACCCAGCTGGTGGGGCCGTGCCTTTCATCCCTTATCTGGCGTTTTCCTGAAGGAAGAACAGGAACTTCATTCAGCCGAAATACCCCGCATGGCAAGGTTTCATATTTCTTTCCATAGATGCTAATTTCAACCCCTGTTTTTAATTGTTCTATTGCCTCATCAGTAATAAGTCCGTCGACCTGGACATAATACTCCTTTTCGACCTGCCTGCTCAACACCTGTGCGCTTACCTTGCCATCCGTAGTGAGCAGCAGCAACCCTTCAGAATCCTGATCCAGCCGGCCTATTGCCATGGTACCGGGGGCAAAATCATATAGCTCCCCCAGCAACTTTTTATTTCTCCGTCTGGTCTGGTTGTTCACAAATTGTGATAAGAAGCCATACGGTTTGTGAAGAATATAGTGATGTTGTTTTATCATGAAATATGCAGCCGCCCGCTAGAAAGCTTCATTAACACCGAAATAAATATTCGCCCCCTGTTCTCTTCCAACACCTACATCAAGTCTGATCAATGTTCCCTGGTCCTTCTTGACTTTGAAGCGTATTCCCCCGCCGGCCGCAGGTTTGAATTCTGAAAAGAAATCGCCGGTATACCTCCCTACTTCCCCGGTCAGGAAATATCCTGCAGCGGTCCATCTTGGATGGAAACGCAACCGGTATTCCGCCTGCAGAACATACATCTGATTATCGATGAACCGGCCCTTGAAATAACCTCGCGCCCTGTCTCCGCCACCGTACCATGCGGCACCCTGAAAAGGCACATCTCCAAAAGTGTTCTCGGTGAAGATCTGAAACGCCAGAATACTCTTCTTCCCAAGATGCCTGTAGGTGCGCAGGTCTACAATGAATTTATTGAAGCTGTAGGTAGCGCCGAATAATTCACTGGAGAATCGGGCATTTAACTGCATGAAATTGCCGGAGAAAGGCGAAAACACATCATCACGGCTATCCAGGTTAAAGATCACACCAATCCCGCTGATTACCGCGCCCTCACTTCCCAGTATATCTCCACTTTCAAGAAGACCACCCTCCTCTACTTCCGTAATTTTATGATGTTGAAATACATATTCAAACCCAAAATTTAATGAAGGCGGAAGACGTTTCAGGAAAGCGACCCGCAATTCATTAGAGGTCATATCATACCGCTCCAAATTATCTTCCGGGGTTTCATTACCAATCCCCCAAAATGAATTCGGATAAATCTTAAACTTATAGGCCATATCGAAAAAATAGTCCCCATCACCGATATACCATTGGGGCTTAATGTCCAGGATAAACTGTTTGTTTGATGTGAATATGGCGGTAAACAACATATTCGACAGGCGTGAGTTATAGATATTTGATTGTGAAGGCACGAAAATCTGTCCCCCACCTCCAAATCCGACGCCAGTCTCCGGTGTACTGAAAACCACCGGCAAGCCAACAAACTGGATCTTCTTAAGTCTGGCCGTATCCAGTTTGTACACCGCATCATTTTTCTGTCCCTGGCTGATCAGGCTTATTGAAAATAATAGCAGAAAAAGCAGATACCGGATCATTCAAAAGAAAAATTTATCGAGAATTACAATGAAGCCGAAAGAGAAGGAAAGATTCCCCAACTCAAACTTGTCTTCCGAACTCAATCTTATCGGCTCGGAAAAGCGTTTTGCGTTGATCCAGGAGTTTGAAAAGTTAAGCCTGAGATCAAAGGCAATCCGCTCATGGAGTATATAGGAATACCCCAAACGAAGCAGTATTCCGAAACCATCCCCTTCAACTTTTTCCCTTTGCATTATCCCAGCCTGCTGAAGTTCTGTTTCATCTCTGAATGCAGTATAGCCAGGTGCGAATGACAGATAAACGGAACCCGTTTCACTCTCCGAAAAATAATAATTGATAAACGGTGCGATAAAGAGTGATTCCGCCTCACGCTTGATGATCTCCACAGTATTTTGACGGTTGGCAGTAAAAACAACACCTACCAGCCAGCGGTCTTTTACAAAACGTCCCGTGGAAAGGTCAAAACCATATGTGTTGCTGTAGGAACGTTGAGATGAAGTATCGGCACGTGCAGCGCCGGAACTGATGGATCCGGAAAGCCCGGTTAGCCATTTCTTCTTTTTAAATGGTGTTCCCAGTGTATCGCCGGTATCTGCCTCCTGGGCAAGGCTCCCAAAGCTAACAGATAAAAGAAGAAGGAATAAAAGAGTTCTTAATAATTGATTTGCCGCCTTCAACAAGGGTTCGTCTCCAACCCTGAATTCTATTAACGAATGGACATTCTTCATCTATGGCAATATAAGAAAGTAGAAACGATTCCTGTCATGTAAAAACTCCCTTTTTCCACTGATGAAGGTCATATTAAATACCGGTTGGGGGAGTTAAATTTAAATAAACACGCAACAATGATTTCGATTCCCGATATCAATTTTCGGCATCAAAATTATTCAGATGAGACCTTTCAATTTCATCACCCGTATTGCTCTGAACGGAGTTATTTTCTCCTTTGGATACAGTCTCCTTCATGGAAAGTCGCGGAGGCAAAAAACTTTAA
>JBNKZD010000181.1:0-11065 GCA_050301235.1 Chitinispirillaceae bacterium | reverse complement strand
CACATCAAGTTGAGTGTTAGTGAATATAATACCGAAATTATAAGCCCTTCCACCTAATATAATATGGATTTCGGTGATTCTGCGTCATTTTAAGTAATTTTTGTTAAAAAAACGATTTCTATCAGAATACAGTACCGACTATTTTAATTGAGATTACACTAAAAATTTTTTTCAGTCCGTGCGGGAATTATTTTTATCGACTATACGTACTGATTTCAAAATAATGGGCCAGGCCCTGCGCAATTAAAGGCCGTGAACCCCGCCAGGCCTGGAAGGGAGCAACGGTAAGCGGATGCTTGGTGTGCCGCAGGCAAACTTGGCCCTTTTTTATTCAAGATTATAATCTTATGAGTTACCTTGTATTTGCGAGAAAATGGCGTCCTCTAACCTTCGATGATGTGGTTGGTCAGGAGCATATTACCGATACACTGAAAAAAGCTATTGAGAAAAATCGTGTAGCTCATGCCTATATTTTTACCGGGACTCGTGGTGTTGGAAAAACTACTTCAGCCCGAATACTTGCCCGTGCGTTAAACTGCGAAAAGGGGCCCACTACCAATCCATGTGGTGTGTGTACATCATGTAAAGATGTCATAGCCGGATCAAGCTTTGATGTTCTTGAAATAGATGGCGCTTCAAATAATTCAGTTGATGATATTCGTGATCTGCGTGATAATATCGGGTACTCATCAATGGGTGGTAAATACCGGATCTTTGTAATCGATGAAGTGCACATGTTGACAAAAAATGCTTTTAATGCGCTGCTTAAAACATTGGAAGAACCACCCAAAAATGTCATTTTCATTTTTGCCACTACTGAACCTCAAAAAATACCAGCTACCATTCACTCCAGATGTCAGCGATACGATTTCAAGCGCATTGGTGCTGAGCAGATTCTCGGTCGTCTGATACATATCTGTACTACAGAAAACATTACATTCGAACGATCTGCGCTCATGCTTGTTGCCCGTAAAGCTGAGGGAAGTATGCGTGATGCGCTTAGTCTGCTTGATCAGGTTTATTCGTTCTGCCGTGAAAGCCTTAACGAAAACGAGGTAAGGGCTGTTCTTGGACTCGTTGGAATGGATGTTTTTGATCATGTCATTGATGCGATCAAAGCCAAAGAACCCGCAGGTGCATTGAAAGTGGTGCAGGATGTTCTTTTTCAGGGATTTGATCTTCAGGAGTTCATTCTCGGTTTACAGGAGCATATCCGTAACCTTCTTTTTGCTCGTATTCCCGGTGCACTCGAATCGCGCGGGTTAGAACTCGATCCGGATGCAATTAAAAAATTTAGTGATACAGCATCTCAATTTTCTGAAGGTGATCTTCTGCGAATGAGTGAAATTGTTCGTAAAGCAGAACAGGACCTTAAATGGAGCGCTTACCCACGTTTTCTTGCTGAGTTGATGGTACTTAAGCTGGTCTATCTCGATAGCACAATTTCGATTGAATCTCTCATGCGGATGATTGGTGCCGATGGTAATGCTGAAGTACCAGTATCAGCTCAAAAGACTGCATCTGGTGCAGACGAATTAAAAAAAAAAATCTGAACAATGAAATTACGTCTGAGCACGTAGAATCTCCTTTCTCTGATATCGGAACAATTTCAAATACTGAATCGTTTCTGGCCGACACAGCTCCGACTGAACAGAAGAGGGAATCTGCCGGATCAGATATGCAATTGAGATCAGTTGCTGAAATCGGAGAGAGCCGGCAGGATCAGATTTTTTCAGATGAATACGATGAACCACAGCAGTCTGATAATGACAACAATGACGAAATCGCGTTACCCATCAGAAATGTCGTAAAGGAACAGGATTTACCCATTGCAGATAGTCCACAGACATTTACTGACAGTAGCGGTGAAGCAATTGAATTAAAAACATTCTGGCCGGCATTTCTGGATCATTTGATTCATGAAAGGCTCAATATCGGTTCATTCTTATCGCTGGCGTGTCCTTTTCATACATCAGCAGACACAATAGATCTCAAATTTTCACCGGCGTACCGTTTTCAGTATCTTGAAGTCACCAAAAAAAATATTCGAGATGAGATTGAGCAGATTCTTAACAAATTCGCCAAACGGGAACTGCAGCTCAATATCACAATCGAATCAAAGCCCATCGAAAATGGTCAGAACTCGTTTATACAGTCTATCGGTAAGATTCCATCAACCATAGATGACGAGATCGAGAGAGAGCCGATAATTCAAACAATATTGGAAATCTTTGATGGCGAAGTGTTAAATTGATACAATAGATAACAAATAAAACCGGAGGTATCATTATGATGCAGAAAAATATGGGAAAACTTTTAAAGCAGGCGCAGAAGATGCAATCTCAGATGATGAAAGCTCAGGAGGAGCTTCAGAAAAAAGAGATTGAAGGAACATCAGGTGGCGGGATGGTTAAAGTTGTTCTTAACGGAAGCAATCAGCTTGTATCTGTGAAACTGAATCCTGAAGTGGTTGATGCTGATGATGTTGAGATGCTTGAAGATCTCATTGTTGCTGCACATGCCAATGCGATGGAAAAAATCAAGGAACTTTCTGAATCCACTTTCGGGCCTATTACTGGTGGTCTGTCGATACCCGGTTTATGATCCAACCACTGGAAGAACTTGTTGAGGCCCTCTGCACCCTTCCGACAATAGGAAAGAAGAGTGCATGGCGTCTTGCACTTCATCTGATGGAGCGTCCTGAACAGGAGGCTTTGAAGCTTGCTGAATCTATCGTGAAGGTTCGGCATAAACTTACCAGATGCAGGCGTTGCTTTAATTACAGTGAAGCAGATCTCTGTCCGGTGTGTTCCTCGGTATCGAGGGATCAGACACAGATCTGTGTTGTCGAAAAACCGGTGGATCTCTTTGCTTTTGAGCGCAGTGGCAGGTATCGTGGTGTGTATCATATTCTTGGTGGGGTACTATCACCTCTCAACGGAATAACAGTTGATAAGCTGCGTATTAATGAGTTAAGCAACCGCATTCAGGCAGAGCAACCGCGCGAACTGATACTTGGTCTTGGTGGAAGTGCAGATGCTGAAACGACGGCACTTTATCTTGCCAGACTGTATCGTCAGCAGGGAGTTCGGGTTACCCGGCTTGCGCGTGGTCTTCCGGTCGGGATGGAGCTGGAATACGTCGATCAGATTACTTTAAGTCAGGCATTGAACGAACGGACGGATGTACATTATGAAAGTTAAATTATCAAATTCACCACTTTCCTGGCTGCGGAGAACCGGTGCGAGTCTCTTTTTTATTGGATATTTTCCATGGGCATCCGGAACAATCGGCTCTGCAGTAACTGTTGCCGGAATCTGGTATCTGAACATGAAATTCCCGGAGATATTTACTTCGCAGTATTATTTGTATTACTGGTTTGCTATGGCTGTGGTAACGGTAATCAGTATATTTTTATCAAATGACAGTAAAAATGTATTTGGTGATGATGATCCATCTCCGGTTATTATCGATGAAGTAGCGGGGCAGCTGGTCACATTCTTTATGATTCCTCTGACAATCAAGACTATGATTGCAGGGTTTCTGCTGTTTCGGTTTTACGATATTGTAAAGCCATGGTTTGTAAACGATTTGCAGGAGCTCGAAGAAGGGGCAGGGATCACTCTTGACGATGTAGCTGCTGGTGTTCTGGCTAATATCACTCTGGCACTTATACTGCTTGGTTATAACTGGGTCAGAGCCTATCTATGACATTTCATTCAATTTTACATGATACCGCTCAGTTTTTACGGCATAACATTCAGTTTGTCACTTTTGGGATAACTGCAGTGACCATTACTCTTGTCGGGCCATATATCAATGGAACCGTTAAACGGATTACCGCTTCGCTGCACTGGTTAATCAGATATATTGTGTTTGTATTATTGTGTACACTGGGGTATGGTTTTCTCACACAGATTTTATATTTCTGGATGAAAAAGTGGATAATCCGTCTACCTGATATACAGCTGTTAATCTGGACATCGCTTATCTATCTCGGACTCGCCTGGTTTGCAAAACAGCAGAAGGAGATATAGTGTGGGCTGTTTTAAATTATCAGGAATTTAAATCGTTGCAAAAGCCATGTAGTTTAAAACACCCCTGATTAACGATCAGATTTTGAATTGATTGACGATTTTCTGAAGGGTGAGTGAAAGGTTGACAAGATCACTGGTTCCGGTTTTAATTCCACTGACACCTGCAGAGGTTTTTTCTGCGGATGTTCTCACCTGTTGAATGCTTTCAGAAATTTCCTGTATTCCACTGGCAGCTGAAATCATATTCTGGGAGATTTCACCGGATGTCCTGTTTACAGAGCTCATATTTAATGCTATCTCATTTACTGTTGTGCCCTGTTCTTCAACAGCGCTTACAATCAGCTGTGAAAATTTGTTAATTTCTTCAATGATAGCTGCGATTTCAGTGATTACAGAAACTGCATCGGTTGTTTTGTTCTGGATGTCGGAGATCTGTACATGGATCTGTTCTGTGGCTTGAGCTGTCTGTTTTGCAAGTACCTTCACCTCATTGGCAACAACTGCGAATCCTTTTCCCGCTTCTCCTGCTGACGCAGCTTCAATCGATGCATTGAGTGCCAGCAAGTTTGTCTGATCAGCAATATCCTGAATAATTTCGATAACTTTTCCGATCTCATGGGCAGATGTGCCAAGACTCTGTATTGTTTCCTGTGTGGATTTGGCCATTTCATCCGCTTTAGAAGCAATCCGGAGTTCCTGCTGGCAATTTCTGGCTACCTCATTGATCGATACACTCATCTCTTCAATGGCTGTTGCAACAGTCTGGATTGAATTGGTTATGCTTTCGGAGTGCGCTGAAGCTGTTTTTGCTTTCGATGAAGACTGTTCGGCTGATGAGGCAACTTCATTTGATAATTGCATCATCTCCTCCGCATATTTCGAAATCTCGTTTGTAGTTACCGACAGTTCCTCTGATGAACTTGATAAGATGGAGGTATCTGAAGTCAGTGTTGAAATTATTTCTTTTAATTTGCTGATAAATGTATTAAACCAGTGCGCCATCACTCCGGTTTCATCGTTGGATGCAATTGTAATTTTTTTTGTCAAATCGCCTTCACCTTCAGCAATATCTTTGAGAATGGCGGTTGTTGCATGAATCGGTCTTATAATACTCCTGAAAATCATAATTCCTGCAATGATGATGATCACTGATGAGAATAGGATCAGAATAATGGAAATAATGATCGTACGTACAATTTTTTTATCGAGTTCAGCCAGTTCGTTTTCGAGTAACTTCCGTTCATTTTCCACATATACAAATATAGTTGACAATAAAGAGTTAAATGTCACTGATGATTTCTCAATGAATAGCATCTGGGCTCTTGCCTGTTCGCCAACAAGCGCATCATTCATGATAAGATCATTTTGTTTAACCATCTCTTCATAAATACTGTAAAAGTTACTTTCTTTGAATTTAGCAGCAATGATTCCCTTAATAATGTTGGAAAGGGAGTCCTTCTGTGCAATGAATAATTCTAATTTGTCAGGATCTTTTTCTCTTAGAATAAACTGTATAGTACTTTGAGAAGATGTGGAGAGGGTAATGAGTGAATCTGCATTACTGGTGAGGTAATGTATTTTTTCGTTCATTCTGGAATTATTTTGCTGAAGAATCCTGAGTTGCATTACAAAAAATGCTGAAGAGCTAATATTGATAATGACACTGACAACAACGATTGCTATAATTTTTTTTGCTATGGTAAGTGTTTTCATTACAATAATTTATGTGAATTCCACATGTGTTTAAGATAAATATAAGAGTGCAAATAGCTGTATGCTAATTATACTTACAGCTTTGCAAGTGAAAGACCAGCCACGATACTTCCAATAACCTTTTTTCCGTCAAGGACAGGAAACGAAACCTGTACCTGCTGCACGCCGGTTGATTCATCGATCTCAACTTCACCAATCCAGGTTTTCCCAGTCATTGGGATATCGTGTTTGGGTTTACCTTTATGACAGAAACTGGTGGTTTTTGAGAAGAAGGCGATTTTGTTTCCTGCAGAATCTGAAACAAATAATTCAGTTATTGTTTCATCTTTTTTTGATTTAAGATAGGTTGCCAGTGTATTTTTAGAAAGCGTTTTTACTTCTGGGCCTATGATCGTAACGCTCTTCCACTGTTCATTTGTCATACCAGGAAGAGGTGGATTGGCGGTGAGTGTTTTTACTTCTGAAATAACGGTTGCATCGGTACCCAGAAGTTTTAACTGCTCAAGTTTTGCTGTAACTTTTTCTTTTTGTTCTGAGTCTAGTGGTTCAGCCATCGAAAACGAGACGAAGCAGATCGGTACAATAATAAACGAAAGTAAAAATTTGATGTTCATGTGTGACTCCTTGAAATGAATTCCAATAATGGTAGAATAATAACAGTGGCAAATCAAGCAGAAATTTTTGAAATTATAAAGGACACGGTGTTAATTATGATAAAACCCCTTTTTACAACTGGTACAATTGTCTTAACTGGTCTGTGTATAGCCTGCACTGTTTCACAGAAAAAGGGTACGTTGTTGCCAGATCAATCCTTGCTGAACACTGCTATAGACAGTACATGTGTGAAAACTCCAATAGATCAAAATCAAGCTGCTGATTCTGTACAAGAAAAGTTAGAACCTGATCAATGGATAAATCGCTCCTTTGTACTCCTGCCAAAGCCGGCAATGTTCCAGCGTTTTGGGTATGAACTGTACCGATGTGTTGATACCGGACAGTGCTTTGAAACCGATACTTTTTATGAACATTCCAACAAGCGGATCAGATATGACCGGTTTTGTGGTGATACACTTAATGTTATTGCGGTAAGCAGACTGGCTGATGGTGAATGGCTTGTATCACTACATGATAACAGGTATAACCTGAATATTTATGGACACACAAAAAAAACAGCTTTAACAGAGATGGTCCTTTTAAAGGATTTTGAAGCTGCTTGTGTTCGCTGGCGAGGAAAGGCTGTGTTTTCGAGTAAAGGGGTAATCTCAACAGCTGGATCTAACGGCAATTTATCAAGTATCAAAGTCAGGCGTTTTGATTCGCTTAAGGTGTATGATGTTCGATATGGCCTTACACCTCTGCCAGTGAATCCGATCTGGCTCATGGTAAAATGTAACAATGGGGTAGAGGGGTTTATACCGGTACGGTATAGCTGGTCTAATGTGATGAGTGATCAGTTGCATGAGGGGGCTGCCTGGGATGATGATATTCTGGAGTTCAACCCAATGAAGCGATATAATTGGGATGCTACGATCTGGGAATTGATCGAAAATCACCGGGTTACAATCGGTATGGAAAGAGATCAGGTAATAATGAGCTGGGGGAGACCTGGAGAAAAATCTGATACAACAATAAACGGAGCAAAACTGCAGTGCTGGATCTATCCTGCTCAGAAGTTATATTTCAATGAAATGGCATTAATCACAATTGAGGATGTGGCAGTGAAATAACTGGCTGAAGTTTCAGCGGGTATAGGAGATAATTGAATGAAACCCTGGATAGCTGTTGTTATAGGATGTTGTTCTGCAGTGATTGGATATGTTGTACATCTTCAGGTTGGAAAATCTGAAAGCGCTTCAGTTCACGTTGCGAAACTGAATCAGATCGAGATGACTGTTCAAAAAAATATGAGAATGATCTCTTCAGATATTGAGAAAAAACTAATCTCTTTCGCTGATGCTGTTGCTGATGACAGGGTTTTTTCACTACGTTTGTTAGGTGAACAGGATAAGTCATCTCCGGATGTAACTCAGTTTGCATCACGATTTATAAAACCGATGGGATTTTCGGTGTTGGATATTGTTGATTCATCAATGATCGTGGTTTCATCTGGTGCCTTTATCGCAAGTGCCGGGGGAAACGTTACCGAAAGCTTTTCAGCATTGGGCAAAAAACCAGGATTTTATAAAGACAAGATCAAGGGGGAGACGGTTTTAACGTTTCAGGCAAAAAGGTCCTTCCGCATTGCTGATATCCCTTTTTATGTATCAGGAGGCTGTCGTGTTGATAAAACTTTTCTTGAAATGCTGGCACCTGATGATAATTGTGGCATATTCATAAAAGTTGGTGATGAAATTGTTGGAAATGACACAATTCGTACAGTATCAGATTTAAAAGATCATAAGATAATAATTAATGATAAAGAGTATGATGCGGCAGTTATTCCGCTTGCATCAGAAAGTGCAGTTGCTCCTCAACTAGTTGTGTATCTAAAATAGCACATAATCAGAAATGCAAAGAATGAAATGTAACTAATACATTTATTTTTGACCCATTTTCAGTACATATTAATTTTCTACAATGCTAATCGTATTCTAACGGAATTTGTCATTTGGATGTGAACAATTCATTATATTATTAATAGATGCCACAATGGCTTTTGATGATAGTGGTTAGGCTAAACCATGGATGGTTTATATGGAAATTAGAAGGATTGAGCTCCGGCAATATGACAGCAATGGGAATGCATGGCCAGGCAAATCTGTTTTTCCAAAAAAACAGATGAAAATTTCTCAATCTGAGAAAAAACCTATTGATGCAATTACGTTTGAAATAGTGGATGTGAAAAAACCTGCCGAAACTGTTTCAAGTGAAATTGCGCTTTTATCAGATCTGGTAAAAAGTCTGCCTGAAGAGTACGTTTCTGAACGTATGACACAGGTTAAGGATTCATTTCCGATTATTGATGACTTTTTGGTAGAAAAACTGATAATGGAAGCATTGTAACCCATTGTTTGTCTGCTGAGTTTTAGAAAAACTGTCAATAAATTTGCTGTAATACGTTAGAGCTTTTGCACAATTGTAGTTAATCGTTTAACAGAGAAAATAAATGGGAATTGCTGAAGATATAAAAAAAACGATTCAATCAAGACTTGTAATTCGTTATTGTACTGAGGAGATGCTTAAGAACCCCGAAGTGTTCTGTATTGTCTGTGAACGCAGATTTAAACTTACATCAAAACTGTGTATGTATATCCGGAGTGAGGGGCATATCTGTTCAAGCTGTTCCGATCGTTACGCTCCGGAACTGAAGATATTATTCGATTCTGCTGATGAGAATAAAAACAGTTCCATGATAACCGGTCGCCAATTAACAAATCAGGAATGGAAAGAGATATGGGGCCATTTGCGGGTACTTCTCAAATTGACTGTTGAGTTGTCGCGGGGAATCTCACGAGGAATTGTAGAAGCTCCATCAGGACATATCGGATTACTTCATCTTGCAAAAGATATCGGAAAGCCTGCGCGTAAAGAAAATGAATCTGATAAGGATTATGATTTACGTGTAAAAAGTCATCGTATGGTGCAGCTTTTTGATAAAATTAAAAATGAAACCTGGGGTCGGATAGCTGAGTTGCATACCTATTTCCGAAAGCTGGGAATGCCGTCATTTGTTGAAAAAGAAGAGGAATCGATTGATTGAAGAGTTCTTTGATGTTCTGGATAAAGACGGGAAACTGACAGGTCAGGTTTGTCCCCGCAGTATTGTTCATCAGAACGGATACTTTCATGCGACAGTTCATGTATGGGTCGTAAATGAATCCGGAGAGGTTCTTTTACAGAAGCGTTCCATGCATAAAGACACTCATCCCGGATTATGGGATATTTCATGTGCTGGTCACCTCAGCGCCGGGGATTCCCCTCTGGATGCTGCGGTCCGGGAATTATATGAAGAACTTGGTATCTCTATCGATACACCTTCACGTTTTCAGTTTCTTTTTCGAGTATACAAATCATATATTTCACCCGATCAGTCAATAAAAGATAATGAATTTTCTGATGTGTTTCTTCTCCAGGTAGCTGATACGGAGATTATACAATTCAGTCCAGAAGAGATTTCTGAGGTTAAATATGTTACCACTGCGACACTTGCAAAAATGGTGTCAACAGCTGACCCCGAACTTGTTCCACATGATGACGAGTGTGGAAAAATACTGGAATATCTGAAATCGTTCGTAAAGTAGGAGTTTACCCCACTATGGCTGGTAGCCCTTAACGTAATAGTGTGACACAAGTTGTTTTCTTTCAGAAAACGATATTTAACTGTATCTGTTTGCATTATGTATCTATTAGTGTATATTATTTATAATAATTAGGGGATTTATGCACGAAACCATTCAGGAGTTTTGATCTATGCGACATGTTACACTACTTTTTGCCTGTCTATGCTGTTTTTGGAGTAATGTTGCATCCAATCCGAAAATCGACCCATTTTATGAGGCAGGAATTTCCGAAGTGTACATAGCTAATCCTGCCATTCCAATTGATTGGTACATTGAGCTTGATGGAAATTGGTGTCTGTTTGATTTGAACGCTCAAAGAGTTGTAGGAGCATTTCCCTGTACTACTAGTGTTTATTTACGTATTAAATCACACTACAGTTCATATGGAATTATGCGTGCAAAGGTGCCATTTAGTGCAAATAAAATAGGAGTACTCAGTAGAACATCATTGAATGTGCAGCAACGAAACCCATCAGATTACATCTGTCTTGATCCCGAGGATACTGTGATGGTTGCATTGGATTCATTGCAACTGAAACAATCTTCATCTTCTGCTACCAGGGTTCAATATTGGTCCATTCAACTTCGCGCGGTTCCTGTGGGAAATTCACTTGTTGTGGTCAGGGATCGTAATTATCGAATAGCTGTTTACTCAACAAAACGAAGAAGCATTGGTATGCCAAACAATTACGCAACAAAATATAAATTTTCAATTCTTGACAATTATGGCAAGCCGTTGAAAGACATTCGAGCTATAGCAGATTGGAGCAACAACACCCATACCGATTCTTCGGGTGTTTGCTTTATGTCAATATCATTAACAGATCCTGATACTGTTGCTAAATTCTATGATCCTTTCGCTGCTCATTCAGAAGAAATACAAATATCATCATTTCCACTTTCTTACAATGATGAAGATACGCTTGTGAGTAAAAATTTTAAAATACCAGTAACTCATTATGAAATGGCTTTTGTCAGTCCCTATTCCAATGGTGCGATTTCCTGTTATAAGCAGCATGATGTAGCTGTTTATTC
>JBNKZD010000180.1:0-19258 GCA_050301235.1 Chitinispirillaceae bacterium | reverse complement strand
TTATTTTGCCTTGCAGAATACATAAAAGGGACGGAGTTAAGTGTGTCTCATGATCAGCCCCCAGATGAGGGATTGGAAAAAGTTACAATTAATAGACCTTTAGGGCTCATAATATCCGCAATGTTTTTTGTTCCGCAAGTACCCTTTTGCGTTATGATTCCTGAATAAAATCCTTTTGAGAATTTAATAGCTATTGCATAATAGCATGCACTTGTATCTGTAGAGGTCAGGGATATAAATCCTGAAGTACTATCAGAAAGCTTCTGATATATACCTGAAACAGAGATTTGATTTGGCTTGATTAATGGACAGTTATAGAAATAAAAATCACCGACCGCTTTTCCATTAGATACTTTGATTGCCATTGTAGCACTGAATTTTACAGTATCCGGATAAGCACCAGTTCCGTTAAATGGAACCTTGATATATATTGTGTCAGTGGGAGGGGGTGTACTGCATTTCACACTGAAGAATTTGGCAATAGCTTCACTTTGCAGTAACGTATCTCTTGAAAGATACGAATAAGTGATTTCAGAATTTACAATAGTCATATTTAAAAAATGCCGGGTACCTGTCACTTTGTTAAAAACGATCGTCTGGCAGACAGAGCCCTGTTGCAGGACCAATTTTTCAAATATATAGGCACCAAATATAGTACTGTCGTCCATGTTATTGAGAGTAAATGAACCGGATACAGATTTACCGTTTAAGGACATTGTGATTTTACCGAAAAGTTCATTTGTGGGAGTGTAGCCTTTTAGACAGGTGGAAACAGAAATTGTTGTATCGGGGGTACTGCATTTCACACTGTAGAATTTAGCGACAACCGGATTATATGGTAAGGAATCTTTCATCATATAACCAGTGGTTATCTCTGAGTTATTATTTACGGTAAAATTGACAGTATGAGGAGCTTTCGTTGTTCTTTCCAGTGCTGTTGTCTGGCAAATGCGGTAGTCTGGTGAATACTGTACTTTAATTGGTCCGCTAATATCGTAAAAAATGGTAGTATCAGGTTTGGTTCCCAAAAAGGTGAGTGTGCCATAAGCATTAGTATCATTTACATATATTTTAAAATTACCGGTCATTTGACTTCGCGGGGTAGAAACATAGAGGCAGGTATAGACAGAAAAAGACTCATTTTGATTACATGATGATGGGTAACCTTCTATTTCAATGCATACATCTGCACTTCCGGTCCCGGTCAGTGTGAGGTTTACAGGTACCTGCTGGCCAGCGAGGATTTGTACTGCTACTTTACCGCTATGCGTTACATTGCCACGAGATGTTAAAAAACCTTCAAATAAACGATTTTTACCAGCAGGTATCCCTTCAATAACGACTTGCTGCCCTTTCAGGCTGGGTACAGGCCATGAATATTTAATTGTGTCCATATCGGCTGCAACAATTAAAAGAGTGAGGGCGTTGGAGTCTGTTACTCCTGCCGGTAATTTCTGAAGTTGATGTGTCGACAGGTCTGGTAAACGGACAATCGCATGGCCCACTTCACTTTGATTATTATCGGAGATAGAGGCGGTCGGGTTTTTTTCTGCACAGGAAAGTAGTATAAGAGAGCCAAAAAACAGACTTACTACAACTGAACGCAAATGTTTTGCCATATGCTATCCCTTCGGTTATAAATAATGTGTTTGGACTATAGATGAAATACTATCGAAAAATGTTCGACATTATTAAAATACACCGATTTTATTGATTCGTAACTATAATTATTAAAAAGTTGAAAAAAATCGTATTCCACGGGAAAACGATGTACTGTCACTTCAGCCATTACTATACAAAGAGGGAACAGAGACTTACATATAATTCCGGTTCTCTTGATGGTGATCGTTTTGATGAAGAGCTACAGACTGGAAAATTGAATAAAATCTCGATATTTAATTGATCAATATAAAGGAAAATTAAATAGATTTAAAATAAGGATCGCGGAATAGTTATTTTAAAGCTGTTTGAACTTTAAGAAAATTGGATCAATGATTAACATACAATGGATAGAAATGCTGAAGAAGAACGAAAAGCTCTTCGAAAAATGCAGAAATGAGAAGGGAATAAAGATGAGAGAAATTATGAAAATGATACATTTCAGTAGTGTGCGGTTGATATTGAGATTGATTGCTATCGCATCACCATTTCTCTTAATGATACCAACTTCAAATCAAGCCGCATATTCGGTGCCGTTAAAAATTGAAGCGGAATCGTGTGCGCTCAGCAATGGGGCTATTGATACTACCAATGTTTATGGAACCAACTATCCCGGATATTCCGGTGATGGATTTGTATGGGTAGGCAATTCGGGGACACTTACGTTTGAGGTTACTATTCCTAAAAGTGCCATGTACGAGCTTAAAACAAAATGCTGGATGTATCTTGGAAACAAGGGGGAAACCAGACTTCAGGTTGTCAGTGTTAATGGTGTCTCAATGGGTAGTTTCTACATTCCAAACAACGGTCAATGGACTGATTACAGTTTCGGGTTCACGTTTCTTGAAGCCGGCACTGCAAAAATTGAGATCGGAACATCGGGGAGCTGGGGATTTATACTTTACGATCAGGTATCATTTGACTATGCAAAAATGCCCGAATTGAAAGTCGCATCAGCCCCTTGTGACGCTAATGCAACAGACGAAGTAAAATCGCTGAAGCAGTATCTTACCAGTGTATACGGTAATCATGTTATCTCGGGTCAACAGGAAATATACGGCGGCGGTAATAACGGCAACATGGAACTTGAATTCGAATATATTTTCGGCAAAACTGGCAAATATCCTGCAATCAGAGGTTTTGATTTTATGAACTATAATCCCATGTACGGCTGGGAGGATAGCACAACCTATCGTATGATTAAGTGGGTGAAACAGCGTAATGGTATTGCAACTGCTTCCTGGCACATTACGGTGGCATCCGATTTTGCAAAATATAAACTTGGTGATACGGTAAACTGGCAGCAGTGTACGTATAAACCAACAGCCAGTTTTAAAACTGCCAACTGTCTTGATTCGACGACTAAGGAGCATGCCTATCTGATGCTTGCAATTGATTCACTTGCAACGCAACTTCTTATTCTTCAGAAAGAAAAAGTCCCAGTTCTTTTGCGTCCATTCCATGAAGCTGAAGGTAATAATAATACTGACGGTTCAGGTGCATGGTTCTGGTGGGGATCGGGAGGTGCAGAAGTGTATAAAAAACTGTGGAGACTTCTGTATACTACCCTCACCGAAAAGTATGGTATTCATAATGTAATATGGGAAGTAAATCTATATACCTATGCAAATTCATATCAATGGTATCCGGGAGATGACTGTGTGGATATTGTTGCCTATGATAAGTATGAGGGATCCCCATACACCTGGAAAACAAGCGCCGCTACAACGGCATTTCTCACGCTGGTGAATGATACAAAAGACACAAAAATGGTTGCATTATCTGAAAATGATGTTATCCCCGATATCAAGAACATTACCAATGAGGGTGCCTGGTGGCTGTATTTCTGCCCATGGTATGGTGAATTCCTTACCAGTTCGAAATACAATGATCCTGTACTGCTCAATACTATTTATAACAGTGAAAGTGTGATTACACTGGATGAGTTGCCAGCGAATATGTATGGAACTACGCACAATGTTGAAATCAAAAGGAATGTATATCCAAAGCCACAGAGATCCCGTACTCTTCTGTTGGTAACTGATGATGTTTCTAAACAACTCCCGGGTGCAAAGAGTGTTTACACTTTGATGGGAAAAAAGATTGATCAGCTACATGCGAAACATTCGTTACGAAATGGAATTTATATTACTGAGCCCCAAACCCGGCAGTGACCAAATTCAGGTATGGGATGTTTGTGATTCCCATGCCTTTCTCAATACTGCGATTTCGAGTTTCTTCATGGGAAATATCGCGTTTAGCACTTTTTGTGAACGTTAAGAGTTCGCATCATTGATCATTTCTTTTAGAAGAAGTTATTGGCACACTTCTTCTATGACTAATAATCAATGAACAATTCCGGCCATTTCATCATTCTTTTTCTGCTTGTCATATTGGGGAACACGCTGGTGTATACCGACACTAAGACAGCATTTTCTATAGATGATACCAGTTATACTTTTTCTGTGACGATACCCTCAAAATTGAGTTGTCTTGATTTGTCACTATTACTTTTCGATAAGAAAACATTACGGCAGTTCAGTTATTTCGTCGATTCCATCCATTTTTCGAGTAGTGATTCTGTTTCACAAATTGTTGAAATCAATTTTCAGAAATTGTTTTACAAAGGATATTCAAGGTACAAAAGAGTATTATTCCCGGCGGAAAGTTTGACAATCGACCTTTTAAAATTCGAACATAACATTCCATCAATTCCACAACTAAAAAAAGCTTCAATCCGCTATTTTTTTGATTCGAATGATAGTGGCTGTGTAGTCCGGTATCTTCAAAAGGTTATTGTTAACAAAAAAATCAGTTTTATCTATCGAAAGATGATTGAGCTACAGTTGAATAAATTCACCAGAACACTTGAAAATTGTATCGGGAGATGACGAGGGGAATCAATCATCACACGCCTCGAATGAATGAAATGGATGGGGAGACAATGGGACTGAGGGACAGGGAGATAATACGAACTGGAAGATGCGTTTTAATAGGATGTATTAAAGCCCTGTATACAATGACCTTAAAACTGGTAAAAAATCCTCAATAGCAATACCTTGACCGATCATCGGCTTCCATAAATCACCATAGTATTCAAAGCGTGGTAAAATTGTTTTCATTGTAAATTGCTCAGGTGTGACTTCATTGTGCAGTTCCTCCCAGAACAGGGGAGTTGAAACTGGTGCATAGGGACGGGGACGTACGCAGTAGGGGGCTGCCATGGTTTTCCCCTCTACATTCTGGAGAAAATCAAGATAGACCTTGCCAACCCGTTTGTGAGGGGCGCGTTCAAGGCTTGTGGTATGCGGTAAGAGTTTGTGTACGATAATACATATAATTTCAGAAAACTGGCGTGTTTGTTCATAAGAATAGCCCTGATTCAGTGGAATGAATATATGCAGCCCAGTTGCTCCCGAAGTCTTGATATAGTGGAGGATCTTTGTTTCATTGAGTACCGAATGAACTATCAGTGCTGCCTGGATGACATATTTAAAAGGACAGTCGGTTGGATCAAGATCGATCACTGCATAATCCGGAGAAGTAAGATGTAGTACTCTGGAATTCCATACATTGAGTTCGATTGCGCCAAGATTGACTATGTATACCAGGGATGCTTCATCCTGACAGAGAATATATCTTATAACTTTAGATTGTGAATCAGAATCGACTGTTACCGTTTCAATCCATTCCGGAGTATCCCTGATATCTTTATGGAAAAAATGTTCTCCGGTGATTCCATCGGGAAAACGATGAAGTGACTGAGGTCGGTCTTTGAGATGTGGCATAATTAATGGTGCAATCTGCTGATAATAATCGATCAGCATACCTTTAGTAATGTTTTCATCCGGCCAGTATATCTTATTAGTATTTGTTAGTCGTAGTATGTGATTGTTGATCTGAACGGTGGTATCCGTAGTGGAAGCAGTTGAAAGTTTAAGCTGATTATCAGGTTTTTCTTCAACCGCTTCGCGAGTTACTGAAGTCGGATTGATATCATCTCTGAGCCGCATAAAGACAGGTTGTCGTAGAAAACCCTCTGATGTCCACTCTGCGAATTTGACCTGACATACAAGTTCTGGCTTCACCCATGTAACTCTGCTGTCAAATCGGGGTGTTGATGCAAATGGCGATTGAGATGCAATTAAGGATTGAAGCTGCTGGTTGATGTTTTGAAGCTCACTCTCCGAAAAACCGCCGCCAACATGACCGGCAAATACCAGAGTACTGTTTTCATATGTTCCGATTAGCAGCGCTCCGAATCCGTACCTTCCACCATTTGGCTC
Source organism: Chitinispirillaceae bacterium (assembly GCA_050301235.1). Taxonomy (GTDB): domain Bacteria; phylum Fibrobacterota; class Chitinivibrionia; order Chitinivibrionales; family Chitinispirillaceae; genus JAFGIN01. The sequence goes on along the minus strand of JBNKZD010000180.1, from coordinate 13,313 downwards.
TGTAAATCCACCAATAACAAAATCTTGTTCAATGATGGTTTTAATTTTAAGCCAGTATTGGGTTCTCTTCCCTTCAATGTATGGGCTGTTTCCATCTTTGGCGATCATACCTTCGATATGGTGTTCTTTAACGATACGAAAGAAATCATTTCCAGCTTCCTCAATGTGCTTGTTATAAAAGATCCGTGGATGAGAGGGTAGTGTGTTATGCAGTATCTCTTTTCTTTTGATGAGCGGAACATGATGAAGATCAATTCCGTCTATCTCCAGAATATCAAAAACATAATAACGTATGTTTCCTTGCTGCGTGCGGCTGTAATTTTGTAATGCTTCAAAATCTGCTTTACCGGTGTTATCGACAACTACCAGTTCTCCATCGAGAACACCATCAAAAGTTAATGAGCGGAGATCATTTATAATCTGAGTATATCCTTTATTGAGCATCTTACCATTGCGTGAGTACAACAATACATCATGATGTCTGAGTTCTGCAATTGCTCTGTATCCGTCCCATTTAATTTCGAATATCCACCCCTGTCTGTCAAATGGCTTCTCAATCTGATAAGCCAGCATTGGCTGAACACGTTTCGTTCTGTGTGTAACTTCTTTATTATTATGAGCTTTTCCAGATACTGGCAAATTATCGGGGAGTGTGTGGTATGAAATGCCGGTTTGTATCTCATCCATAGTGCGACCCGTGCGTACGGATCGTTGATCAGTGATTATTTCAGGTGATGAGAATTCATCATGTTTTTTGAAAAGTAACCAATTGTCTTCATGGCCCTTCCCGTGCATTTTAACAAGCAGAAATTCACCGTGTAGTTTCCGGCCATGCAAAACGAAAGAGATGTGTCCTTTTGTTAATCCTTGATGAAGTGCTTCTGAGCTTTCCGTTTTATTATTTGCTCCAGGAGCTGTGTACCATCCTTCATCCCAGATCATCACTGTTCCCGCACCATAGTTGCCTTGTGGAATCACCCCTTCAAAGTTTTTATATTCAAACGGGTGGTCCTCGACCATCACTGCAAGTCGTTTCTCTGATGGGTTAGGCGAAATTCCTTTCGGTACTGCCCAGCTTTTCAGGACTCCATTAAGTTCAAGACGAAGATCATAATGTAAATGCGAAGCAAGGTGTTTATGAATAACAAACAGTAAATATTCATTTGTACTTGATTGAGCTGAATGAGACGGTTCATTTGACTGGTCCAGATTACGTTTGTTGTAATAATTCTCAAGTGACATCGAGAATTCATGCTGCTTTTTTGTTTTTCGAACGGGCCAGTTCAAGGCTCTGGTTCAGTCGTGAGAAAAGGTCTGCAATAGCTGGTTCCGGGGCAGGAATTTCAATTGGTTTTTCTTCCGCTTTCCCTTCAATTCTTCTTTTAAGTAATGCTGTTAATTCTTCATAGTAGGTGTCGGTATATTGCTGTGGCTCCCACTTTTCGGTAAGTTGATCAATCAGTTTGATTGCAAGATCCAGCTCTTTTTCATTTAATTGCGCCTGTCCTTTTGCGGGAAGATTGAGTTCTTCATGGCTTCGCAACTCATCTGAAAAACGCATATTGTTAAGTAGTATTACCGATTCCGTAGCTTTTATCAGGGCCATATGTTCGCGTCTTCTCATGACATACCTGGCAATGCCGGCTTTACCACTGCGCAAAAGGGCTTCTCTCAGAAGTGCATACGCCTTGCCGGCTTCACGTGCTGGTTCCAGAAAGTAAGGTTTTTCGAGGTATTTAAGTTCAATTTCCGATTCATTTGTAAACGCGACCAATTCGACGGTCTGTGTCTTTTTGATATTGACATTAACAAAGTCATCATCTTCAATAATGACATATCTTCCTTTTGTATATTGATACCCTCTGACGATCTCTTCTTTTGGGATCTCCTCACCGGTTTCCCTGCAGACTTTCGCGTAGTGAATTCTGCAATGGTCGGAACGCCTGAGCAGATCAAAATCGATGGTATGACTCCGGGTTGCATCATAGAGCTTTACAGGGATATAAATAAGTCCGAAACTCAAAGCACCGGACCAGATTGCACGCATGTCATTTATCCTTATCGTAGAAACCAGTTAATCTTCTGTATAGGTTCCATTACGGGCTGCACTGTTGCATTGTGCATGATATAAGAACAGACGTTGTGCACCTGCAGCTTTTTCTTTCTGGCCCCTCCACTCCTGTAATGGGCGATCCTGAAGAGCACGGGAGAATGAGAATGTGAGGATCCATAGTTGTTTCTGGAGTTGATTGATTGCTGCGAGGTGTTGGGTTGCGTCGTTAGGTGATTGCCCTCCCGATAAGAAAGCGATCGCGGGAACTGCTACAGGAACACTTCTTCGCAACGTTCTCAGTGTACGTTCGGCGACCTCTTCAGTGGATGCTACTTCAAGGCTGTTTTTCCCGCTCAGTACCATATTTGGTTTTAAAATCATACCTTCGAGATATACTTTCTGAAGATGCAGGTAGTAAAATACTGACTTTAAAACTGCGGTGGTTGCCAGTTCACAGGATTCAATATCGTGATCGCCTTCCATAAGGACTTCAGGTTCAACTATCGGGACAAGTCCTGCACTCTGGCAGATTGAAGCATATCTTGATAATAAAAACGAGTTCGCTTCAATAGCAAAATCAGTAGGTGTTGATGAACTTATATTAAATACCGCTCGCCACTTTGTAAATTTAGCTCCCAGTTCTTTATACTCGACACACCGTTGATAAAGACCATCGAGACCCTCGGTGATTTTCTCATCTGGATAGTTGGTGAGGCCGATCGTACCTTTGTCTACTTTAATTCCAGGTACGATATTTTTATTTTTCAGGTATTCTGGTACGGTATTTCCATCGGACATTTTCTGGTGGATAGTTTCATCAAAGAGGATGACTCCAGAGATATATTGCTCGATTCCTGGAGTGGAAAAAAGAAGTTCACGATATTGCCGTCTTGTTTCAGGTGTCGATTCTATGTTGGCATGTGCAAATCTTTTACCTATGGTGCCGAAACTTTCATCTGCGGCGAGAAGACCGCGTGGGCCAGAGAGGAGCTTTTCGATAGTTAAATCCAGTTCCTGAAAAGATGAATTCATATATGTTCTCTTTTTATAGTATTGGTTCGGTGAAGCCTGGTGCTTTAATTAATTAATATAGTTCAGCAAAAATCGTGAAAGGAGTTTGGAGGTTAATTTTCGGAATAATCCTTTTTTGTTTTTTTAAAAAAGAAAGCAGAAAGGAATTTTCTGGGATTTTCACCGTAGCCGGTGCGGAAAGGTTGACTATGAAACCGAGCCTGGTTCAACCGGCACAGCCGAGCATTTTTTGGGGACTGATAATGCATTTACCCCTCGCGAAGCTAATAAAAAAAACTTCGCGATTTTCCCTCCGACGAAACCCAATGCCTCTGGTTGTGGGGTCACCAATGATGACCGCTTCACTAAATTCTCTAACCCACACCAAATCGGGGGCGTCCATATTAAAAAAGACAAAAAAATATGGTGTCAGTCAGACTGCGGGTAAAGAAATAAGACAGAGAAATGTTTCGTCGAGAGAAATAAAGAAAATGGGGGTTGAAAACAGGATGAATTAAAAAAATTAATATAATATCCAATAAAAATTAATAAAATTAATAAAAAAGTTGAATAGAATTAAAAATATGTGTATATTAATAGTGTAAGTATAACACAATGGAGGTTACAATGCTGCAGGAATGGAACGCACTCTCCGGGATGCTGAACAATCAGGAGGTTGTAGTTAATAAGGTAATGGTGCGAAGTACTGGTGTGAGTATCGAAGGTGAGTTTGAGCTGCCGCCGCTGGCCAAGTTGCCGTATGATGATCAGGTGTTTATCGGCATGTTTATTAAAGTGCATGGTTCGATTAAAGAGATGGAACAGGCGTTCGGGATAAGTTATCCGACAGTGAAAGCACGACTTAACCGGATCAGTGATTCTCTTGGTTTTGTTGAGAGTAAGCCGGTAAGTCAGAATGCTGATGTGCTTGCAAAGCTTGAGCGGGGAGAGATCTCTGTTGAAGATGCACTGAAGGAGATGTCAAAATGATGCCACCATTGCTAATGGAATTAAAATTCGTTACTGATCGGAATCAGCGGTTTTCGATGTGGTTGCCACTGGTGTTGATCTGGCCATTTTTAGGGATTCTGTTTGTGGCGATCCTGCCACTGGCATACATTGTTGAATGTTTTGCCAGTTCCAGTGGAATTCGTCCGTTTTCGATCCTGCTTGTATTGTTTGAAATTGTGTGCAGTTTGCGGGGTCTGGATATCGAAGTTCAGTCTAAAAAAGTTAATAATAACACAAACGTAAAAATACTGTTTATCTAAAAAGAGGAGGTTTGTATGAGTGAACAACGTCAGAAAATCTTAAGTATGCTGACAGAGGGTAAAATTACCATTGAGGAAGCTGATAAGCTGCTTGAAGCATTGAAAAACGGCGCACAACAGAGTGTGGGGGCAGGGGAGGTGCAGAGTGTAGCTCGAGGTGCATCAAAAATGAAATTTCTGCGGGTTGTAGTGGATAGTGTCAAGGGTGACAATGTCAATATCCGGGTTCCAGTCGCAATTTTACGAGCAGGAATAAAGCTTTCGTCACTGATTCCGCCCCAGGCATATCAGAAACTGAATGAAAAAATGACCGAAAAAGGAGTGGATGTTGATATTAATCAGATCCTGAAAAGCGGCGACTTTGAGGAGCTTATCGAAAGTATGGGCGATCTAAACGTCGATGTAAACTCCAAAGATGGCGACAAGGTGAAAGTGTTTTTTGAGTGATTTTTACCCGGTTTTAAAATTGCTGTTGTATGGTTTGCATGAAACCACACGACAGCAATAACGCTCCTCTGGAGCATTCAAACAGCTCCAGAGAACAGTTCGAAGTGTGGTCCCGCTATACAATTGTAATACTTTTTATAGTTATCTGTATAGCATTCTACCCGATAATGCGAAACTTTTTTATCCCGATTATTATAGCTGCTGTATTTGCCGGCCTTCTTCATCCATTATATATAAAAATTTACAACGTGCTGTGGAAAAAAGCATATCTTGCCTCATTTATCACCTGTTTTGCAGTAATTCTGGTAGGTCTGATTCCATCATTGCTGATTTTACAATCGGTTATACACCAGATGCAGGAGTTTTACCAGACAGCACTTCCGTGGTTTCGTGATTTTCTGCAGAGTTGGCAGGATTACCCTGTAGTTCAACATTTTAAAAATTCGAACGTTGGCAATTGGTTAATAAACGAAGTTGATTGGAAATCATTTGGGAATAATCTTTCTAGAAGTGCAGCATCACTGGCGACAACTGTTGCCAATAAGACCTACACTGGCGTCTTTGGAATTGTTGCCAATCTGGTAATCATTTTTTTTACACTTTTCTATTTTTTTGTTGATGGCGAGAGAATCGTCAGGATAATCAGATATCTGCTTCCATTAAAAGAAAAATATCAGGACATGGCGATATCAAGTTTCACCCTTATTTCAAAAGCAATAATAAAAGGTACGATAATTATCGGGCTGCTCGTTGGGTTTGCAAGCGCTATTACATTACTCATTTTCGGGGTAAAAACCTGGTTGTTCTGGGGGTTTGTTGTAGTGATTATATCAATCATCCCGCTGCTTGGATCATCAATGGTAATGGTTCCTGCCGGAGTGATAAAAATACTCACAGGACATCTGTGGCAAGGAATAGGGATATTACTGGTAACGTTTGTTGTTATTGTCAATATAGACAATGTTATTCGACCCAGGATCGTTGGTAGCAGTGCCCGTATGCATGATTTACTGGTATTTTTTTCTACAATTGGGGGATTAAGCGTTTTTGGAGTATGGGGTTTTGTAATAGGTCCGATCATTGCTGCACTGTTTTTGACAATCCTCAATATTTACAGCGAGGAGTTCAGGCCCCAGCTGTCATCACGGGAGAAAAAGTAATCAGGTAAGAAACTACCTATTTAAGATCGATCCTTTTAAATGTAATGAACAGTATTATTGTAAGTATAACAACCATTAGAGACAATACGATTGTCAGGAGTGTGTTTGAAGAGAATGCTGAATGCCCGGTTTTAACAACTTGATTTCGCAGAGCGGTTTTCTCAAGATTCCAGATGTTTCCGTTTACAACAGGTGCGTTCCGAAGTATCGTTCCGATATCGTATACCGGAACTGAGCTGCTATCAGCTCCGTAGCATACATTCAGGCTGGTCAATCCATTATGAAAAAAGACGACTTCATGCCGTGGGCCACTTCCTGTTACACCAGTAATAGAAATCGGCTGGTTGTCCCTATTTTGAATTATCAGTTTGTAATGAAGGAACCTGCAAGTGGTATTCAATAAAATTTCGGTGTGTTCATTTTTGAAATTATCAAATCGTATGCTGAAAATTTCTTCACCGGCGAGTCGTGTCCATGTTGCATTTTCGGTAGTGTCATCAGTGCCGAAGACGGTTGCCTGTCTTGAAAAATTATTCGCAGATGTTGAAAGGGTGATTTTATTGACAGGCTCTCTGTTAGAAGAAAAAAATACTGTTGTCGAGTTGTCCAGAGTATCCGTAGTGGTATTTGTGATTTCAAATTTATTCTGATCCAAACGACAGGATCCGTAATTGATACTTTTTTTCAATGTGTAAAACTGTATCTCATCCAGACGAAATGACTCCTGATGTTGAAGAAATTCGGTATACCTGGTTTGTGCATTCGGTGCTGACTGAAGAAGTACCCGCGAAAAACCGGATTGTTTAAGATCAGAAATCGTATCGATAACAACATTAAAATAAATATAATCACTATTGGCAAACTTGACCAGGGTGTTCCTTATGTCGATAAATTGACTATAGTCGAAAATGAGCTGGTTTTCTGAAAGCTTAACCCAGTGTTTTTGATCATTACTACCCAGAATAGAAACTTTTTTTTCGAAATTGCGTAGAGGTGTTTCAATGGATACTTCTGCAGGAGTAGCATCACCCTTTTTTCTGCTGAAAAGTACATTCGCTCCTGATGTTCCATTCTTTTTAAATGAAAGCAGTTTCATTGGTACGACTTCACGGGTTGTTACGGTGTCGTTATTTGATGAAAATCGAATATAATAAGCGACTTCATGCCCCTGTGAATTGAAAAGACGCAGATCAGAAAAATCATTTTTCGTATGTCGGTAGATTTCATTGTCCATAAGAAATACTGACGGTTCACTTGTTGTTGTGTCCATTTTTTGTAACAATCTCTTATAACGGAATTCATCAGATTTCATTGCTGAAACAAAACTGGAAAAGATTAAAAGTTGTAACAGTAACGAATGTAAAGATCTCATTTTATGGTTTCCTTTGCGGTGAATGTCCGTTCTGCCTTGATATAAACAAAAGAACCGGCGAGCAGCAGTACACCCACTATCATAAATGCAATAACCCGGTAGATTGCTTCCATATCAGAGAGATCAAACAGAAATACTTTCGCGACAACTACAATAAATAATGCAAGACCTGAATATCGCCACATCTTGCTTGCATTTCTGATACCAAGTGCCAGGAAACTGATTGCAAACAGTGCCCAGAGTACTGAAATTGCTCCCGGCCTGAAGCTGGCTAATCGCCAGTAAAAGAGTGTATTTGTCTCAAGGCTTGCATAGATAAACAGAAGCAGCACAGGAAGAAATGTGAAACTCCTGATGTACATATTATCGATGTGTTTTACCCCTGCTCTTAATAAAAACAGAAGCAAACCAGCGATTAGAGCAAAATCTATAAGTCGCATGAAAAACTGAAGCAAATGTAAATCATATACCATATGTTCATTATTATAATGCCATACGGAAAAATCAAAAAAGAACAACTTGATAATTGTCATCCAGAGTATACCTACTGATAATGCAAAAAACACTAACGATGCAGATCTCTTTGATGATCTGTATGAAAGATATATTCCAAGTACTACCCATAAAGCAGTAAGTACCGGCACGCGGATATTTACTGCATAACTTAAAATCATAGTCAACTCGAAATATACAGCTACAAACAATAAAAGGATACCACTCCAGAAACACCCCTGAAGGAACACTTTGGGAGGAACTGGCTGTGGGAAACTGTTGGACTGATTTACAGAAAATGCGTTCAGAACGTTGGTTTTTTTCTGATGCAGCCATGCACCGGCAAACAGTGAGCCGATTTCAATACCGAAAGTCCAGATTCGTGTCAGGAAATGTTGAAAGTATTCCACAGCTGTTTTGGACGACCAGTCAAGAGTTTCGAAATTTCGAGGCATATCCCAGATTGCAAGTCTTCCAAGCACAATAAGGTACAACAGAAGCGACATACTAGTAAGCATGTTACTCTCAAGTTTCAACCCGATCCACAGAAAAAAGAATGCCATCAAAGACCAGCAGATGGTAAGCGTTTCTTTTTCGGTGATAAGTGGTACAGCCCAGGTGGTAAAAAATCCAGCAAGACCAAGAAGCACGATAAGCATGGTACGATCAAGCATGCGGTTCTTTAAAAACAGGTAAATATGCGCAGTATAAAACAGTGCCAGAGCAATAGATAAAACAGCTGGCCAGGGTCTTCCATGCGCAGCGACAATGAGATTATATGCTGTAGTGGTGAACAATATACTGTTTAGTAAAAGATGTATCACTTCAAGCATCGTTGAAGGTTTCTTTTTTACAATGTTAAAGTAATATACAATTGAAGAATGAAGGATATAAATGGCTGAAAGGAATGACATAGCCAATGTAAAATGCTCTGATGGTTTATAGGAACCAAGACTTACAAAAAACAGCATCCAGGTAAATAGAAATGCAAGGTAATTGAGAACCCGCCATTGTCGCACATGCGATATTGACAAAATCCCTAAGCCGAGGACAAGCAGGTAGGAGTAGAGAACTAAAAAGTTTGCCTCACCGGAACTGAGCATCACTGGCGTTGCATAACCACCGATAATTCCCAATATCGCAATAAGCTGTGAAGCAATTCTGACCGAAAGAACGCCTGCAGTAAGTGTGACCAGGATCATCAGAGTAAATGTAACAGGAATCGGAATTAAATGGTACATGGGACCTGCAGCATACATGGAAAAATAGAGGAATGCGATCCCTCCCCCAAGAAATCCCTGCGCGAGTAGATGATACCGTTTGTTCAGATTGAAAAGACCACCCACAAGCATCCCGATACCGGTAATTACCGAAATTGCAACACGTCCCGATGGGCCAAGAATTCCGCGATCCATTGACCATTTGAGAAAATACGCAACGCACACCACAAGTGCGATAATTCCAAGCCTCAAAAGCCAGGTGCTTGCAACTGCAAATTCCATGGAGACCCCAGGGCGACGATTTTCCTCTCCGACAATTATCCAGCTCCACATTTTTGCCAGAGCCTCTTTGATGTCTTCAATTGCCTTAATTTTTTGGGGGGGCTGCGTTTCGGTGTCTGGAATGTCTGAGCTGACATTCAGGGCAGGAGTTTCAAAAGACTCTTCATCGTGACTGAACTGAATGGCTGGTTCCACAGGTTTTGGTTGTGGAGGAACTACATCTGGAAAATGTGCAGCCACAGGCTTGTCGATTGTCGGTGGAACACTATTTTTAATTGTTTGTATAGGTGGTGCAGGTTGCTCAGATTTCAAAGGTGGAACAATTGCAGGTGCGGAGTCTGTTCTGTCCGGTGAATAATGAAGATATTGTTCAATATTACGGATAAGATTGGTGAGTTCTGAAATTTTCAGACTGGTACTAAGTATATCGGATTTCACCTCTGAGAGAGAATCCTTCAGAAACCGCAATGTTTTAAAATAGGAGATAATTCCCGCTATTGGAAGAGCTAAAATTATTAGAATGATAATGACTACACCAAAAACTTCCATCTATAATCCTTGAAACGGTTTAATCGGTTTATTGATACCGGTTGATATTCCTTTTGAGTGTTATAAGATCAAAATAGGTGATGAATGAGGTTTTTACAAGGAGAAGAAGCAAGTCACTGGGGATTAAAAGAAACAAATGTGTCGTTGATGATCATCAGGCGATTCAAGAATGGAGGGTTGCACGGAAGTGTCTGGAAATGCTATTTTTTACCAAACAATATTTCTGAAAGTTACAAATAATGGGCTCCTCAGATAAAATTAAATTCCTGAAATCCTGCATAGAGCATGATTTTACTTCAAAATCTATTCTGGATATTTTCTGTGCTCGAGTCGAACATCGGATTGTTACTGAGGATCGTGAGCGATTACTGACATCTGATTTGTCAGGACTTCCGGTAGATGTTGATCTGGGTTCCAAAGCTTTAAAAGCAGCTTATTTGTACCGGATTGAAAAAGAACTTCTTTATGGATCATTTTTTATTGCGGGCAGGTGTAGCGAACAATCAGTATGTTTTCCTTTGATCTTTTTTCCAGCAGAAATCGAGATGGTTGGGAACGTTCCAACGATACATATAATACTCTCTGATGTTCGGATTAATGAAGGTGCCCTGAATGATGTTTTTCAAGACCCTGAAATGGTACGAAAAATCTCATCGGGTCTTGCGACATGTTTTCAAAATGTACCTGTCAATGAAATGACGATTGCAGAGCTTATTACGGTTTTTGATAAATGCTTGCCACATATTGATTGTTCTGGCGTTGTAGAGTTTCCGCATCTTTATTCAGAACACAAGCTTAAAAAGAACAAAAATTCGGAACAGCTGACACTTATTGCTGCATCTCTGCTTTGTCTGGTAGAAAAAAAATCAGAGTTGGGTGGTGTTATAGATGAATTAGACACGATAGCTCTTCAAAATCACATGTCATCACCTTTACAGGTGATGCTTGATGAAAACAAGGACAATGAAATCTCCGGAAAAGCTGCGAAACATTATATCCCGGCGGTTCTCAGCGGCGCACAGGAGAAGATTCTCGATAATGCTGTTTCTGAGACACTTTCAGTCGTAATTGGGCCTCCCGGTACAGGAAAAACGTTCACCATCGCATCTGTAGCAATTGATCACCTCTCACAAGGTGAAACCGTTTTAATTTCTTCACGTCGTGATCAGGCTGTTGATGTGATCGGCACATGCATCGAACGATTAATGGGAGATGATAAGTGTGTAGTCAGAGGCGGGAGAAAAAATTATCTCAAGTTACTGAAAACTTATATTGAGGATCTTCTAAATGGAATAAGTTATTCTGAAGCTGAGCTATGTACTAACGCAGATGTGGCCAGGTTAAGAAGCAGAATAAAATCGATTGAAAAGGAAATTGATGACATTAAAATAGCATTTCAAAGAAGATGTGAATCTGAAAAAAAGTATGGGATCATGGAATCAGGGAGTACAAAAAATTCATGGCGGAAAGCTTTGCGTAAGTGGTGGCTGTCAAAGTTGATCAGATCATCGGATGAACAACGCGACCTGCTGGAAAAATTGACATGCTCAATCGAAAATAAAAATGCAACTATCAGAGAATGGATAAAATGTAGTAGAAACATCCGAATATCAGATTTATTGAGAGATAAAAGGGCGGAGCTTAAAAATTTTCTTAAATCATTACGCTCAAAAACAAGTGGAAAACAGGAGGAGTTTCTTAACTCTGTTGAAATTGAGACCATCCTTGCCGCATTTCCTATCTGGTTAGTGAAAACAAGCGATATTTCGAGAGTTCTTCCGCTGAAACAGCATCTGTTTGACCTTGTAATCATCGATGAAGCTACACAGTGCGATATCTCAAGCTGCATCCCTTTGTTATATCGTGCAAAAAGAGCTGTTATAGTTGGTGATCCAAAGCAACTTCGTCATATATCATTTTTGTCAAACGAAATTATGTCACGTCTGACTCGTGATTACAACCTGTCTGATAATGATGCAATCAAATTTAATTACCGGGATAAAAGTATTCTTGATGTTGCAAGTGACTCGATTATTTCACAAAAGTCGATTGTTTTTTTGAATGAGCATTTCAGGAGCCATCCCGATATTATTCGTTTCAGTAATGATACTTTTTACAATAATACTCTGAAAATTATGACTGAAAATGTAATAAATACAAGTGAAAAAACAGTTTTTATTCATCGGTCCAGTGGTACAAGAAATGCTGCAAAATGTAATTATACTGAGATCGATTCAATACTATCCGATATCAGAAGAATAATTAATGAACAAATGGATGTCAATGAGAGTGGATGCTATTCGATAGGTATTACAACACCGTTTCATGAGCAGTCAGAAGAGATTGCTGCGCAGGTGGGAAAAAATATATCTGATACTGAAATGAAAAAACATTCAATAATAGTCGGAACACCTTACGCATTTCAAGGAGAAGAACGTGATATTGTTTTTATATCCTTATGTGTGGATGACAATTCACACGGAAATGTATTCAACTATATTTGCAAACCAGATGTATTTAATGTCATGGTCACCAGAGCGAGAGTTTTTCAGCATGTATACATATCTTTCGATTATGCAAAATTGTCGACAGGTTCTTTACTCAAATCATATATTGAAAGTGTTTCTGGAAGAGAACGTCAAAAAATTTGTGATACTGTGACTGCATATGGTAGCAATCTCGATGAAATCATTAACATACTCAATGCCTGTAATGTTAAAACATACATAGATTACAAACTTGCCGGAACAAACATCGATATTGTTGTAGCGGATGGTAAGAGAACATTTGGTATCGATCTTATTGGTTTTCCAGGAAGATTCATCGACGCTTTCCCACTTGAACGGTATCTGATGTTCAAGAGAGCAAATCTGGACATTTACCCGATTTCGTATTTTGACTGGATACATAACAGGGCTGAATCTATACGTTTTTTTGAGACTGTCTGTGCCAATGGTATGAATATATGCTCATTAAAAACGAAGATGTACATTCAGTAAAAAATATACCATATTTCTGAAATATCGGTGATCAAACTTTAATTCGTTTCACATTGTATTGCAATTATTCAACTTGATTGTTCTTTCGGTTATGGTTACCATTTAAACATGAATCATTTTTTTTATTGGATATTTAACCAGAGAATTGTGAAATTCCAGGTACTTATTTTCTGGGCTACCCTGAGTATTTTTTCTGGAACAAGGGAACCTCAGCCTAAGGAAAGCAATTATTCTCTATACTATCATCAAAACTCATCCGTTTTATACGATGTTATCTGTACTAAAAATGATATCAAAAATTATATCATTGAGCCATTTTCAAATTCGAGGAGAACACTATTATTTGCAGGAACAATGTGCAGTATAGTAGCATCAGGCTTTTCGATTGATGAAAACTTGAGAACTGAAATGATGGAGCTGGATCGGAAAAAAATGAACAACATTATTTCTCCATGGC
>JBNKZD010000179.1:0-3638 GCA_050301235.1 Chitinispirillaceae bacterium | reverse complement strand
CCTGAAATATCAAATGCACGCTCCGCCATAATTGCCGAGGAGGTATGATGTCCGTGGCCTGCGCGTTCATCGGGCGGGAAACGGGTAATAATCACATCAGGTCTGAATTTTCTGAATGTCCGTACAACATCAGAGAGTACCTGATCTGAATCCCATACCTGGAGTGTTTCCTCGGCTGTCTTGGAATAACCAAAGTCATTGGCCCGTGTAAAAAACTGTCGGCCTCCATCGATTCTTCTGGCAGCGAGCAATTCCTGTGTTCTGATCACACCGAGTCCCTCCCTGATTTCAGGTCCTATGAGGTTTTGTCCACCGTCACCCCGTGTCATGGAAAGGTATGCCGTGTGAGCCTTTGTTTCATTGGCGAGGTAGGCAATCAGGCGGGTATTTTCATCATCAGGATGGGCTGCCACATAGAGCACTGTCCCAAGGAAATTAAGTCGTTCCAGTTTCAAAAGTATTTCTGACGCACTTACAGGTTCCTGACGTTGAGAGAGGACAGGAGAAATGCACATTGATACAATTAAAACTAACAGAAAAAAGGGTCGGGCAATTTTTAATCTGGCTATCATATCAGATACAATTTTTCAACGAATTATGTTAACCTGCAACTATTCAACGTGAAATTACAGGAACGGTTTGGTGAATCCGCAATCGATTGAAACATGTTGGCTCACCCGTATCTGCAATTAATTTATTCATTCCCTTTTAAATGGCCAGTGAATCTGCTTATTTCGTCGGTAAATTGAAACAGTTAGTGTAGTGAAGAAATATTTTATCATAGATTTTGATTCAACTTTCACCCAGGTTGAAGCCATGGATCTGCTGGCGGAGATTGCATTAAAGAACCATGGGGAGAAAAAGGACCGTATTAAGGAAATTAAGGAAATCACAGACCGCGGCATGGAAGGTACGCTTTCTCTGAAGGATTCCATTGAACGGAGACTCGAATTGCTCGATGCCCACCGTGAACATCTGCCAGAATTGATTTCATCTCTTCGCGACCTTGTTTCATCTTCCTTCCGCAGAAACCTTGATTTCTTTGAAAAACACTCCGACCGCGTGTATATAATTTCTAATGGATTCAGGGATTTCATTGTTCCGATTGTGGAGGAATTTCATATCAAAGCGGAAAACGTTTTTGCAAATAGCTTCACTTTTGATGAAACAGGTAAAATTACCGGTTATGACAAGGAGAATGTCCTGGCCAGTAATAATGGAAAGGTTGAACAACTCCGGCACTTAAATCTGAAGGGAGATGTTTATGTAATTGGCGACGGTTATACAGATTATGAGATTAAAGCAGCCGGTTTGGCGAATAAGTTTTATGCGTTCACTGAAAATGTTGAACGGGAGTCTGTTACCGAAAAAGCAGATCATGTCGCCCCCAGCCTTGATGAATTTCTTTACATGAATAAACTGAATACTGCGATATCCTATCCTAAAAACAGGATTAACGTACTGTTGCTTGAAAATGTACATGCCAATGCCATTCAGCTGATGCAAAAAGAGGGGTATAACGTTAATGTTTACCCCGCAGGTTTGGATGAAGATGAGCTTTGTGAAAAGATCAAAGATGTTTCGGTCCTTGGAATCCGAAGTAAAACAAATGTTACGGCCAGGGTCCTGGAGCATGCCAATCGCTTGATATCCATAGGTGCTTTTTGTATCGGAACCAATCAGATCGACCTGAACGCATGCCTGGATAAGGGTGTGGCTGTTTTTAACGCCCCGTTCAGCAATACCCGTTCAGTAGTTGAAATGGCTATTGCGGAAATGATTTTCCTGATGCGCAAACTTGCCGACAGATCCCGCGCCATGCATGAGGGCCACTGGGATAAATCTGCAAAGGGCAGTTATGAAATACGTGGAAAGGTGCTCGGCATCATCGGATATGGCAATATCGGCGCCCAGTTATCGGTCCTCGCCGAGTCTATGGGCCTGAAGGTCATTTATTATGATGTTGAGGAAAAGCTGGCGCTGGGTAATGCTCAGAAATGCGATTCCCTGGAAGAATTACTTGAAAAGGCTGAAATTATAAGCCTTCATGTTGATGGCAGAAAAGAAAACAAGAACCTGATCGGTCCTGATGAGTTCGAAAAGATGCGCGATGGTGTCATCTTTCTCAATCTCAGCCGCGGTCATGTTGTGGATATTGAAGCACTGGCAAAGAACATCGAGTCAGGTAAAATCGGCGGTAGCGCCGTGGATGTTTTCCCTGAGGAGCCCAAGAGTAATGATGAGGAGTTTTTATCCAGGTTGAGAAACTTACCGAATACCATTCTGTCTCCCCATATTGGCGGAAGTACCATGGAAGCCCAGGAAAACATTGCAACATTTGTTCCCGGCAAGATCATGGAATACATCAATACCGGCAGCACATCGAACAGTGTGAATTTCCCGAACCTGCAACTGCCCACATTGAAAAATGCGCACAGGCTGATTCATATTCACCGGAATATGCCCGGCATTCTGGCACGCATCAACCAGGTTTTGGCAGATCATGATATTAATATTGTGGGGCAGTACCTGAAGACCAATGAGAAAATCGGATATGTAATTACCGATATCGACAAGGCCTATGACAGGGATGTGATCAAGGCCTTACGGAAGATAGAGCACACTATCAAATTCAGGGTACTCTATTAATTTATAAGTATCTGAAAAATAAAACTTTGAGTGCTTTCAGGTTAAGCAAAAAAAAGGGGAATGCTTTCACATTCCCCTTTTTCTTTTTAGGAATTATTATCCCTGATTTTTCTTATCTTGAACTTCTACTCTGATATCTTGAGCAAGATTCTTTAATTCTTGCATACCCTTTCTTACGCGGGTACCTGCAGCATTATTTCCTTTTTCATAGAACTTCTCGAAGTCAGCCTCCAACGACATTACAAGGTCTTTGATTTCGTTAAATCTTTTCATGCTTGATTGGTTTAAAATAGTTTATTTAAAAAGTTTTGTTGATTTATTTAGCGTTGGCAATATACTCAAAATGTGATTAAATCAACTAAAAACACACTTTTTTTATTTTATTTGGTTACTGCGACCAGTTCTTCTCTCTGGTAGAATCCGTTATCGAGTTTATGTTTCACTGCTGCGAAAGCATCGATCGTTTCTTTTACGTCTTCCATGCTGTGAACAGCGGTTGGAATCAGTCGCAACATGATCACATCCCGCGGCACTACAGGGTAGATTACCATGGAACAGAAAATATTGTAATTCTCCCTGAGGTCCATTGCCATATTCGCGCCTTCCCCGAGTCCTCCTTTAAAGAGTACAGGAGTCACTGGAGATTGAGTGGTCCCAATATCAAATCCATGTGCTCTCAGTCCGCTTTGAAGCGCGTTAACCACCTTCCAGAGATTATCTTTTAGCTCGGGACGCGTACGAAGCAGTTCGAGGCGTTTCAATGCCCCAATAACGAGTGGCATCGGTAATGATTTGGCAAATATTTGTGAGCGTACAGTATATCGTAAATAATCAATGACACCGGCATCTCCACCTACAAATGCACCAATGCTCGCCATTGATTTTGCAAATGTTGAGAGATAAAGGTCGATACCATCCTGAACACCCTGCTCCTCGCCGGTTCCGGCACCCGTTTTACCCATAGTTCCAAATCCATGTGCATCATCAAC
>JBNKZD010000178.1:0-7079 GCA_050301235.1 Chitinispirillaceae bacterium | reverse complement strand
TACTTGGCCAAAACGTGAATTCCTACCATGATAATGATGCCGATTTTGCAGATTTATTGAAAATGGTAGCATCCATAGATGGGGTCCGACGCGTTCGTTTTACTACATCACACCCCAAGGATTGCAGTCAAAAGCTGATCGAGACCATAGCTGCAAACCCTTCACTTTGCAGGCATATCCATCTTCCTGTACAGGCTGGTTCCAATCGGATACTCAATTTAATGAATAGAAAGTATACAGTAGACCACTATCTTGGTTTGATTGATATGATCCGTAAGAATATCCCTGATGCAGACATTACCAGTGATATCATGGTTGGTTTTCCAGGTGAAACAGATCAGGAGTTTGAGGACACATTACATCTTGTGAAAAAGGTTCATTACACGACGGCGTTCATGTTTGCGTACTCTGCCCGTGAAGGCACAGCTGCTGCATCAATGACAGATACTGTTCCGGAAGAGGTAAAACTATCCCGCCTGAAAACCTTGATTGACCTTCAGACCTCTATAACAAAGAAAATCTACGATGATACCATTGGTCGCGAGCTTGAAGTGATGATAAGTGGAAGGCAGGAAAAACGTGACAAACTCTGGATGGGGATGGATATCGGGTTTAAAAAAGTGCTTCTTGCTTGCAACGATGTGCAGGCAGGAATGATTTTAAGAGTTCGTGCGGTTCGCAGCAGCGGTATGACATTGATCTGTGAAAGGATAACATAATGAAGCTTTTAAGTTGGGTCCTGATATTTGTGATTGCTTTTTTAGTCGCATGGATACTGATCTTTACATTCACGCAGCAGCCATTTGCGGAGGGTGTTCCGGCAAAGATATTCACCTATCGTACCCCCCCAATTCCAGTGTATATTTATGTCGCGGGAGCATTTATAACAGGGCTTCTTCTGGGGAGTTCTCTGGCTTTTTACTATTTCATTACCGGTAGTGTGAAAGCCCGCAAACTCAATAAAAAGTTGCACGCAGTCGAATCGGAACTGGCAGTTCTTAAAATTTCTGCAGAGAATCATTCTGCATTACCGTCCCCGGAATTGCCCGCTGTACCTGATGATCTTCCAATCGAAGGCAAGGAAGGGATAGCTGAATGAATGGTGAGAAATGGTTTCGGTATATTCTTACCCGTACCTCCTTATATGGAATGATAGGTGTGTTTACGCTGATTAGTTTACTGTTTGCTTCAATACAGACGGCAGAGCGCAGGGATGCTTATCTTAAAAATCCAGGAGATATTCAGTTAAAATATCGATGGGCTGAAGTTGCACCTTGTTCAACGGCAGTGCGTCTTTATAAGGAGATTGCTACAGGTACCAGCTCGCAAGATATAATGAAAGCAGCTGCGTTCAGATCCCTGGGTGAGTATTATTTTGCAAAAAACGACTTTAAAACTGCAGCAGAACAGTATAAAACTTCAGTCAAGATTTCGAGTACAGCGATATCACGTGACCACTGGGCGCAGGCTCTTTTTTGCGATGGTCAGTACGACGCTGCGCTGACATTGTGGAATGCACTTGCGCTGGAGAAAAAGGAGTACGGAATTACAGCCGATTTTTATTCCGGTTGTGCAGCACTATATAATGGAAAGTATTCCGATGCGCTGAGCAGTTTTGAAAAATGCGGAAAAGCTGATATTACAAAGCCAATTACTTTGGAAGCTCTTTCTGGTAAGCATTTTTCACTGGAAAAACTGGGAAGGCAAAGTGATGCTGCGATAGTGTCAGAACAGCTCCGAAAGTACAATGTACCTTTGATCGAATGGCCGGTTTCGAGCAAAAAACCGGATAATAATGAGCACACACCTGTTACAACAAACAGTATGCAGGATTCCGAACAGGGTGGATTTACTGTGCAGGTGGGTGCATTCAGTACGCTCGAAAATGCTACCGCTTTGCAAAAGAAATTATCATCCCAATTCGGGAATGTATCAGTGGCGACGGTTACCCTTGAAGATAAAATATTTTACAGAGTAAGAGTCGGATCTTTTGCAACACGTGAAGATGCAGAACGGTATGCAGTAGACTCGATTCAAAAAGCAGGTGTTATCGGTAAAGCGGTTCCTAAGAAAATGCCGGATCAGAACTGAAAAAAATCTCAGGAGAATAGATTGTGGAATATGAAATTGTTATCGGGCTTGAAATTCATGCTCAGCTTTTAACAAAAACAAAACTTTTCTGTGGATGTGACTCAAAGTTTGGTGACCCGCCCAATACTAACGGATGTCCGGTGTGTCTGGGATTGCCGGGTTCACTACCGGTTTTAAATCGTCTGGCAGTTGAGATGGCGGTTAAAATGGGGCTCGCTGTCGGATGTAGTATTAATCACAAGTCAATTTTCGCCAGAAAAAATTATTTCTATCCCGACCTTCCTAAAGGATATCAGGTTTCCCAGTATGAACTTCCGGTTTGCGGTCCCGGCTCACTGATTATCAATGTTGACGGTGTCGAAAAAAAGGTTGGAATAACCCGTATTCATATGGAAGAGGATGCCGGGAAGCTGGTCCATGATCAGGATGTCGATTCCCTATTTGATGTAAATAGATGCGGTACACCTTTGATAGAAATTGTCAGTGACCCCGATATGCGTTCTGCTAAAGAAGCGGTGGCATATCTTACCGGAATAAAGCAGATTCTGGAATATCTGGAGATTTGCGATTGCAACATGGAGGAAGGTTCTCTGCGCTGTGATGCAAATATCTCATTACGACCAAAGGGTCAGGAAAAATTCGGAACAAAGACTGAAATCAAGAACATGAACAGTTTCAGATTTCTTGAAAAAGCGCTTGAGTATGAAGCAATCAGGCAGCGTGAAGTACTTGAGTCTGGTGGCAAAATCATTCAGCAGACATACCTTTGGGATCCGTCAACAAGCAGGACGCTCCCGATGCGGTCGAAAGAGGACGCACACGACTACCGCTACTTTCCCGAGCCAGATCTCCTTCCATTGATAGTTGATCAATCACTTATAGATAATGCAAAAAAGGCCCTCCCTGAATTACCCGAAGTACGGAAGAAACGGTTTGTTGAAAAACTAGGGCTTGCGGAGTCTGCTGCTGAAGTCCTGACAAACGACAGAAAAATTGCAGATTATTTTGAGGCAACTTTTATAACATTCAGTGATGCCCGTCAGGTGGCAAACTGGATAATGGGTGATATTCTCAGGATAATGAATGAACAGAAACTCACGCTTGATAAGATCTCTGTCACACCAGCAAGGCTTGGCAAGTTGCTGTCGTTGATCGCAGATGGTACAGTTTCTGCAAAAGCTGCCAAAAAGGTTCTTGATACAATGCAAGCTGAAAATAAGGAGCCTGAAATAGTTATAGATCAGCTTGGACTACGACAGGTTTCCGACACAGGAGCACTTGAAGTCGCGGTGAAAAAGGTCCTTGATGATAATCCTGCGGAAGTGGAACGGTACAAAGCTGGTGATAAAAAACTGACGGGTTTCTTTGTCGGTCAGATAATGAAAGCGACTAAAGGAACCGGGAATCCAAAAGAGATCAACGTGCTACTTCAGAAATTGTTAGGGTAAATACACAATGCGATTTCTGATAGTATTTTTTTTATGTGTATTTGCAGGAACAGCTTTTCCAAAGACCGATAGCACATCCGTTAACCTTGCAGATACACTACATACCGAAGCGCGTATAACCGATTCGTTAAAAGTCGATACACTGAATTCTGCAATACAGCCTGTTGACACTACCAGACATGATCAGAAAGATGTGAAAGCTGATTCTCTGGGAGCAACAAAATCTACTGCTCAAGTGGAGTCACCCAATAAAAGCGGTCCAAAACTTATCAAAAGAACTTACGATTTTAAAAGTCAGGTGCGTGGGAGTGTTTTGATGATGCTCTTTATAGCGGTGATTTTTTTCAGCGCTCAATCGTTGAATCCCTGAATAAAAAAAAGGCTGGTTTGCTTAAACCAGCCTTTTAACAGTGTTATGGAGACAGCTTTTAGTACTGTCCGTCCATTTTGAAGCAGAAACGCGTTATTCAATTCCCTTACTTGAATGTTCTATTCTTTCAGGCTGAAAATCGGGGGGCTTCACTGAGGAAGGAGCCGTCATTTTCAGTGCATCTTTTTTTCCTTCACTCATATTTTCCAGGTTCTCTTTCAAGAACATATTATAATATAGCAATGGTCGTGCCATCTGGCATTGACTTAAAAGTGCCTTTTTTTTAAATATTTAAGGAATTTTTGTAAGCTGTCGAGTCGCGTTTTTGCGACTCAGCAAAAACAGTTGCAAATTTGCGACTGTATACGCTTTTTTTAAATAGTAGATAATAGTTCAAAAAAGGTTTTTTCTAGCAATTAAAATGCTATCTTTTGGTTTGATTGATACAATAGTGAAAAAAACTGCTGAAAGTAAGATGTAAATAAAATCTAAAAAACGCAGCAGATAAAAAAAGTCGCATTTTTGCGACTCTTAAATTTACAAAGTGGTTTAAAATTGTCAGGATTTTGTAATGAACGATATTTTCCCACTGCAGCTGTCGAGCTCAATCTGCTCATTGTCTCTGAACTCAGCAACCGAACAGCTTTCAATAGAAACCATAGGAAT
Source organism: Chitinispirillaceae bacterium (assembly GCA_050301235.1). GTDB lineage: Bacteria > Fibrobacterota > Chitinivibrionia > Chitinivibrionales > Chitinispirillaceae > JAFGIN01. The sequence goes on along the minus strand of JBNKZD010000178.1, from coordinate 2,504 downwards.
CTTGAGGATCGAACATGCTATGGAAAGTTCTGAATCCGGAGATCCTTTTTGGATGATGAGTCCTTTTAATAATGGTAGATAGGGGATCCATTTCAGATTAGAATTCCTAACAACCAGGATTGCATTATTGAAAGAACCGATGTTGTGCAACTGTTCTTCCATTATAATCCTGCCACTGACAGTGTTTATTTCATTACCAATGCCTTGAAATAATGTAATGTTTTGTGCTTTAGTATCAGGATAGGTGAGGTCAGAAGTTGAATTATAGACAATTCCATGAGTAGAAAATGGCTCTTTATTTATTCCTGAAGAACTGTTGATCTGGAGTTCCTGTTTTCTGATTGATATCAGGGATTTTAGATTAGATGTTACCGATTGCCCCTTGAGATAATCGGTAACTTCGTTCGTTGTTGCATACTGGATATCCAGAGGTTCACTAATGACCCCTTCAGCAAAAAGTTTTTTTCCGAGTAATCCGATACAGTGTTTCATCTGCTTTAAATAGACAGTAACAAGTTTGTTAAGTGACACCTTTTGGGTATACAGTGTTTTAAGCTTCCTCGCTATATATCTTTTTTGAAAGTAATTAAGTGAAAAAGAATGCTTTCTATTTGCAGATGACTTTAAACCATTTTTTTCTGTATTTAGGAATAATGAATCTATGGTAATGCCGTTTTTTACATAAATTCGTAGGATGTCAATTGTGGTATCCATCTTTTTTGAGTCACTGTTAAAATCTGTCAGATCCGTAATACTGCAGGAGATTGTTTCCATATGTTTGTGGATTAGTTTTCGGATTACTGCAATCGAAATGTCACTATCATCAGGTGCAATAGAGGCATCAAGGCCAAGTTTTCTGCGTATTTCAGAGGTCGGACATTTTTCGAAAAGGTGTTTCATTGACGGTCGCGATTGTATCGCATCTGTGATTGAACAGATATTAATCACTTCTTCAAGGATACCAGTATTACCTTTTGTAAGAGTCGTCTGGTCAAAATGAACTTGCTGCTGATTCTGAATTTTTCCCGATTCTGTGCAATGTAAACTGGTGAGAGCATTGATGTAATGCTGATTAACAACTAGTGATTCCCACAGCCGGCTCAACTGTTTTTCAACCTCCAGATATAAATCAAGGAGTTCTCTGAATGTGCAGTCCAGAAATGATTGGTAGTGAATGCTATATTGATTGGAGCTGAGAAACCTTTTCAATTCCTTTACGATCAGTTTAATATCAACATTTGATTGATAGTACGCATATGCTTTTGTAAGAAGTGAAACACGTTCAGTCGTAGATCGATGTACAAATCCAAAGGGAAGAGATGAGATCAGGGTGTCGTGAGCTTTTTTATCTATGTAAATATGTCCATGTAGATAGCCGAGGAATTCAACGCTCTTTTCTATGTTTTTCTCCTCTTGATGAGATCGGTCATAAAAAGCTTGAAACGCTTCAGAGTTGCACTTTTTAATTATCGAATAGACAAGAGGTGAAATGTAATCAGAATTATAGATTGGTGATGATGGGAGGTGCCACTGTTGAACTGGTTCAGTTGAATCGGGAATGTTTTCCAGTGATGAAACTGCCCGGGATTGAAGAATATAGAATTTTCCCTCAGAAAGTGCCCAGTCAATTATCTGTGGCTTGGCGGTTTTTGAAGACAATGCCCGTGTAATTGTTGCAATCGCCATTACCTGGGAGGTTGAAAGACTGCTTCTGGAGCGCATCGCATACGGGACCGGGGCTAAAGCAGTACCACTTCCGGTTAGCTGGTTTGGAATAATCCTTTTTTTCTTTTCGTAAATTTTTGAGACTCTTGATGGCATTTTACCCGAAAAATTAACGGTGTATAGGTCACAATCGGTGCGCGCGGTTGAACTGATATCATTTATCCCATATGTCGAAGAAATGGTAATAGTTGAACGTGATCCGGTTGATGGATCAAAACACATTGAAGCACCCGATACTTCAGTATCTACCATTCTCTGGAGAATTACAGCGATTCGTACATCTCTGGGAGAGATTCCCCATTGCGCTCTGTAGGCAGAAGCTTTTGATGAAAATGGGGATGCCCAAATGTCGATGATTGCATCTGGCAGTTCATTCATACGTATACAAAGGTGTGTTTTTAATTGCCCCGCATAAGTATGCTCAAAAGAGCTGTCGGTACAGATCGATGAACGGACTGCCAGTAGTTCATCTTCTAATCCATTAGTATAAATCCAGTTATGAATAGAATTAATTAGTGATGAGTCAAGCTTCACATTTTTAATGAATATGGCAATTTCTTCTGGTGATTGTTCAAGCATTGATTCAGGTATGTATTCACCAAAAACTGTCGATGGGATAGTCATCCAGGTTGGCACTTGAAATCCAAATGAGCTGAGTTGCGAAAGCGTATCAGCTTTGATTCCATAAACAGAGTCTGATAGTGAGTCGGATGGTGCCGTTATTGTTGGTGTGATGGTGTTCATAATTAAGTTCCCATTGTAATGGAGCGACTAAACCT
>JBNKZD010000177.1:0-27034 GCA_050301235.1 Chitinispirillaceae bacterium | reverse complement strand
AACGTTGTAGAATTAATGTTGCACTTCCCTTCTTCATTCACACCCACACAGATTTTATGAGAAATGTGTAAAAACGTCGTTATTGAATTTAAGTGAGGTAGTTGCAAAACTCCCTGTTTGTTTCGACTCCGCTCAACAAACGCCTCAAAAACGCACCCTGAGCGGAGTCGAAGGGTGCTTTGGCAGACTTTTGCAATTACCTCAAGTATCTGTTTTTTTGTATATTATTGTAACCCGTGGTTTTCTGAAAATGATTGAACCTGAAGGAATAGTTGTATGAAGAATATTGAGAAATCCTGGAATTTTGCCCTTCTCTTATCGATAATCACCGTTGTTTATAATATTCTGGAGGGTGTTATTTCAGTTCTGCTGGGAATTTCAGATGAAACGCTATCGCTGTTTGGATTTGGTCTGGATTCGTTTGTCGAGGTGATATCCGGTCTGGGGATTTTACATATGGTTTTACGGGTGATGAAGCGGGGTACAAGTGATGCGTTTGAAAAAACGGCCCTTAAAATCACCGGGTTTGCATTCTATCTGCTGGCCGCAGGATTGTCTGTTACTGCTGTATATAATACTATAAAAAATACCCAACCCCAAACAACATTCTGGGGAATTATTATTGCGATCATCTCCATTGTGACCATGGTTATTCTAACAACCGTCAAATTGCGGACCGGTAAACAACTGAACTCCGCCGCCATCATCGCTGATGCACATTGTACAAGGACATGTGTGTACCTGTCGATCATACTGCTTTTATCAAGCGGTTTGTATGAACTGTTCAAAATTGGATTTATCGATTCACTTGGAGCACTTGGTATTGCGTTTTACGCTTACCGTGAGGGGAAAGAAGCGTTTGAAAAAGCGAAGGGAAAAATGTGCGGATGCGGCTGCAAAGATACCTCCTGCTAACCTCCAGTGAAGAGCCTTGAAAATGAAAGCTATAGGGTTTAACATTATTAGGGGCAGTTATTTTGCGAAATACGCTCATACTGAGCTCGTCGAAGTATGAATGTAAACGATCTAAAAACATTCTGTTAATCACCCTTTGACTTAGCTCAGGGTGAGCGAGATTCTGCAAACATTTAGGAACGGACTTTTGTTAATCCCTTTAGCTGTTTTGGAAATACACTTTGATCTCAGATTATAGCCATGTAAATATCGACTTATGTGATTCACCACAGCGAGGGCTGTACAACAGAAGTATAGGTAACCTCATCACCGGTCATTCTTATTACATACAAAGATTCTGAAAGTTTACTTTTTGTTATTACATGTGATGCACCTGAAGGGAGAGAGATTGAATAAACCCTCCTTCCTCTCAGATCAAATACGCCGATCTGGCATTCCTGAAAAACATTAATTGTTAACCCACCTGGTTTTTTTTCGACAACAAATGTTTTGTTATTGCTTCGGGTATCAGTCGTTCTGATAACCGGACACCCCTGAAACATCGACAGATTCCACCGGGAATCTTTGTAGTCAGGCTCATGCAACACAGGTTTCAGCCATTTTGAAACTGTGAAACGGGTCCCATCAGGCTCCCTTCCCCAGACAAGCACGCCGTTTTCATACACGGTAATATTTTCACATCCTGTGGTGTCAATCATTGTTGTCAAACCCTTGTACGATGGATCATTTGAAGGGTCCCACAACTCTCTGGGAGCAGTATCGGGAAGACTGATTCTGAACTGCACTTCACGTCTGTGTTGTGACTGCCCTCCGGGAAATATTGTTTCCCCATCAAATGATATCTCGGTGAAATATAGCGCGCTGTCATTACCATACTGTTTCAACTGACTTACCGCAAGAGTGTCTTTGCAAAGTGTGCAGGCTCTGTAGACGACCCCAATATCATTCGCTGAATACCCGGCAGCAAACACTTCGGATAAATTTACGAAATATCTCATTGTGAGCTTATTTGAATATCGTGCAGGCCAGGTTGTCCTGTTCATCACAGTCGCGGATATCTCTGTAAACCGATCACCGGCATTATTAACTTTCGCAACAACGACATATTCGGTATCACGCACAGCAGGTGCCGGGAAATCATCGATGATTTTGCCATTAAAATCCTTTGCCAGGCGGGCAAGCGCAGAACTGAACCCTGCATTATAATCAGTCGCCACCTCATTTTTTACAGCATCGAGACGTGCATCTTCGAAGGAACCATCACTACCAGGTCCTCCGACAAGCGCGCCATACAGAGTATGCCGGGAATTGACAGGTGTTCGACCGTTATCATCAAGCCATGGTCCATGCATACTTCTATGATGCGGTTTTGTTGGGGGATTGACTCCGAAACCGCATACATAACTTCTTTTCAGTTCATTGTTTCCCAGAGCATAATCGATCTGGCTCTTTGCCCACTTATAGTAGGTCTCCTTTTTCTTTGCAGGTACATCCTTGCAGTCGCTATATACAAGTGCTGCAAAAGCAGTATTGGCAGCATACCGTATTGGCCCCCACTGACGAACCCAGGCAAGCCCACCCGGGGTGTATTGAATCCCCTCTTCTGCACTCCAGCTTTTCCCTCCGGACTGCCGAACCGTGTACCCGTGACTCCACCAGTCAAGCCAACGCTGTACATCGGTATGATACTGCTGTTTATTAGTTAACTTTGCAAGAAGAACATAACATCCGTAAGTTTTATCATCCCAGGAAAGAGCTTCCTTAAATTTGGGTGTCGTACTCTGTGGTTCCTTTGGCAGGTCACCATAGAGACTTTCTGCCTTTGTCAAATATGTCTTTTCCCCTGTGGCGATATATAACCACAAAGCGCCCCATACCAGTTCATCGGTATATCCGCTCCACGATTTGTAAAAATCAACCACGTCAGTGATCGCCTCATGATAAAGCCCCCTGTACTTATCGGCAAATTGATACAGTTCCTTTGCATGTCTGACCAGTTCAGCAGCGTATACAGGATCAGTCCCCTTAAACAGCATCGATGATGCGGCCAGTGAAGCAGCCACCTCGGATGCGAGATCACTTCCGGGATGCTGAGCATCGATTTTAAATGCAGGCCTTGCATTGGGAAATACTTCGGGAGCGCCCCACCATTTATGATCTGTCATACCGACACCGATCTGTCCGTAAAACTCTTCAGGTGCTGTGTGACATTTAATAAAATAATCGGTCACCCATTTTATATTGGAAAGTAACCATCCCCATTGCCCGTAGCGCTGGTACCCCTGTGGATATTCAAGACCTCCCCAGGCTAAAAGAGTTAATGACGATGCCATAGGAAAGTTAAATTTCATATTATCACCGGCATCATACCATCCCCCACTGAGATCATGACCGACATCGCTTCCATCATTCAGAGCTGAAGAACCGCGCCACTCCACACGATTATTTTCCGGAAGTTTCCCCGAACGCTGCACCTCATAAAACCACATCGATTTTTGCAGCACTTTAGCATAATTGTATTCTTCAGCGGAAACTGCCACTGATAATAGGTATAAAAAGATGATACAAAAATAATAGTGAATACCTGCTACTTTCATTAACCATTATCCTCTTCCTGAATAAATATGAAGGAGGGAGCACGAACTTCTCTCTACATTTTTAGTAGCCGCAGTGCTTGACCCGTTCATTTTCATCTGTCTGGTGATACAAATTTTTCACTTTCTTACCCTTTTTTTGTTTATATTATACTCGGAAGCATCTGCTAATGCCGGAATTCCACACAAAAAGCACACAAAAATGCACATATTGCAAGAAGCTCAAATAAACTGCGCCTTGATTAACTATTGTGGCATTTAAACCAGTACAATAACACCTGATCTGGCCCCCCTATCGGGAATACAAATTATCCCGTACCTGGTGCTTATTTAAGGTATTATAAATTTAAAATTGCGATTAAATTAGTAACATTCTCTGGAAAAAGGAACTGATGATAACACTTTCAACGATATTGCATATTTCTCATAAACAATTGCTCAGTAAACTCTGGAATGCTGATCCACATTTTTATTCGATTATCACTGCTTCGGATGACATTTCAGAAATACGCAACAGAGTGTTTGCCTATATCGATTCATGTGAGCAAAAATATTTCAATATCGTTGCTGATGATCCAAAACCGGATAAATACCACATAATTGAACGTGACTCTGCCAAAGCATGTATCCGGGTACTTAAAAACATCTTTCGCACCGAAAATGAAACCCTGACAGATTTCAGTGCACTTGAAACACTTGTCAAAAGTGCCAGAGGCGATAAGCAGGTAATTTTACAGACAAGCAACGGTTTTTATTGTGAATTTCTCTATCTTCTGCACGGAATGAATCTGTCAACAAACAGCTATATGTTCAGATATACACCAGAAACCAACCTGAATATGCCTTCAGACCGATCTCAGCGTCTGGACATTTACGCTGACCTGCTTGAAAGTGCTTTCAGCACATTTAAAAAAGGTACCACACCCGATATTGTAAGCAATCAGCAGGAAATCAAAAGGTCGATTCTGGAAAAATTTGACATTACCGAACAAAAATGGAGCGATTTCCGCTGGCATCTTTCCAATCTCATTTGTGACCGCGATGTTATGGAGCAGTTTGTCAAACTGGAACCGGATGAGATCGCCGGTCTTGACTTTGCAAAAGAGCACAATATCCATATCCAGATCACTCCGTATTACCTGTCACTGTTCAATAAATCCGGAAGAACCATACACGATCGCAGTCTGCGCGCCCAGGTGATTCCCTCTGAAAACTACTGCCGCCATATTTTGAAAAGCAGAGAAAATGGCAGCAGCAATGATTACATGGATGAACAGAACTGCAGCCCTATTTCCGGGATTACCCGGCGCTATCCACGTATTGTCATATTGAAACCTTTCGATTCCTGCCCCCAGATATGCGTTTATTGTCAAAGAAACTGGGAGATTACTAATATCAACAGTGCAACAATTTCCCGGCAAAAAACTGAAGATGCAATCAACTGGATCAGATCCAATACGCACATTAATGAAGTGTTACTTACCGGAGGTGACCCGCTTACCCTGGATGACGAGTATCTGGACTGGATCATCTCATCTGTTATGTCCATTCCTCATATCGAACGTATCCGCATCGGAACACGTACACTTGTCACTCTCCCCTTTCGTTTTACAAATGAGTTCATTTCAATTCTGGAAAAACATCACCGGTGGGGATCCAAAGAGATCGCACTGATGACCCATTGTGAGCATCCCATGGAGATTACCCCGGATGTACTCGATGCTGTCCGTAGAATCAAACGGGCAGGTATAAACATATATAACCAGCAGGTTTTTACCTATTATAACAGTCGCCGGTTTGAAACCGCTCACCTTCGGCAGATTTGCAAACTAAGTGGAATAGATCCATACTATTCTTTCAACACTAAAGGTAAAGAAGAGACTGTCGATTTTCGCGTCCCTATCGCCCGTATAGAACAGGAACGGAAAGAGGAAGCAAGACTGCTTTCGGGCATTGTCAGAACCGATGAACCGGTATTCAATATCCCCCGTCTGGGAAAATCACATCTTCGAGCATGGCAGGATCATGAACCCATTATGATCAATCCCGATGGTTCGAGAGTATATCGCTTTTTCCCCTGGGAATCCCGACATTCACATGAAAATGATTACCTGTACACTGATGTCTCGATCTATGACTATCTTACCCGGTTGGATCGTGATGGCGAGAATGTAGACAATTATGAATCTGTCTGGTTTTATTTTTAAAAAATCACTTCGACTTCATGCGTGTTCAAGCAACCTGATGTTTTAACGTTTTGTAAAACTAAGATATGCTGAAAATGGCTGAAATTTTAGGTAATCGCAAATATCAGCATATTTCATTGCTAACACAATTCTAAAACACCACGATTATATTCCACACGACTAACTAATCAATTTATGTATTTTGGATACCATGTCGACATAATGGCCAAACAACCAACAAAATGTAAAAGAAACCATAGGGGAAATTCAATATACTATAACGCTTGTGTTGCTTTTAACTGACTTTTCTCTTAATTTTATTCTAATTATTCTCCGGAACCAATTTAAGGAATAATGGATAATGATGACATAACACACTATTAGTTCAACTGATAGTGATAAACAGTATAGAAAAGAAAGAATTATAAGGATTACTATGAAACCCCGAAAGCTTATCTGGCAGTTATACGGCGCGTTTTTGCTTATTATTGCTATACCAGCCATACTTTTCACATGGTACTCAACAGATACCTTCAAGAAGTTTTTCATGAACAATGTGTTTGTTGAACTTAAGGAACGTGCATATCAGATGGGCCTTATGATTGAGGGTGCCAACATTAAAACAGAATCAAGTGTTATTGATTCGCTTTGCAAAAGCATTGGTAGAAAATGTGAAATGCGTTTCACGGTAATTGCACCTGATGGTACAGTGCTAGGAGATTCAGAAAAAAAACCCTCAGAAATGGAAAACCATAAAAATCGTTTAGAAATACTGAGTGCATTTATGGAGGGAATGGGTGTTTCTGAGAGATTCAGTAATACCCTTAAAAAAAAAATGATGTATGTCGCTATCCCCATTCATCGCAGATATGAAACAATTGGTGTAGTACGGACAGCTCTCTCTATTACCACGATACGGCATGAACTTAACAAAATGTATGCACGATTTGGTTTTGGTTATCTGTGTCTGACCTTGATTGCTGCACTTATCAGTTATTTTATTTCTCAAAAAATAAGTCGTCCGATCGAAGCGATGAAACAAGGTGCATTGCGATTTGCATCCGGTGATTTTTCCATAAAACTCACTCCGGCGGGAACACTCGAAATCGATCAATTGATACTGGTTCTCAATGAAATGGGTGGCCGTTTACGTGACAACATCAGTACTCTTACAGAACAAAGAAACAGGACAGATGCTGTACTTTCGAGTATGGTTGAAGGTGTCATAGCCATTGACAAAAACGACCGAATCATCGCAATCAATGACGCTGCAAAACTGTTATTCGGATTGGATCACAAACCTCAAACCGGAACATGGTTGGGTGAAGTCATCCGCAATGCAGGATTAAACAGTTTCATGAAACGTGTCCAGAAGTGTGAACAGGCAATTGAAGAGGAACTCAATCTGATTGTAAATTTATCCAAAGGAGATTCGTCACAATACGTATTGCAGCTTCATGGAAACGTATTACGTGATGCAAATGGGAATGCTATCGGAGTATTACTGGTAATCAACGATATCACTCGCCTGAAAAAACTTGAAACCATGCGCAGTGATTTTGTTGCAAATGTATCACATGAACTACGTACCCCCCTTACATCAGTAAAAGGATTCGTTGAAACACTGCTATCCGGAGCGATCGATTCCCGGGCAGAAGCAGTCCAATTCCTTAACATTATAAGCAGGCAGGTGGAACGATTATCCAGGATTACCGAAGATCTTCTCACCCTGTCACATATTGAGCAGGAATCAAAATCGCAAGAGCCGATCCTTCAGGATGTCAAACTCTATACATTACTATCAGCGGTACAGGAAACCTGCGAAGTCCGGGCCAATGCAAAAAAAATTGGACTTGAAATTCATTGTGACCAGTCCATTGAAGTCAATGTGGAACCGACACTTATTGAAGAAGCTCTTATCAACCTTGTTGACAATGCAATAAATTATTCACCAGAAAACGAACGTGTCATTATTTCAGGTACTATTGAGTCCGCAACGCATGAACTTTGTCTCTTTGTAGCCGATAATGGATGTGGGATTGCACCTGAACATCAGGAACGGGTTTTTGAACGTTTTTACCGGGTCGATAAGGCCAGAAGCAGAAAACTCGGCGGAAGCGGACTTGGCTTGTCTATTGTTAAACATATCGCACTTATTCATAAAGGACGGATCAAGCTTGAAAGCATTCCTGGAAAGGGAAGCACGTTTTTTATCTATATCCCTTTGAATCTCCGATAGATGATCCTGCCTATTTAATTCAATATATAATGCCGAAAAAAGCATGGCGATAACGGTCAAACAATGCCGAAGTTATTGATTATAACAGAGCTTGAATCACGTTTAATCAACAGGTGTCTTTTCAGATTACTTGACGAGAAATATGTCTGCCTCCAGTGCTGTAGGAATTCGGGTACAGGGCAACATTGAGCCCTGAACCGGCATCATTCTTTGTGTTTTTGCTATTTGAACAGCCTCCCGTATAAACTCTTTTCATCTGCTGATCTTGTTTTATCATCTTTGAGCCACATCATCTTCGTCTTTTCTGCCGGTATATGAAACTTCTCCGACTGGGCAGATTGGAGTGTACCCCAATAATGTATTTCTAACCAATACCTAACAAATACCTAACAATGAAATACGATTTTTTACATTCATTGAAACAGATGCCTTGTATCCGGAAAACGACGAAATGTACGATAAAAGATTGAAATTGGTGGGATTAAAAAATAATCAGAACAATTCAAATTGATTTTGAAATAAAAAATATTGTAACAACATTTATAATACAACCTGTTAAAGAAAGGATTTCCAATGAATGCACGAATCAAGTCTTATACGCTTGCATTAGCTTGCCTGTCATTCACAACATTGGCTACCGCAACCGAAATAACTGGTGCTGGAGCAACGTTCCCATATCCGGTGTATGCAAAATGGGCCGAAGTATATAAAGTGCAGACCGGAACAAGCCTCAATTACCAATCAATTGGTTCAGGAGGCGGAATTAAACAAATTGAAGCAAAAACAGTCGATTTCGGTGCTTCAGACATGCCTCTAAAGGAAGATAAACTGAAAGCCGACGCCCTGATTCAGTGGCCAATGATCATGGGTGGAGTTGTTCCGGTCGTTAATATTAAAGGCATCACTGCAGGAAAGATGAAATTGACGGGCACGGTATTGGCAGATATTTACCTGGGAAAAATCAGGAAATGGAACGATCCCGCCATTGCGAAAATTAACGAAGGCTTGAATTTGCCTGGTCAGGATATTGCGGTAGTACACCGCTCTGATGGCTCCGGAACAACCTTTCTGTTTACTAATTATCTGATAAAGGTAAGTAAAGTGTGGGCTGATCAGGTAGGTAACAATACTGCTGTCGAATGGCCGGTAGGAATCGGAGGAAAAGGAAATGAGGGTGTGGCCAATTTCGCGGCACAGACACCGGGAGCGATCGGATATGTAGAATATGCCTATGCGATCCAAAACAAACTTGCCTATGTATTGATGCAAAATCATGACGGTATGTTCATCAGCCCAACCAGTAAATCGTTTATGTCGGCTGCCGGAAATGCTGATTGGGCACACGCTCCTGGATTTTACCTTGTATTAACAGACCAGCCTGGTAAGGATAGCTGGCCGATAACCGGAGCGAGTTTCATACTCATGCACACGAAGCAGAACAAACCCGCGCAGGCTAAAGCGGCTCTCGATTTTTTCTCCTGGTGCTATGTCAATGGCGATAAAATGGCTGAAGAACTGGACTATGTTCCGATTCCGCAGAACGTCGTCAAGCTTATCAAAGAGACTTGGGTGAAAGAAATCAAAACAGTGGACGGCAAGTCGGTTTATCCGGCCAATTGATCATACATACAAATGCGGGAAATTACATAACTAACTACAAAGGAGAATTTGTGAAAAGGTGTTTAATTGTTACAGCATGTATCTTGGGAATGGTTCTGGGAGCGGGTAATACGGCGGTATCTGCCGAAAATACTGCCCCAGCCGGAAAATTCTATGGAAAAATCTATGCCGATTGGTATTACGATTTCGGGGATACAAGTCCTGCCAAAAAAGCCATCACGAAACATTCGGAATTCGAGCTCAGCAGGGTGTATTTGGGATACAATTATAAAATTAACGATCGTTTTACCGTTGATGCATTGCTTGATGTAGGACGAATCGATCCAGCAACAGGTGTTAACGCCTCTTTTGATACGACAAAGAAAATCGTAAGTGTGTCGCTAACCAGGGATGACCGGTATTTTGCATTTCTGAAAACTGCCTATTTATCGTGTAAAAATATGATACCCTACACAACACTTTCCATTGGTCAAATACCTTATTTCGCATTTAATGTACAGGAAAAATTCTGGGGGCACCGGTACATATATCAGTCTTTTTTGGATAAGCAGGGCTGGGAATCTTCGGCTGATCTTGGCGCAGCAGTCAATTTCGCCCCCATCGATATATTCAGGTTCAATTTTGCAGTGACCAATGGTGAAGGATATAAGGCTTCCCAGGATACCTATGGCAACTACAAAATTGGTGGCAGTGTGCAGTTCAATCTGTTGAAAGCTCTTACTCTTTATGTCTACAGTGACTGGATGCCTGTCGGCTCGACAACAGATAATCCGCAATCCACTGTAGCTGCATTTATCGGTTATAGCATTCTCGATGCAGCAAAGATCGGTCTGGAATATAATACCCAGTTTCAGCAGAAGGGTATCAAAGATCACAATGTAAACGGATTGTCCATTTACGGAATGTATAACATTATAAAAACACTCGAGATTTTCGCAAGATTTGACATGAAGACCTCGAAAAATGATTGGAACACCAAACAGGACGGCCAGACCATCATCAGCGGATTACAGTATTCACCAGTATCCAAAGTCAAAATTGCCGCAAATTACCAGCGTACACTGGGCAAACCTTCGGGTTCGGTTTCGAGTGACCGAGTTTATCTCAACTGCGAATTCGATTACTGATACGAAAACAATACTGTAATACAGGAGCCTTGGATGTATGGAACATCTAAGGCCCACCTTTCTATACCATCATACCCATCTTCAAGACATTCAATCATAGTTTCCGTTGAACTATGAACACAATGGCCATTATTAACCAAATACTAATTAGTTTCTAATAATTCGCTAACAATAAATATAGATTTTATCCATTTATTCTAAGATATAAAAAATTTTAGGTATAAGGAGATATGTTTGGTAGAGAATACAACAACAGATGTATCAATAAATTCAACCGTCAGTTGCACTTTACATGCTCCGGAAAGTGCAATGATTAAACAACTCCCTCGAATAGCCAACGGGACCCGGTTTGAACCGTTCTTTCGTTTTATTTCTGGTGCCGCAGCCGGGCTTATGGTCACAGTAATGATCAGCGTTTTTGTCCTTTTGATCTATGAAGCACGCCCAGTATTCCGGACCTTTGGATTTTCCTTCATTGTAAATAGTTCCTGGAACCCTGTCCTGGATAAATTCGGTGCACTCCCTGCCATAACCGGTACACTCATCACCTCCTTCATCGCTATTTTATTCGGAGCGCCACTGGCATTGGGTGTGGCTTTTTTTCTCAATGAAATGTGTCCTTTTCGTTTAAAGCCACTATTCACCACCACCATTGAACTGCTTGCAGCGGTTCCAAGCATTATTTACGGAATGTGGGGATTATTCGTGCTCGTTCCGATAATGGCAAAAACAATACAACCAGCAATGATCCACTGGTTCGGCGCATTACCGTTTGTTGGCAGCTTTTTTCAGGGACCACCATTTGGCATCGGTATTCTAACGGCAGGGCTTATACTGAGTGTTATGATTCTGCCCTTTATTGCATCCGTAAGTTTACAGGCGTTCGCGACCGTTCCGGTGGCTTTAAGAGAAGCAGCTTACGGCACCGGAGCTTCAATGTGGGAAGTATGCCACCGGATAATACTCCCTTATACCAGGAATGGTATAATCGGAGCCATTATGCTTGGGCTTGGACGGGCACTTGGTGAAACCATGGCAGTGACCTTTGTAATCGGTAACGCACATCGAATACAAGCATCGATATTTGCTCCGGGAACAACAATTTCTGCCTCACTTGCGAATGAGTTTACAGAAGCTACAAGTGTTTTGCACATGGGTTCGCTTCTCGCTCTCGGACTGATCCTCTTTATTATCACGTTTATAGTTTTATTAATAACACGGCTCCTGCTTCACTCCTTAAACCGGAAATTACCCTTATGAAAATAGACTCTAAAGTGATACTCAGGCGGCGCATAGTAAACGGGTGTGCTAAAGTGGTTTTTCTGGTAACTTTACTGTTTTCTCTTTGTGTACTTGCGGCAATATTATGGAAGTTGGTCATTGAAGGTCTCCATGCCTTTACTCCAGCCACATTTGTAAGGTGTACCCCTGCGCCCGGCACAGCAGGAGGACTTTTTAATGCAATCGTCGGCAGCCTCATTCTTGTAACAGGTGCTATCATTTTTGCATTGCCTATTGGCGTGCTTGCGGGTACTTTCCTTGCAGAATATGGCCGCAACTCTACATTCGGACATATCGTCAGATTCTGCAACGATATCATGCTCAGTGCGCCGTCCATTATCATTGGTTTATTTATATACGGTGTTGTCGTGCTCCCTTCAGGACATTTTTCAGCATGGGCAGGAGCCCTTTCGCTCTGTCTGATTGCATTACCTGTAATTGTTCGCACAACGGAAGATATGCTGCGATTAGTTCCCAATACGCTACGTGAAGCAACCGTAGCCTTAGGATGTCCATACTGGAAAATGATCGTGAGTATCGGATGGAGAACAGCGCGTCCTG
The DNA here is from genome assembly GCA_050301235.1 of Chitinispirillaceae bacterium. Classification (GTDB taxonomy): domain Bacteria; phylum Fibrobacterota; class Chitinivibrionia; order Chitinivibrionales; family Chitinispirillaceae; genus JAFGIN01. Next base: position 14,511 of record JBNKZD010000177.1, on the reverse strand, counting down.
GAATTATTACCGGGATTCTTCTTGCAATTGCACGCATCAGCGGTGAAACAGCTCCGTTACTTTTTACATCGCTTAACAATCAATTCTCTTCATTTTCATTGAACAGGCCAATAGCATCCTTACCGGTAGTTATCTTTCAGTTCGCAATGAGTCCTTATCGTGATTGGCAGAATCTTGCATGGGCGGGAGCATTGCTGATAACAATAACGGTTCTTACACTCAGTATTGTGGCTCGATATATTCTGTTAATCAGGAGGTGTAAATGATCAATGTTCCGGATATACCGCAAACTAAAGTATCAGTAAACCATTTAAATTTTTACTATAGCGAAATTCAAGTGCTGAAAGACATCAGTATCAATTTTCCCGACCGCCGCGTAACAGCACTTATCGGCCCTTCGGGCTGTGGTAAATCTACACTTCTTCGTGTGCTTAACAGAATGTACGATCTCTACCCCGGACAGCGAGCGGAGGGGATGGTAGTGGTCGACGGTGAAAACATAATCGGCCCCGACGTTGTCGTCTCTACATTACGAGCCAGGATCGGCATGGTGTTCCAGCGACCAACACCTTTTCCTATGTCAATATATGAAAATATAGCATTTCCCGTTCGCCTATATCGCAAGCTTTCCCGAAGTGAGATGGATGAACTCGTTGAAACCTCACTCGGCAAGGCAGCTCTCTGGAATGAGGTCAAGGATAAGCTTCATCGAAGCGGCCAAAGCCTCTCTGGGGGGCAGCAGCAGCGGCTTTGCATCGCACGTACCATCGCGATACAACCGGAAATAGTTCTCCTTGACGAACCGGCTTCGGCGCTTGATCCGATTTCCATGGGGCAGATTGACGAACTGATTTTTGAACTGCGAAAAGATTACTGTGTGATTATAGTTACCCATAATCTGCAACAGGCAGCTCGTGTCAGCGATTTTACAGGATTTTTATATCTTGGTGCTCTTATCGAATTTGATGCAACCAATACAGTCTTTACATCACCTAAATCCAGACAAACCGAAGATTATGTGACCGGTCGCTTTGGTTGATATCACTATAGTACATGCTCCCAAAATATTTAATAAAAAGGAAATAGCACAATGGAACCTCGTTCAAGGAAAGAAACAGAGCATATCCGAAAGATGGCAATCACAATGGCAACCCATGCCGAAGAAGCTGTGCAAATTGCAATTCGGGCATTTATTACATTCGATGCTGAATTGGGCAAGCAAGTTGTGGAAAAGGACGCTTTTATAAATAATCTTGAAATGGAAATTGACAGAGAGGTGTTTGAATGTTTAGCACTTAAGGCGCCTGTGGCAAACGACCTTCGCCAGATATTGTCTATTCAGAAAATGAACAAGGATCTGGAGCGGATTGGAGACCATGCTGTAAATATCGCACAGGCAGCTATTAATTGTGTAGGGTTCGGCAAATCGGTAGTCTGTCATGATATTAAAGTGATGACTTCGATTACTCAGAGCATGCTTTCCGATGCACTGACCAGTTTTATACAGACAGATACGCAATTGGCAAACAAAGTCCTTGAGAGGGACGATCAGGTAGATGATCTCAATCGGGCTATGATTCGTGAGGTAATCGCAACGGTTAAGCAAGATATCGCAACTATCGATTCAGCACTTGAATTGTTACGCGTCAGTAAAAATTTGGAAAGAATCGCCGATCTCTCTACCAACATAGCTGAAGATGTGATTTTTCAGGCAAATGCTCAAGATGTCAAACACCATCCTAAGGAAAAACAAGCGTAAAAGTATTTGTTTTCCTTTCACATTTATGGAGCATATTTATATATATATCGGAATTTTTCTGGGATTTTCACAGTACCCGGTTCGGTAAGTGTGTCGCGGACTGCAGCATGCAACTGCAAGCGCCATTTGATAATTAAATATTATAGGCAGCTTTGTCGGCTCGTCGGCTCGCCGGATGACGTAATAGCGGGAGTGGTTCCGGAAGGTCCGCCTGAATATTGTACCAGTGTGTAGGAATCTCATTTTCCGGCAAAATGATTTTGTAACTCTGTAACATCGAAAAATGCCTCCTGCGAGAATCAGGTGAGATTATTTCTACAACGTTAAAACACCTAAATCGCATCCGGTCATTGAGCTGAGCGATGCACTGAGCGAAGTGGTCCCTGAGCTTGTCGATGGGTCGAAGTGTCAAAATGACAAGCGTGACTTGCGTAAAATATAGCCATCTCGACTCCTCTCGACGACCGGATAAGTAATTCTAACGTTGTAGAATTATTAAAAGTGTTCTTATTGCGTAAGTAATGTTTCCCTGATAAAACTCATCCCCTCATTTGTGGCTGCATCGATCGCAGCTCCTCCACCAAGAACCGTTGTGACATTCTCCCTGATATCAAGTATCCTGTCTGCAGTAGCTGTCAGCGATTCCGTTGTTGCATTGAGAACTGCTTCACGAAGCTTCTGCTTGTACTCTTTTGAATATCCCGATAAATAATCGATTGTGCTTCCAAACCCCTGCGCATGGGGAGCAAGCGGAGAATCGATTTTTCCTATTGTCCCGATAATACTCTGATCAATTTTTTCCTGAGAAACACCCGATTTGACCTCAGCAATACCTTTTGTAAAGTGTTCAACAGTGCTTTTGAGGTTTGGATCACGATATGATGCACATGCAAAAACCGGATGCGCAACCGACATCATTGACATACCACCATACGCTCCCCCTTCAACACGAACTTTATCCCATAGATATCCTGTCGAAAGGTGACGGGCAACAAGAAAGAGCCTTCCGGCATCAGCAGCAAACATTGCAGGCAGTTTCCATACTTTTCCTACAAAATTTACAGCAGAGCTGATCTCTATTGCTTTTGAAGATTCTGGTATAGCAGTTTTAAAATTATAGTGTGCATCAGAGGTATCCACCAATGGCAGAGATGAAACAAACGACTGAATCTGCTTTTCAATACCCGATGGTGTTTCTACCGTTACGCTGAGCACACAACGTTTTCTATTGATAAGTAATGCGTGAATTTTTTTCATTGCTGATATGACATCATCAACCCCATCCCTTGCAACCAGTGCATCAAGGAACCGTAACTGAGTGATTCCACCCATCATTTCATCAATATATCGAGATTGTGAAATATGAGATGAAGCGTTCATAAGAGCGAACTGATGTCCCGCTGAGACAATCGATGCATGAAGGCTGTTGCGCTCCTCTTTTAACATATCCCTGATCTGTTTTGCATTATCAAGTTCGGGGGCAGTCAGAATTTTACTCATAATATCAAGCATCTGACCTGTACGGGCAAGCAGAGATTTACCGCTGAAAAACAGGTAAAACATCAGTTCGTTGTCAGTGCCGATTTTAGTTTTACACGACACCGATGAATTGATTCCTCCAGTCGCCAGCGCAATTTCAGTAGCGATTTTCTCATAGCCAATCCCACCGGCACCGCAGCGTGTCAGTAATTCAGAGTAGAGTGGAATATAGGGAATCAGTTCAGATGGAATGACTCTGAGATCAAAACCACAATCAACATACACAATTCCTGAAGTAAATACATCATGATAGTGTACCTGCACCTGATCGACAGTATGAACCTCTATCGGATAGGTTCTTCCTTCTGCAGGAAGATCACGTTTGTCTAATTTTGGCAGTGTTGCAAGAGACGCCTGAGTCGGTGGCGTTTTTTGCTGAGCAAGAAGTTCATCGGTGAGCACTGCATACCGTTTTTTATCATCATCGGTAAAATGCCCGGTCAGAGATGCTGCATGCTGCTGCGTCTGCTGCTCAAGTTTTTTACCCATCTCAGATGAAGCGATTACTGTTGAAAGCAGCCGGTGTGGGTTATCCAGAAGCCTGGTTTTAATCAACTCGACAAAAAAACCGGGGCCTTTGCTTTTTATTTCAGTAAGTGGTTTGTCAAATGCCAGATGTGCAAATGGATCCCCATCATAAATCCAGGACCGGTAACATCGTTCAGCAAGACGGAGGTTATAGGGAAAATGACCTCCGGTTACTTCACGCAAAGAGAATTCGATCTGACGAACAGCTCCTTCAAGCAGTTCCCCGTCCATACCCTTTTCTACTTCATTTCTTAGCGTAGTCAAAATACAATCAAGCACCTTTGAAGCATTTTCCGGAATACACTTTCTCAAACCGGCGGCAAAAATCGTTTGAGCGAGGTCCGATTCAAATCCTGAGATATCATCAAGATCTTCACCCAGCCCTGAGTCAATGAGCGCACGTTTGAGCGGAGAACTTTCTGTCCCCAGAAGATAGTGTGTCAGGATCTTTCCTGCCAGAGTTACAACAGGATCGGCCGCTTTTCCAAAAATCCACAATGCTGCTATCGTTGCAGTTCCATCGTCTTCCTTTGGAGCCGGAGCAAGAATAGACTGCTCACGTGAAGCTTTCCAGAGAACCTGTTCCTGTATTACGGAATTAATTTCGAGCCGCTCGAACTGGCCAAGATACTTATCATTAAGAAAATGCAGCGTTTTTTCTGATGGCAGGTTTCCATACAGAATAACGAATGAATTAGACGGATGATAGTACTTCCTGTGAAATTCACGAAATTGCTGATAGGTAAGACTGGTTATATGTTCAGGCTCCCCCCCGCTTTCGTGAAAATAGGTAGTATCGGGGAATATTGACGATAACGATTTACGATCCACATGACTGGAGAAATTTGAAAACACACCTTTCATCTCATTGTAAACAATGCCTTTTATTCCTACCGGTTTTGTAATATCTTCGACATCAAAATGCCACCCTTCCTGATAAAAGGTGTTCTCGGTAAGCAAAGGATTAAAAACTGCATCACAATATACATCGACAAGATTATAGTAATCCTTTTCCACCTGTGAAGAAACCGGATAGACGGTCTTGTCCGGGTATGTCAAGGCATTCAGAAATGTCTGAAGTGATCCTTTAAGCAGTTCCTGAAACGGATCTTTAATCGGAAACTTCTTTGATCCACATAGCACGGAATGCTCCAGAATGTGAGGAACACCAGTACTGTCATACACAGGGGTACGAAACGCTATCGAAAAAAGATTATCCGGATCATTGTTGTATATGTGGATTAATCGTGCACCATTTTTCTGATGAATAAATTCATACGCTGTAACATTCAATTCTTCGATCGGTTGAATCCTGATACATGTAAAACCATTTAAAGAATCGTTTAATGCGATAGACTGAGCTGGAGGTACTTTAACTGGCATATTCTGATTCTACCTTTCAAAACCATTCTGAGTTAATAATTATTGTAGTTGATGACTATTATCCTGTTGCTCAATTTTCAAGCCAATATAATAAGGATAAACAAATAAAATAGTTCCGACTCCCCCGAAAAACAAACTACATCCACGATATTCCTGCCAAACCTGTTTCATTTGATGTACATCATACACCGGGGAACTTCAAAAATTCTTCAAAATCAGAGCATATTTTTTTCATAAAAGTGACGTTTTGTGATCTGCATCACAGACAACTTTTTTTAAATCCGGTATATTTTAAGTATAAATGATTATGAACAAATGAAAGTGATTTAAAGACGATCAGCTTAAAAAAATGAGGTTAAGTATACTAATGATCTGATTGACTTTCAGCATAATCAGGACCAATGTAAAGGCGCTACCCTTCCCCCAAAAGGTGCAGATAACCTGCACCTTTTTTTATTTCATAAGACAGGTACATTAATTGCGGCTTCTGAAAGTCGTTAAGACATAACCCTGCAACCTTAAAATATCTAAATAGTTTGAAACTCAACAAGCGACAGGTAATTGTAACGTTGTAAAAATGATCACTACAACTGCAATCGACGAAGCTCCTATGTCCATGAACACATTTAAAAAAAAGATTCGGATAATCGGTGTTCCACTTGATCTTGGCCAGAATCGACGTGGAGTTGATATGGGTCCCGCAGCAATCCGTTGTGCGGGATTAAAAGAGCACCTTATAGAAATGGGGCATGATGTGGAAGATAGCGGCAATATCATTGTTCCGCTAAAAGAAACTCTCCAGCCCAAAAGTGCAATAGCATTTGCACCTGAAATCAGTAAGGTATGCAATCTGGTATATAAAGCGGCCGCAGAGTCTCTGGAAGAGGGGTATTGTCCGATTTTCCTTGGAGGGGACCACTCGATTGCAATAGGTTCAATCGGGGGTGTCACTGCAAGCGAACGGACAGGCGTTGTGTGGATTGATGCACATGGAGATTACAACATCCCACAGACATCACCCAATGGTAATATTCACGGTATGCCAGTTGCGGTGCTGACCGGTATAGGGTTGCCTGAACTGGTAGATTCCGGAAGGGCTGGGGCAAAGGTTCTCACCTCTGATATAGTATATGTAGGAACACGCAATCTCGATTATGATGAAAGAACATTATTGAAAAAAAGCGGTATTAAAATATTCAGTATGAAAGAAATCGATGAACATGGAATTGCACACACCATTCGTGCAGCATTGGAATCACTCTCCCACCTGAAAAAAATCCATGTAAGCTTGGACATGGATGCAATAGACCCTATCTTTGCACCGGGAGTCGGTACTCCGGATACAGGTGGATTGACATACAGGGAAACGCACCTCCTTATGGAACTTTTATCAGAGTCTGCAAAAGTATGTTCGATGGATATTGTTGAGGTCAATCCGGTACTCGATCATCAGAACCAGACTGCACAACTGGCGGTTGAACTTGCAGGATCTCTTTTTGGCAGAAGTATTATTTAGATAGTGAAAAAAGGAAAAGATCGTTACACTGGTCTCTTGTCTTTTTGCCTGGTCATCAGGTATAATTATCAGTATGAAAACAAATGTACCAATTTTTTTAAGCGTTATTTCTGCTGTCATGCAATTAGTTTTCTTCCACGGAATTGCTCAGTCTGCAACAGATACATTGATCAATCAAAAATTCGGTGAACAGTTTGAGCTCAAGCGCACCGAAAGTGGCGATCTGATGACTATCGCCGCAATTACGGCAAATGAGGATTACCTCTATCTCTACGATATGGCAGATCGATCGATAGCAAAGTTTGGCAATGATGGATTACTTGTTCGAAAAATTAAACTTCAAAGCATCGGCCGCGGTGAATATATCGGTGATGATTTTGTTGTTCGGGATAATGAAGCCATATTTCTGAACACTGTAGATTCCCACCTGGAGTTTTTTGATCTCGACAAAGGATTATTTCGAAAAAGTGTTGGCTTCCCCAAAGAGATACCTCTTCAGGGTAATAAGCGCCGTTATCAGTTGATAAACAGAATTTTTATTGATGATTTAAAAATATGGATCGGTAACAGCCATGCGGTCTTTGCAATTGATGAAAATGCGATTCTTCAGAAAGTCTCTGCTGCACAGGTGAAACAGTTTTCTACCTCAGGCCTTGTTGCTATTTACAAAGCAGACAACCCGGTGTTTTATCGCAGTGGTAAAATACTTTGGCAGAAAAAAAACGTTACCGTTCAACCATTTAAACATACATTACCGGGAAAGAATCTGGTCATTTTCCAGAATAAACTGTATATGTGTTCTATTTCAACAACAGGTTTTTCAGTCACAGCGACAGGTTTGACAGAAGGAAAATGAGAACTCTCTATGTAACAGTTTCTGTACTTCTGACGAGTATCGCGGCTGCATACCCACTGGCAATTGATAGTGTTATCACCCGTTCTGATAGCTGTGTTGCAATTGAATGGACTGCCGATTCTTCAAATACAGATAATAAATGGTATCTTCAGTATGGAACCAAATGCACCAACAGTGATTCCATTTACCAGCATTGCGATTTTATAGCGGGTCGTCCCTATAAAGGAATCGCCTACTCCTATGGGGGTGAAGATCCGTGGTATACATTCAGAATGCGTCTTGCAGCCGGGTTTCTTGTCGGATCTCATCAATGCCATTACAATGTGTTTGGAGATCCATCCAGTAGAGTTACCGGTACTGACTGCTCCGGGTTTCTCTGTTTTGTCTGGAGTATCCCACGAGTAACGACGACTGATCTGTATAATAACAAGACATTCATCACTGTCCCAAGAACAGAGGTCATTGCAGGTGATGCACTGGTAAAAGCTTCTTCAGCCTACGGTTACCATGCGATTCTCATTGTTGAAGCAGAGGACCCCACCGAAGTTGTCATCGCTGAAGCATCATCGACAGTTTTTGGATGCAGGCAGCGGGTGGTAGACCTTACCAGATCGGAGTGGTCACCCTATAAAGCGATTCGCAACCCGGCTCTTCAGGGAACACAGCGGGTTGTCACCACTAGCAACTACACTATTCAAAATTTCACTATAACCCGAGCCGGAAACAATCAGTTTTACTTACATTTACATCAACCTGCAGCGGGAAAACTTTCGGGGTATGATCTTAGCGGCAAAGAACTTTTTAAGATGAACATTGAGAAAACAGCAGCAGATTACACAATCACCCCTGAAGTTTCGGCTTCGCGTTTACTTTTTATATCAATTCAATCAGAAGAAATTTCCGTCACCCGCAGACTCTCATTACTTAAATAAAAAAAAGGGACGATAGCGGCTACCGTCCCTTCACCCTCTCAGGAAGCAAATCATCTATTCATAATTTGCTTCTGTCCTACAGCAGATTACCGTAATACTACCTTTTTCTGTAGTATCCTGGCCCCATGCTGAATCTGTATAATGAATGTTCCGCTGTATCTGCGGTTCATTTTGACAACCATATTATCTCCTGAGACCTGGTTCGATGTCCATTGCTGAACAATCCGCCCGGACAGGTCCAGCAGATTTACCCGTACATTCTCAAGCTTATTATTTAGAACGATTTTCAGTTTCATACCGTTACACACGACATCGAATAAATTTTCAACCCGCTTATCATGCGCCAATACTCCTGTACCGATTTCAAAAATGATACTCTCTTTTGGAGTTGCTGGCAACTTTTTGCTATCAACAACAATCTCTTCAGGCAATAGTTTCGGGACCCCCTTCTCATTATAAACGGCAGTCAGATCATGCCCCAAAGTATCTGACTCAAGAGCAAGCAGGCTCATTTTTGAATCGACATAGCTGTAAAGTGCGCCAAGTGCATCCTTCTTTTCATATTGCGAATATTTCAGTCCCCAGAGCAGCGGCAACATACTGTTTGATAAAGCCTTTTTATCAGGAACAGTTATTTGTTTACAATTAAATACCTGATCACCATCTGCATTGTAACCATTCCAATAAATAGTTCCATCCCATTCAGCTTCTGATTTACAATACATCGCATGAAACCCCTGATTTTTGACATTTGAAAGATATATAGATGTACCGACTGTGACACCCATTTCAAGCTGTATACCAGAAGGGTTCAGTTGTTCATTAACCAGCCCTTTAACCGAATCAGGGACAGTCATAATAACGGCTGAATAATAACCTTTTGCCGGACCATCAGAGACATACTCACTCCAGGTTTTATTCCATATTGATTTATCCGGGACAATGGACAGATACGATTGTTTTACACCATACCAGGTATACGGTTCTGTTATTTCTGATGGTGACAATAGATACACAGAATTATAGATAATACTCTTAGACATACTTTTTGTCTTCAAAACACATTTACTTCCCGAATCACTCACCGTTTCAACTGCGAGAGGTATCTGTCTTAATTGACTATATGCATCAATGGTAAATATTGTTTTTATCTGGAACTGTGGAGTGGAGTTTTCCATAGAAATTGGTACAATATATTTCACTCGAAGCTTTCTCATTCCATCAATAGCAACAGGATATATCCGACAGCGATAGCGTCCATCACTGATCTGCTCTATCAATGCCGGATCTTTTGGTCGGACGATCTTTTCTCTATCAACAACATCCTCATATTGTTGAGCAGCATCTACTTTCATTTTTAATTTAGCCTTTAAAATTTTGTCCCCATTCCATAAAAGCATCGACTGAATTGCAGTTGTTTTTGGTAAATCAAACTCATCTACAATCTCAAGCGAGTTATTATCGCCAGACCAGACGTTTCCCTGTGGTGCGATTTCGACATCTTCTTCCACCTCGGCAAAAAAAGGATGAACAATCACGCGAAATTTGTTTGATTGTATCTGACAGGAACCGGAACTGAAACCACTCCTTGTTGTTTGCCACATTACTGTTGAATATGAGTTCATAAAAAACAAACCGGTAATAATCAATGCATTTTTCAACTTCATTTTTTAACCTCCAGTGATTATTTAATGCCACAAGCATTCTGATGCACATAAAAAATATACCCTCAGAATAAATAGAATAGAGCGATACAACAGCAGAAAGTGTTTTCCAGCAGAAAACACTTTAAGTGAACAGACAATCAATAATTGATTATACCTTCAGCTATTTATCAGGTATATAGTATATTCAACTAGTATTGAGCTTTAAAGAAATTTGATTACATACACAGACCTGTAACAAAACAGAGGATCGATGAAATTTTCCGATTACAATATCTCAAGTGATATCAAAGAAAATCTGAAACATCAGGGATTTATTCGACCAACAGATATCCAGTTTAAAGCAATACCTCCGATTTTACGAGGTGAAGATGTTCTTGCGGTTGCTCAGACGGGTACGGGAAAAACTGCTGCATTTGCAATTCCGGTTATTAACAAAATTCATGAGTATAAAACAAGTAAACGATCAACGGGTGTAAAATGCATTGTACTGGTACCAACCCGGGAACTCGCCCGGCAGATCGGGGAAGTGTTCAATGCTCTCTCCAATCACACCAAAGTAGTAACCTACACGCTTTATGGCGGAGTGGAACAGGATGCACAGATTAAAAAGCTGCAGGATGGTATCGATATTGTCATTTCCACTCCCGGACGCATGTTCGACTTGATTAACCAGAAGGCGCTCAAACTTGAAAAGGTAAGCACTCTAGTTCTGGATGAAGCTGATCACATGCTTGATCTGGGTTTTATTGAGGATATAAAATATATCAAAAAGATGCTTATATCAAAGCACCAGACACTCTTCTTTTCCGCGACAATCAACCCTGACATCAAAAAGTTAGCATTCTCCCAGGTTAAAACCAGCGCTATTCGCATACAAGTGTCCCCTGAGGACCCGGTTTCCAGAAATGTGAGCCATTTTGTCATGTTCGTTGAAATGGATGATAAACGACTGTATCTCGAAAAGTTCATTAATGATCATCCGAAAAGCAGGATTCTTGTTTTTGTCCGAACCAAAGTACGGGCAGAACGAGTAGCTAAAGCAATGGAGCGGGTTTCAATTCCCACCCTTACCATTCACAGTGATAAGGATCAGAAAGAGCGGACTGCTGCCCTTAGTGCATTTAAAAACAATAAGGTGCGAATTCTTATTGCCACCGATATAAGTGCACGTGGTATCGATATTCCCGATATTCACTTTGTCATCAATTACGACCTCCCCGAAAAGGTTGAGAACTATGTTCACCGGGTGGGACGCACTGGTCGGAACGTAAAAAAAGGAAGCGCACTTTCTTTCTGCAGTAAAGAAGAAAGAACACTGCTTAAGGAGATTGAGCAGTTCCTGACAAAAAAGATTGAAGTGATACACACAGATCGTAGTGAAGTACTCCCGGAAGTTGGGGATCAGACAAAAAAACAGAGTCTTGAAGAGCTGGTTGCGGAACATCGCGAGTGGCTGAACCGGAAGAAGAAAAAACGCGGGGAGAACCTCCGAAAAAGCAAGTAGCGATACGAGAAGATATCAGGTACTGCCACAAATGATAAACAACTGAGGTAATTGCAAAACTCATCTTCCCGATAAAACCGGGATAAGTGTAAAGCAGAGCTTTGCAATCATATCAGATGTAAAAATTAACCTGTCAGGGCATGTTCTTTGAGCGAAGTGTCCACTCTGTTTTGCTGCACAGACCGCAATTTGCACCAACAAACATACCTTTTCCTGTAGCTGTCACATCATCCTTTAACCACCAGTTCAGCCAGGCTACATCGACTGCTGCGAAAGACCCTCCATTGTCCTGATCATAGGTCCCACCATGACCAACTTCAGTACTTGCAAGTACCGCCGGAACAGTGCTGATTTTATTGTAATCGTTTGTCCCGTTGGGAGTGGCCATGTCACTGTTACCACCGACAATGATCAATACCGGAGTGTGAAATCCGTCAATTATTTTCTGATCGAAATTTACCATCCCGCTGTTATTGAGCATTATTGTCGAAATACGTGGATCATCTGCAATACCTTCAGTCATCAGTCCACCACACGACCAGCCAAATGATGCGGTTCTGGTTGTATCAAGACTATGGAAGTACTGACTGCATGGCCTGCTGTTTTCTTTAATGGCCCAAGTTATTGCCACAAGCAGAGGTTGCCCGAGTGCTTTATAATCCGATACCACAGTTCTGCTTCCTGATCCGTCAGGTGTGCCATCGGAGATAACCAGATACCCATGTGATGCAATTTCACCAAGAAATTCCGGATGCGAAGTTCCATTTAAAGAGCAACCCCCTTCACCCCAGACCACAATCGGATATTTATTACCAGCACCAAGTTCTTTGGGTCTGTAAATGGTATACCCCGTAAGTCCCGGATCAGTTTCAACAATAATGGCATGGGACCCCGTGAAGGGAATTCCTGATAGTCGCACATTCACCGATTTTGGAGGATTTGCATTGCAAATAAGTGTGTCCAGAGTAATATTCACTGTGGATTGGTATGAAGTAACCGCAACACTTTTGGGATTATACCCGGAAGCAAAAACCTGTAAAGAGTCAACAGCACCATTCAGATTGGCAGCCGATACCCCGGACCGGGAAGCCACCGAACAAGAACTCTGGCAATGTCCCCCATTGAACGGAATATACTGAAAACTCCAGGTATTCTGCCCTGTCCTGACACGAACAAGCATCGCGTTCGCTGCGGAAAAACCATGCATGATATCGAAATGATAATCACCCTCATCACGTATATGCTCTATACTTCTTTTCAGCAAAGTTCCCTGCAGAGAATAAACTTCCGTCTGCACCTCCGCCGGATTTGTCAGATGTACCTTTACAATGCCGTTTTTAAATAAAATCGTTTCAGCACGAGAACGAACCGATAGCTGGTTTACAACAACATTACCATTAATAAGTGAATATTCCCCGTTTGCATCGGTTGTATCGGATATCATTTTCAATTCAAGGGTCACAACAGCCCCCTTTATCGGCTGTCCGTTCCTGTTCGTCACACTTCCACTGATAGCCACTGTTTGTGCAGAAAGAGAAAAAGCCATTAATGAACTGAAACACAATACGAAAACTTTGTACATGATAAACTCCTCATTGTTTTTCTTCTGAGCGTAATATAGGTATTGATTTCTAACTGCGCAACTATTTAACACCACATTTCAGGGTACAGATAAAAAATCCGGAATCAATACAATTGTTCAGCACTAACCGGAATGACAGGATACTATCATTGCCGACAATTTCATCGCAAAAAACAAGCTACAATAGCTAAGAAGCTTTAATCACAAATCCACTCAAACAACATATCACTCTCTGGGAGAAAGTTCTTCTTAAACGAATTGTATTCTAAGCAACCATCGTCCATCTTCACTGAATCAGTTTGAAAAGACCAGTAATGTAATATAATATTAGCGGGTGTAATGATTTTAAAATCTGCCTGTTCAAGTGGTCTGTTCCAGTTTTGTGTCGTTGAAAGAATATAAGTTCCGCAATGTTTAAGCGTTTTTTGACGATAGGTGACCTCTATAGAGTCGGTGGTACGTGGAGGTATGAACTGATCCCAGATAATCCACATATTCTTTTTTTCAAAAGTTAAATTTTGATGGTTCGCAAGGTGTATAACAGAAATAAAATGCGGGAATCCTAACACACTGTCAACTGGAAATGGATAGTCAATAATTGTTGACATTGGCAGCGAATCATCATTTGAGAAATAATAGATTCCCTGTACCTCTATTGTATCGCAAGCCACAATGGTAACAGTAATTTTCTCTTTTTTAAAAACAATTCCTGCTGAACATAAAGAAATTATCAGTAATAACTGCAACAGAATCTTTTGCATAGCATCATTCTTTACTGTACGGCAACATAGCTGATTACAGGTGAATAGCCCTCAGACCTTAACATACACAAATATTTTCCGGAAGAGAGGTTTTTATTAAAAAACTGTAAAAGAGCGGTATTCGTACCTGACTTATTCATACAAACCGGTTGGGTCCTGATCTCCTTGCCATCCATGGTACACAATGAAACAGATGCATTTTTGAGACTATACGGCGAAGAGATGATAACACTTATTTCACGGTGGCTTCTTACCACTGGTGTTATGGTGATTGCTGAATTTGCCTTTGTAATTTTAGCATCTTGCGAAATTGCAGTCACATCAATAGTTACTTCCTTTTTGATAACATCTGAAGTATCAATATATCCCCCACTCCAGGTACTTAGACAGGAGGCGTTACCTGGATGATCGAGTGCAAAGCAAAGTGAACACACCGGCATAGACGGATAGACTCTCCAGTAAAATGTATTTATTTTATTATATT
>JBNKZD010000176.1:0-8602 GCA_050301235.1 Chitinispirillaceae bacterium | reverse complement strand
AGAAGTCTTCCCGGTATTGTGAAAATCCCGGGAAAAAACATCTATATACCAAAATGACAACTATTTCGCTGAAGCTTCCGCTAATTCTGCAGTGTTTGTTGTGGTTCCGGCGTTTTCAAAAAGAAAACAATAATACTTTGTGAGTTCCATGGATTGGATTTAAAATCCCTTCGAAAATGGGGGTGATACAGGATACGTAAACCCAAATGATTTAGATGTGAAGATTGCAAATAAACTTTTCAAACTGAAAGCTAATGAAAGTAGCGGTATTATCAAAACAGATATTGGATATGTGTTTGTAAGGTATATCAAATAAAAAGAGTGCGCAAACAAAAGAAGAAATATTCCTAACGCTTAATGAATAATGGAATGACAACGCTGGATGGACGCATATTGTCCATCATGTTAAAATACAAATCGATTCAAATCCCTACGATCCGGCCTGGTATGAATATTTTCACAACCGCTAGAAAAAAAAGATATATTCTAATAAGGACGGTCGCTTTTGTCGAAGAGTACGGGTGGCAAAATGACGAATCCCGACACATCGCATAGCCGTCAGGCTAATATTCTTAAACAATTGATTTTTCAATAGTTATGCTTGCTGCGATTACATCCATGCAAAATTTATCTCCTTTTTTTACCTCCAGTCTGTTTTTCTGCATGGTTGCTACCAGACTTTTTAAATATGCTTTCATATCAGCCGTCTTAAGTACCAGTATATCCGACAACTCTTTTATCCGTTTGACAATAGTTTTCATAAGCTTGTAATAGCTTATTTTTTTTTTGTTTAAATAGTTATAGGCATAATTCATTAAGGGCTGGAATATTTTCCAGGCTAATAATATCAATAATAATTTTCCATAAATGTAGCATTCCACCCGAAACCTGTTTACTTTTTTTATTGAGGATATACCGCAAACAGACTTCCATGTTTTAAAAACCAGTTCTATCTGCCATCGAACCATATATAAAGAATAAAGATGCTCCTTTTTGATTCCTATATCGTTAGTTATTATAAGTATGAGCCGGCTTCGTTCTTTCAGTTCCTTTGTTGGCTCTCCGCTGCCATTACGTTTCCTGTCTTGCCTAATCTTTCTAAGGCGTTGTTCCTCGATTTCTGGAGGAAGTGTATTTATTGTCAAACGACAATAATGTGAATGGTCCTCACCAAGATAAACGGTTTTTTCCATTATAGTTATCTTATTTTTCATCATCTCTTCGCGTAATTTACCAAAATCTATTCGTTCATATTTATCATTGATCTTTTCATAAACCATTGTTCTTGGGTCGAGCCTTGAAACGTATGATGCTGCTTTATTACCACTTATCCGATTTAAAACGCTGATATGCATATAACCAAGATCACGAATAACAAGATCTCCCTTCTGAATCAAATCGATTGTTTCTGTGGAATCTTTTGCGTCTTGACGGTTAAATGCCGTGACACTCAAATCAACAATGTTTTTACTTAGAATATCATACTCAAATTGAATGCGCATTGCAGCTCCGCTATCTTTTCCACCACTTCCCGGAAATACATCTTTCATCTCTTCTGGCAGCTGAAAAACAGGTAGAATCTTTTATTAAAATCCTCTTTTGCGTGCAAATTCTCTTTAAATCTGATGTATCAGTGAATTTTTTCCTGAGAACTATTTCAAAGATTGCTTTTAGGAAAGAGACCGCTCCGCAATTAAACCGGTCTTGAAGGCTTTGACGGCTGATTGTCTGACCGTGCCTATTTTTAAGCTCTTCACAATAGTCTTCCAGTGACTGACATGAAAGCTTACTGAAGTTAAACATGACCAGGTCAAGAAACATACTGCCAGTTATTTTTACCGTGCCGCACCTTTTGTTGAATCCAGTAGTTCGCGCAAGGCTATCCAGCTCTCTTTTATTAAAAAACGGTGTTATGTGTTCGTCAATGTTTTGAACTATCTCGTTGATAATTTTACCGTAGTTGCCCATTTAAACCTTCTATGGGGAACTACTTGACACGTGGATTTGTCGTGATCTATTTTTTCCACATATAAAATCATAAACTCTTGCCGGATCTAAATTATCCGGCTTTAAAAAAAGAAGGTTTACCCTCTCTTCCAATTAGCGGGTAACCGCTATATTTTTTATAATACATACAATATCAATAACTTACACATATTAGCCTGACGGCTATGCGATTGCATCGGGATGCTCTCCGCACGTCCTGTGCTTCGAGTCATCAAAATGGTCGCGCACTATTTTAAAAAAGGGTGAAGCTTCGTGATCTCGGGGGCGATAGAAGGTTCCCGGCGGTATACACTCTCTGGCGACGTTCGGTTTTCTGAACGGGACAATCGGCTGTCGCGATCTACAAATAATTATCGTCAAAGGCTGCACATTGCGACTTTGCCCAGTCACCGGTGCCAATAACTATTATTACAGGTAAACGAAAAAGAATTAAATACAAAATAGAAACATTTAGAAGAATTATGAATAAAACATTGATTGGGAGCGCATACATGCGCATGAAGACAATCGGTAGTCAAACGGGCCATCAACCCGCCAAGTGCGCCAGCCTCAAAGCAGGCCAGCGCCGGTTGGCCGCCCGTCCTGATGCGGCTGATAGCCTCATAAATTCAAAATCCTATGAGGTAGTTCTCCATCTGTCCCTGATCTTTACCCACACATATTTCCGGCCTTACGTTCAAATGAAATTTAAAATACAAAGGACACTGAGATTCACAGAGAATTTTAAAATAGAAGTTTCCAGTTTTGCTGCTATTGTTTCTTTAATTTTTAGATTGTCATCTCTCTGTGCTTAACTCTGTGTCCTTTGTCCTCCGCCCCCACCGCCTCAATAACTGATAATCAGATCCAATAGAACTCTCTGTAAACAATTTTTCTCGGAAAGTCCGTTTCGGTATTTCAGATTCTGAATGTAAAAAAGATAGGTACAATTAACGGATGCGTTTTCGCAGAGATTGATTCCTATTCCGGTGGAAATTGTCTTTTGCATTCCGGATGAATTGGACAGGCTTACGGTTGTACTGTCATCATATCTCACAAGAAAAGCACAGGGATCGATCTGATCGAGACTGTAACCGGTTCGGATACTTAACGGAAGAGGTTTGGGATTAATTTCGATACCCACTCCCGCGCCTTTTTTCCACATCGATGCATCACTTCCCGGAGAATTCTTAACAATTTCAAAATAGTTATACGGTGCTCTGAACCGGAATTCTCCCGACACCACAGTGCCGGCGAAGATAACAGATGCTCCAAGTGCGCCGGAAAACGGCGTGTTGAGCCGTCCTTTGCGGTCTGCTATAATTAAGCTGTCACTATCAATAAATTTCTGTACTGAGTTTTCCTTAAAAGTAATTGATGAAGGAACTACCAGTCTTCCACCTGTACGGAGCCAGCGCTGAGGTTGGTAAAGAAAACCGAACCTGAGATCGAACCCTGTGTAGGTCCGTTCAGTTTCTGAAGAAAAATTGTCTGTTGCTGAGTGTGAAGATTGGTCTATGCTATGCAGGTTTGTTTCGGTCAGAACTTTTTGAGAGCCACTGACATAGGAAAATGTTACTCCTAAAGAAAAGTTTTCAGAAATCGGAAATCCTGATCCAACTGACCAGAAATGCAAACCTCCTTGAGACACAAACCTTTCATTAATTTCGGTCGAGTCCCCATCCTGGAAAACGGTAGTCTGCAATGTGTTAATATCATTAAACGAATACGGATTTTGAAAACCGATTCCGGTAGAAACGCCAGGATACTCCTCATTGACGCCGATTATGCCAATACCATTCAAGTAAATTGATTCGACAGTTGAATGAAAATTATTATCAGGAAATAAACTGGTATGAGCTTGTAACATGAGCCAGTCGCCTGTGATAGTCAAGCTATTTGACCTTTCCAGGGATAACCCGGCTGGATTCCAGTAGAGACCTGAGATATCGTTTGATTCGGAAACATAATTTCCTGCAAAGCTCATTGCACGGCTTCCAACTCCATTTGTCCAGGGCACGGTAGTGTTTTGAAGCGGAAGATTTAAAAAAGAGATACAAAGAGTTGAGAAGATGCTGTTAGAGAAGGGGTTCAGGGATTTTTTTTGTGAGCGCATGTTGTTCTTTCTGAAAATAAATGGGAATAGTATTCAGTGCTGAGAGCACTGTGCGGTACCATAGTACTTCATAGCTTCGGGAATGAGCTTTTCAATATTCTGCAGCCTGGGTTTGTCACCCGGGTGCGTGCTGAGAAACTCCGGTGGTGATGGGCCATTCTGTGCCTCCATCATTCGATTCCAGAACCCTATTGCTGCATGTGGATCGTAACCAGCCATCGACATGAATATCAAGCCCAGATGATCTGCTTCGGACTCCTGAAGTCTGCTATAGGGAAGCAGGATCCCGACCGTTGTTCCTACACCGTAGGCGGCGAGAAAGAGCTGGCGGGTCAGTTCCGGTTTGGTGCGCAATGCTTCTGCAAGTGTCAAACCACCCAGTTGCACCAGCAGCGCCTGACTCATACGTTCATCACCATGGTTAGCTACAACATGAGATATTTCGTGGGCCATCACTACCGCCAGTCCGGTGTCATTTTCGGTAATTGGAAGAATGCCTGTATACACTGCGACTCGTCCACCAGGCATTGCCCAGGCATTGGCAACGCTATCTTTGACGAGATTGAATTCCCAGTTGTAGTCTTTGATGCGTGATGTCTGATTCTGCTCTGTAAAATATTTCGTTACAGCACACGCTATTCTTTCACCAACCCGCTGCACTGCTTTGGCTGGCGGAGTACCTTTTATAACCGTTGCAGAATCCATAAACTGCTTATAGTCACGGGCAGCCATTGCATCGAGTTGTGATGTGGGAACAAGATGCAACTGGTTTCTCTTTGTCAGGGGTACCTTTTGACATGAGAGTGCAACAGCAAGTAGAATAACCAGGATAATCTGACAGCTATTCATTCAGCCTCCGGAATAAAAATATTCTATTGTATCTGTAAATTGGTTATGAGTTGCTGTAGCACATAGAACGCAAACTCAATACCGATTCTGTGAGGTACATTAATTGTTTAAGGCTTTTTTTTGCTTCGTATGTACAAGTTTAACCGGGATGAGACAGTTATAATCAGGAAGGTAATTGCAAAACTCTCTGATGTACAAACGTATATCTAAAAATAAATCAGGTGGACGAAAAAAACATCTTTTGTTAATTTTAGCTGGAATTCTCATTTTGATATCGGAAGCATCCGGAGTTTTTTCGTGGGCACTTGTGCTTCGTAACTTCATACATAGCCAGGGTACTGTTGGATATCTGTTTTTCGTTATTATTTATGCATTGACATCCCTTCTACTGATTCCGGGAACAGGAATGACATTGCTCAGCGGTTTACTCTTTGATCCATTGACAGCGATAACGTTATCAATGACCGGAGCGATGATTGCATCAACAGGCGCTTTCTGGATTGCCCGAAAAGCTGCACGGGAAAAAGTACAGCAATGGCTTTCCAGACAGAAAAAATATGAAAGATATATTGGCTATGTTAACGAACATCAAACCCGTGTACTTATAATTCTTCGCATTATTCCCGTTTTCCCGCATGTTGTAATGAATTACGTTTTTGGCTTGACCCGAATATCCTTTTTATCATATTGTTTCTGGACATGGTTTTGTCTGCTCCCCGGTACTTCGATGTATGTCATGATTGCTCACAGTGTTGGTACGAACCTGATGGCAGGACATGTCGTTGTTGCATTAACAGTTTCTTTTCTGGTAATTTCAGTAATGATCTATCTGGCATGGTGAAAGAAAGAGATTGGATATCTTTTCACTTTCCTTTTCTGATCTGAGTCTGAATAGCAGATGTGTCAAGTGATTCGAGAGCTTTCAATGCTTTATCGAACGTTTCAGCCCAGACAACACCATTCTGATCTCCAAGTACGATTCGTTTAATTTCCGGTATCGCAACATTTTCAGCCTGTAGAAACACCGGTTCAACGTAGAGCATATATATATTGTTTTGTAGAAACAGCGGAATAGTCAGCAGATTTCCACGTATCACTTTTGATCCCGCCTGTCCCCAGAGTGTCATTGCGGCGCTCATATCTGTATTCTGGTCGATAAACGTTTCGATCTGCTGTGGTCCAAAAACCTCCTGCCCTTTTGGAAAGTGATACACCACCAGTTTGCCATACTCAGGAAAATCGCATTGACCGGCAATCCATGCATTCATAACCGTGCGGTTTTGTGGGGTAAATGGAATCATGAGCATGTAATGTGCACTGGTATCTTCCGGAAGTTTGATCATCACATAATATGGTTCAACTACCTGCTGCTGTTGACGGTAATTTTCTGTTGCCAGGCGCCAGACATCCTCCCGCTGATAAAATACCGTTGGATCGCTCATGTGATAGATGCTGTACATGGAAGCCTGAACTTTCAATAAATCCTCCGGATAGCGGATGTGTTTTTTCAGCTCCGCAGGCATTTCGTCAATTTTTCTGAACAATTCGGGAAATACCCTGTTATATGTTTTTATAATGACATCTGATGTGTCAGTTATATAGTTTTCGACAGTTCCATCAAATGCATCGATGAATACCTTAACGGAATTACGAATGTAATTTATCTCTCTGAATCCAAATGTATACCTGCTGTTCTGAAAATTCAATGTATCAAACAGCGAAGGTGGTGCATTATACGGCTGAGAATAAGGAAACTGTGATGAATAGGTATACGTATCATAAACATATTTGATACGGCCGCTATCGGTAATAATCGCATAAGGATCATTGTCTACGAGCAGGAATGGCAGCACTTTTTTCAACCTTGTTTTGATATCGCGGTAAATAAGAGCTTTAGTCTTTTTCTGAGGATAGGCGGAAAACAGAATGCGGTAATCATTGAAGCGACAACCGAAAGCAAATCGTGTAAAGTAATTGGTTAACGGTATGCCACCTGTACCGTCGTAATGATTATAAATATTGGTATCACCTGAAGGATAATTGAATTCGGCTTGCCGGCTTGGGGCAAAGATATAATTATCTGTCAGTTCCCCAAAATAGATTTCCGGCTGCTTAATGGTTACATCCGGCACAGTCGAAACCGGTGGTATGTTTTTGATATAAAGATTTGGCTGCCCGCCCGGTAGAAACTCATTTACAGGAAGCATATCGAGTCCCATGCCATGCGTATATATGAAATGGAGTCCCAGCCAGGTCCGTGACCGCTCGTTTAAATCGTTCTGATCAAGCTCCCGGACTGAAAGCATCACTTCCCGGTAATTGGTATCGATCGTATATCTGCCGATATCGATGTCATTGAACTTGTAATATAATCTGATCTGCTGTTGCTGTTTGAGATTCTCTTTGAGTGCACGCGGATCCCAAAGTCTGATATTCTGCAATGTGGAACGGTTTTGTGATATCACACTGTCATTGATTGTTGATCGGATAGGGTAGAACCGCGGTTTGATTGAAACAGTGTCAACCTTGAAACCGAGTTGTGTAAAAGTGATATTGTTTTTAAGATATGGTAACTCCAGTACCAGTTCGTTGGGATTTACAATAAAAGCCTGAACAAACCACGGAATAATCCATCGGAACAGTATCAACAGACCCGCTGCGATTCCGGAAAGTATAATACCACGTTTTTGTGACCTGCTGTTATAACCAAAAAAGAATTTTTTTGCGGCAGTACTGATAGATGATAGAAATGTTATAACGCCCAGTATAAGAAAGACCGCTGCAGAAATCCAGAAAGCCGGTATCCGGAAGTGAACATCTGTGTAGCCGGCACCATACACAACTCCGTTTGCAGAATACATCAACCGGTAACGGTCGAGTATTGAGTTCCATGCGAGAAGCAGAAAAATCAATGATGACAGAAATAATATCTGGTTGATAGGGAATGATCTGATATATACTTTTTGGGTTTCGTTATTATAACCGACCAGTGAATACTTTTTCCATATAGTTGTTATTGAAACCGAGCCTGCTGTAATGATAATCAGGAATAGGAGCCATTTTATTACAAATGTGTACAACGGGAGTGAAAAAAGATAGAATGAAATTGATTTATTAAAAACAGGATCATGGTATGATGATGGTTCCTGAAAAATGTATAATAACACCTGATTCCAGAAAATCAGTGTACCCGTACCAAGTATAAATGCAGTAGTAAATGGTACAAAAAATCCGAAAAGTGCAAGCTCCTTTTTCTGAGACCCGAGAGTGTATGCTAAATTGATTTTAACGAATATCCATGCAATCAGTGCTCCTATGACAAAAAGACCAAATTTTGTGCCTAGGATAGTCCAGAATCTGTCCTGGAATTTTAAGATTTCATACCATTTATATTCGATATAATAATAAAAGAAAAAATATGCAAGTATCAGAATAAGGATCGCAGATAGTATTACATAAATAGACGGCATCAGGGTTCTTGCCGGAAACCGGTCGGGGTTCTGAGCCATATTTCTCAATGCAATAAAAAATGGCGTTGCTGCGATTATAAGAAATATGACACTCAGCCAAAAATAAAACATCATCTATCCATTTGTATCTGTAGTACCGATCTATTGATAGAATATAAAAACGGGATGATTACAAATTTAC
>JBNKZD010000175.1:0-17004 GCA_050301235.1 Chitinispirillaceae bacterium | reverse complement strand
AGCATGCGATATGATTCCATCAACACCATAAGTAGTATCTCTGTAGTTCATGATGCCGATGTTATCGAGAAGATCGATACAGAAATAAACCGCTGGCTTTCGCTCCCCATTGAAGGTTACATCACCAATTGCACCCTCCGCTGTTGGATCTTCTGCGTTCCACCAGAAAGGAACATCCACACCGAATTTCATATCTGAATTTTCACGGATGCGACGTTGGCATTCGACATTGAGTTCGAGAAATTCCTTTAGAATTTGCTCACGACGTTCTTTGTCATGCCATCCGATGATGAGATATGGCTCATTGTCGAAGTGCACTCCGTCAAAACGTTCTTCAGGCTCGACGCGACTGTTATAGTCTATAATTGCATCGACAACTGCAAGGGGAATGAAGTGGTAGGGTTTCTGTGCAAATTCAGGGTAACCATCGAGTCCTTCGATCTGAATGCCCCTGGCGTGTGCTTCTCGAATAAATGCTCTTAGTTTATCTTCGTGCCGCAATGCAATTTTAAACTCAGGTGGGCGTATGTCTTTAACATCTGCAGCTAAATCGACATCCGGTTCATAACGGGTAGGAATTTGCAGCCATAGACGATTTACATTCTCGCGCTCACATGCTGCAAATAAAGCCTCCTGTTCATTGTTTTTGTTTTCCAGAATTTCAAAGACCGTCCATACCCACATTGTTCTAGGTGGAATCGTTCTAAGTTGAGCCTGAACTAGTTCTAAATCCTTTTCCTTGCTCATAAGCATCGTTGCAGGCACCTCAGTATTTTTCGATTTCTTCAGAACTACATCATCAACATAAATGGTGTGATTGCCCGGGAAGTTGAAATCGAAAGTTAGTCCTCCCAGTTGAGTCTGATCTGCGTCGACTAGTCGATTAAGCGGCACCTGCACTTCCTGCCATTCCCGGGTGACTCCGTTTGGAAGTAATCTATTGATTTTGCCAATATTTGTTGAATCTTCAATTTCGATTAATTGTCTATCCGCAATCTTTACAGAAAACTCTTCACCTCCTTGTTTTCCTTTGACCCAAAAAGATAAGTAGGTGTAAGGCGAAGCATCGAGATACTTTCGATTTTCGCTGCGAAAATCGAAAAATTGTATCCATGCCCCACAGAACCCATCCTCACCTTTTTTGGCAACGATCTCGAGGCTCTTCCCGTCTTCACCACGAAAAATAGATCTTGTAAGATCAACGGTTGCAGTCGATGTGTCCCGTTCAAATTTGTTGAAGTAACCTCCAAGTGCGTTTTGATTGCCTGTATTAAAATCGGCAATCATCAGAATATCGGAACTTTCAATCGCATTTAGACTAAAAACTGAAAAACCGAGTAGTAGCAGAACAAACAGTGTTTTTTTGGGCATGGTAGGATAGATATTATTTTAAAGCTGAGAGTATTAATTAAAATCTTACGAAGTTGGAGATTATTTTAAGAATCACCTGAAGTCACAATAGTCATGAGTTCCTGAGCTAGTTGATCAGCTTTTTCCTGCGTCGGCGCCTCTGCCATAATGCGGATCACCGGTTCTGTGTTTGAACGCCGTGCATGAATCCAGCTATCGCCAAAGTCAACATGAACACCATCCAGTAGATTCAATTTTCCGTGCTGATAATGTTTGCGTACAGCTCTGAGAATTTTTAATGATGCGTCACTACTGACTTTGACTTTCTTCTTTACAATATGGTATTCAGGGATCGCAGCTTTCAGAGCAGATGGTGTCTTCTCAGTATCTGCAAGCATTTCCAAAATAATGGCCATACTTACGTAGCTATCACGACAGGGATGAACTGCTGGGATGATGAGACCGCCATTACTTTCCCCACCTGCGACAGCTCCGATTTCGAGCATGGTCTCGGATACGTTAATTTCACCAATTTTGGTTCTGGTTACCTGTTCGCCTGATTTTTCTGTCACGTAATCAACTGTTTTGCCGGAAGAAAGGTTAACGGCTACGGGACCGCTTCCGTGAGATTCCAGTACTTGTTGAATTCCCAGGGTTAAAGTAAAATCTTCGCCAAGAGGTTCACCGTTTTCACTGACAATTGCCAGACGATCTCCATCGGGATCCTGAGCAAAGCCAATGTCACACTGATTCTGTTTCACTGCTTCGCAAAGGGCATGGAGGCTTTCCGGCGTTGGCTCCGGCTCTCTTTCAAACGCTCCCGTTGGTTTGTCAAAAATGGAGATAACTTCGCAGCCAAGGTAATCGCGCAGAAAGGAAACCGAATGTATGGCACCTACACCATTACAACAATCAACAGCGACTTTATATTTCTTATTTTTTATTTTTTCTAAATTAATGTAATTTGCAATCACTTCATAATGAGGCTTCATTGGATCATCAATTTTTTTGACCTCGGGAATTTCCGATTCTCCAACAAGTGGAAATTCTTGTTCGTGGTAAATATTGATCAATTCCTCGGCTCTCAATTCATTTAGAAACAATGCATTGTCTCCGATGAATTTCAAGGCGTTCCATTGCGCTGGATTGTGACTGGCAGTAATGGCAATACCTCCTCGCGCTTTGTATTTTTTTGTCAAAATCAGGACAGTGGGTGTTGGAACGATACCAGCCAGGATCGGCTGACATCCAACGCTTTGCAAACCGGCAATGACTGCGTTTTCAACCATAACGCCTGTGGTCCGTGTGTCACGACCGACAACAACGGGGCCATGGCCCACGAAAGTACCAAATGCCTGAGCAAATTCAGTAGCTAGCTTAGGCGAGAAAGATTCCCCTACAATGCCACGAACGCCTGAAACGCCTACTTTTAGTGCTTCTCTCATAAGACTTCCTCCACTGTGCGAATAATATTTTCAGCTTCTTCTTCAGCCAGACCCCGATCCTTTGATTCTGAAATGATGCGAATAATACGTTCTGTACGGGAAATGCGAACATGTTTCCACCCATGATCATAGTCAACACGCAGGCCATCCTGCACATTGACGTTTGCAGAGTTTTCACTCCGCCAGATTTGTTCCACATGTTCCAGCGCGCGATACCCTTTACTTGATGTACAAGGCACATTTCTTTTAGCGATGTGGTAAGCTGGCAGTGCAGCTACCAGTTCAGATAAAGGAGCCTTGTTTTCGGCCATTGCTTCGAGGATTAATGCCATCGCGATAAAGCCATCAAAACTCGGACCTGCCTTTGGAAAAACAACAGCGCCATTACCTTCACCGCCCAAAATTCCCTGTTCGTCTGCCAGTGCGGTGAGCACATAGGGTTGACTGGCTTTTGTCTTGACCAACTGACTTTTATGCTTGGCTACAATGTCGTCAATCATTCGACTGGTGGCGCAATTAGTCACTATCGTACCTTTTTGTTTGCTCAGGATGTGATTTGTTATGATTGCGAATGTATACTCCTCACTTTTTGGCTCAGGGGCTTCGGTGACCAAAGACATACGCACAATATCACTGCTAAAGAGAAAGCCCGCATCACCTTTGACATAGGGGATGATGGATGCAATCTGACTGGCGGAGCGTGGTCTTGGCTCTGCTTCACGCGCCAGATATCCATTGGCATTGCCGTTGATCGGGATAATGCCAAGTCCGAGGCGCTCGGCAATAGCTTTTATATAAGGTACTCCGGCACCGCCCAGAGGATCCATCAAGACTGTAAACTGAGCGGCACGAATCGCTTCGATATTAACGCTATTTTCCAGATTATCTAAATAAGAGGACAAAAAACTGTTCGACTGAGTGATATTTCCCATTCCTTGCCAATTCGCTTTGAGAAATTCTTTGGAATGGAAAATATCAAGAACGGTTTGGGCACTGAGTGGATCGAAAAGATTACCTTCATTGCCAATGATGGTCAGAGTATTCCAGCCAGCCTGCTTGTGCCCTCCCGTAATCGAAAGACCCGCAGCTGCACCGTAATGTTTGACTGCAAACTGAACAAGAGGAGTCGGGCATATGCCTAGATCAATAATATCGCAACCGGCATTGAGAAGACCTGAAATTGCAGCCGAATGAGCCATGGGGCTTGAGTAACGGGTATCACGACCCATTACAATCTGGCCTCCCTGAACATAGGTCGCCAAAGATGAAGCAAAGTCAACAATGGCTCTTGGTGTTAATGATAATCCTGCAAAACCGCAAAGGCCAGAACTGGATAGATGAAGTGTTTTCATAAAGTGGGAATGCTTTATTTTGAGCTTTTATTAAAAGTTGCAACATTCATTATTGAAATAAATTCCAAAAGTTTTACAGATACTTTTTTATTAAGACTATGAATGACACTGCTGCAACCAAAACTAAATTAGATAATACAAACAAATTATCCGTCAAATTTGCGGAATTACACGAAAAAGTGAATACTTTGTTAGGCGATTCCGAAAGCGTAAAGGCTAATTATATGAATGGCGCTGTTTATGTGCTATCAGACAAAGAACTGTTAAGCCTCAGTCGCAGTAGTGGCGACAGTCGTTATCCCTACGGCCAGGATGGCTTTAATCTCTGGGTTTATGCATCGGGCTATATGCATGCGAATGAAGGTTTATTATCTACTTTTTTGAGAGCGGCACATGGGCAAGAGCCTAATGTCGCATTCTTCGCTGGCAAAAAGGAAGAAGGAGATCGTTATCAATTAACACCCTTGTTTTCCGTTCCAAGAATGGATAAAGAACGCGAAGGTCTGACGCGTTATACTGTTTTTAGCCCCTCGGCTGCTTACTTTGTAACCGAGTTCGACTCCCTGCGCGTTGGAGTGCGCGTATTTGCAACGCAATCGCGATCATTGAGTTTCTCTATAAATGTCGAAAACAACGGCAATCAAGACACCACCTTCTTCCTCTCATCATTTCTCAATCCCTTTCTGCGGCACCAGCTTCACACCAGCGACGAAGATAACTGGTTTAAAGAAGTTTCCTTACATCAGTCAGGGCAGCAGGAACATGCGAACTTAAATCCCTTTTTACTATTGGTGCATGAGGATAAAGATCGCCATACTCTGACAACTAACTATGCAATTTTGCGCCGCGAACTGAGTATTGAAGATAAAAGCTGGCTCGTTTCCTCCGAAGCAACCACTTCACGTCTTCAGTATGTTGGAAGCTCAAGCAGCAGCTTACATACGCCGCAGGCGCTTATTGAAGGAACTTTCGGTGACAATCCAAAACATCTTTGCACTTTCACGGAAACAGGAATCATGGGTGATCTGCTGCACATGAAACTGCCTGCTGGTAAAAGCGCGCGACTGGATCTTCTGTTTTCACCGCTCAAAACAGAAGAGGAAGCCCTGAATTTGGTGACAAAACGCCTAGATCCTTCAGCTATCGATTCGGAGCTAAAACAACTGGAAAAGGAAGATAATAGCAATCACCTTGCCTTAAGTATCCGAACAAACCAAAGCACAGAAGAAGGCATCAACAGCGTAACATTCAATGCATTTACCGAACACCTGAAAAAGCAGGTGGAATTCTGCTCGTTGATCAAAGGATACATTCAACTCTCTTTCAATTCTCTCATTGGTATTCGCGATGTATTTCAGGCAATCGAGGGAATGCTCTTTTGGAGAAGCGAAGCCGCACGCGATAAAATGCTGGAAGCCTTGGGTTTTACCGCAATTGATGGTCGTTGTTTTCGACAATATTCGCTCCCTCCGGCAAACCAGGATGTGGGACGGATGGATCTTCGACAATTCATCGATCAAGGCGTTTGGGTTATTTCAACCATACATACGTATTTACGCGTCACCCAAGATTGGGATTTCCTGAATCAGATTTGCGGATATCATGAGATCGTAGATGAAGCAGCAGGCAGAGTCGTAAAATCCAAGCAACAAGACTCAGTTCTTGAGCATTTGCTTAAGATTATGTCCTATCTTTTGCGTAACCGGGATCATGATAACACCAAATGCGTTCTGGCGCTCTACGGAGACTGGAATGACGCTCTGGATGGTCTGGGCATCAGCCTTGATGGTTCCTCCGAGTTTGGTACAGGTGTTAGTGTGATGGCAACCTTACAAGTCTATCAAAATACACAGGAAATGATAGATATACTGAAACGCATTGATGCAGAAAAATACGCTTCCGAAATTGAACAATATAACAAAGCGCGTGAAGAGATCGAAGGTGGATTGCTGAAATATGCCGTCGTTGCCAATGATGTAGGCGAGAAACGAATCCTACACGGCTGGGGCGATCAATACTCGTATCTGGTTGGTAGTTATAAAGACTCAGACGGAGTCTCACGAGATGGACTAACTTCCAATGCTTTTTGGGTACTGTCGGGACTTTATGAAAAATACCCGGAATTCAAGCAGATTATACTCGATGGACTCGAGCGCCTGGATTCCAAATACGGTTACCGTACATTCGCACCTCACTTCGATATTGATGCCAAAGGTGTTGGCCGTATCCCCAAGCTGCCGCCGGGAACTGCAGAAAACGGCGCCTCATACATTCATGCGACCGCCTTCGCCATCATGGCGCTCTTTCAAATGGGTGAAGCGCAAAAGGCCTGGGAACAGCTTTGCAAAATTCTGCCATTCACCAAGGGGCATGAAAATTTGACGCACAGCCCGTTTGTTATGCCGAATTCTTATGGTTACAATCCCGAAAAATTCATCGACGGGCAAAACATGAATGATTGGCAAACCGGTAGTTCCAACGTAGTGCTGAAGCTCCTAATTCGTTTTGTTTTCGGCTTTGAACCGGAACTGGACGGTCTCTGGATTCAGCCCGCTGGATGGTGCCCATTTAAATCATTCAAATTCAAGTTGGATGTTCGCGGTTGCCAGGTAAATATTGACTATGAAAACAAACAACAGGGCAAACGTGTTTTCAAAATGGATGATCAGCAACAGGAATCCGAACTGGACGAATTAATGGGCGTCCACAGATTATGGATTCCAAATGAACAACTCAAACCAGGCAGTTCGATCACCATTCATGTCATAGACTAATCATTGGGTGCAGGTTCAACGTTCGACATTCAGTGTTCGACGATCTTCCTCAAAAGAAAGATCGTCGCAGTCATCCGGACGATTGGCATGCAACTCCTCCGGTAAGCAAATGTAATAGATGGTAAGCCAACAACTCCAACTGAATCGGTAAAATAATATCGGAAGCAAAAGTGCACAAAAGAAAGCTACAATCAATGCAAGTTTGAGAGTTATCCAATCCGAAAATCCAAGTAGCAATATGGGTAGTATTGCGGCAAACGCAACGAAACCGTAGTTGAGACAAAGCGGCCCCAGGTAATACCCGTCCCCACGTTTTATTAACATACCGCACTCGGGACAATGATGTTCAACTTCAAGCATCGATTTAAATAATTTTGCCATCCCGCAATTCGGGCACTGGCATTTTAAGCCACGTCGTATGAGTTGACGTGGAGTGACTTTTGGCAATAGTTTCAACTTCGAATCAGCCATTTTTACTTGGAACATTTCATTATTCATAAAACAGAATCTAAGTCCACCGCTCTTTCAAGGATGTGACATTTCTGGGACCAAATACTTACTATTCATTCTAATTTAAACAATTTGAACATGATGGAAAGCTATTCATGTTTAAATTTTACGTCTGGCTCCTTCATCTTTCCCCATGCGCATTCTCCACTCTGATAACTTGATGATACGACGCTACGGACACGTAAAGGTGTCCACGGGACGAAAATTCTTTAATGGTATGATCCGAAACAACTGGAAGGTCTGCGAATACAGCGAGCGTGATATTGCCAAATTCGAGGCTCCGCTGGGCATCAAACCACTGGGAATTCGTGCGGCAAACCGTCGTTTTATAGAGACATTTGAAAACTTCAAACCAGACTTGGTACTCATTGGGCACAGCGATTTGCTGACCAATAAAACATTGGAAACCATTAAAAGCATCGCTCCTTCTGTGCCGATTATCTACCGGAATGTTGATCCACTCTGGCGAGAGCGAAATGTAAAAATGATTCATTATCGCAAAGAAGTCGTAGATGCTATCTTCGTAACAACTGCAGGAGAGCCACTGAAGCAGTTTCGCACCGGTAGGAATGTCGTAGGATATATTCCAAATGCAACGGATTTGGCGACTGAAACTTTCGACAACTCGACCAAGACCGAATTCGAGCGAGACTTGATGTACTGTGGACGTGGTAATAAATCGGATGACCGCTATCCGCTTATTGTCGATTTGCATACAGCACTCAAAAGTAGGTTATGCTTCGAGACCTTTGGAATTTACGGAAAGCCAGCTGTTTATGGTCGGGACTACGATCATGTGTTGGAAACTAGCAAAATGGCGCTGAATCTGAATCGCTACGAAGACTGGCCCTGGTATTCATCCGCCAGGATTGCTCAACTTATGGGAAACGGACTATTGACTTTCGTTTGGGACAAAGGCGACATGCGCCATTTTTTTACAGACGAACACCTTGCTTTCTTTAAGGATCAAGACTCTCTTATACAGCAAATTGAGCGTTTTCAGGCTGACGACAACTTGCGCCAGACAGTTGCAGCTGCTGGCCGTAAGTTCTATCACGAAAACTTCTCCGGCCAAAAAGTAGTCAGCTTCATGGTAGAAACCGCTCTGGAGCTACCCTACTCGTATGATTATCTTTGGAAAGATGAAGTCTATCGATAAGCCAGTAATTATAATCAAAGATAAAGAACCCTTTGCTTCGGGCGGCAACCGACTTTGTTTCCGCCATCCTCAAAATCCGGAGCATTGCCTAAAAGTAATTCGTTCAGATCGTACACCGGCAATTCGTAGAGCAGAAAAACGATTTCCTGCAAACTTAAGGCCTTTATCCACTTACGATGAAAATTTAGTAGAAATAGCCGCTCTAAATTACTTGCGCAGCAATTATCCCATTCAAATTACTCGGCATCTACCATGTTCATTTGGTCTGGTTGAAACTGATCTGGGAACAGCACATGAGACAGAACTTGTTTGCGATGCAGACAGGCGCATATCACAAACCTTAGAACAGTATATTTGGAAGAACGGAATCGACCCAACGATTGAACGGGCAATCCGGACTTTCAAGGAGGACTGGTGCACCCAACCGCCTCGCACACGTGACTTAATACCGCATAACTTTGTCGTTCGGTTGGATAAAAAAAACGTCTGCCTGGTTTTGATTGATGGTTTTGGGAAAAAGCCCCTGATTCAATTTCCATTTGTAGATCGATTGGCCAAACTACACCTGAAACGCAGGTTAGAAGACTTTGACTACCGAATTAAGTTAATTGTAAAACGCAAAAAAGAAGGCAATGGCCCTATGCACCGGATTGATAATTTGAAGCGAGAAGGTTAGTTTTTGCTCCATTCTCGTTTTGCTCTTTCTAAAAGTAAGATTGCTCTCCACAATTCAAATCTTTCATGTCCCGCTAAATGAACATCCGCATGTCAGAGAAAGAGCGTGTTTTGCTCGAAGACAGTCTAGTTAAATCAACCAATTACCTAGAGTATGGTTCTGGAGGCAGCACACTACTTGCATGTTCGATACCTGGCATACATAAAATTCATTCTGTAGAATCTGATTTGGGATTTATAAATAGTTTGAGCGAAAATAATTTGATCGCAGAAAGTATTCAGAAAAAAAGACTTAAATTCTTTTATGCAAATATTGGAAAAACAGGTAAATGGGGGATGCCTGTTGATAAAAAACACATGCACCTCTGGCCATTGTACCCTCTAAAGCCATTCAATGCTGGCAGCAAAACAAACTATGATTTGGTTTTTATCGATGGCCGTTTCCGTGTTGCATGTGCACTGGCTGTCGCATTGGAAAATCCAAGCTGTACTGTTCTCATACATGACTATTTCAAAAGACCTCAGTATTGGATATTGGAGAAATTTTATGAAACCGAAAGCCGAGCAGACACTATGGTTAAATTTCGTGTCAAAGAAAATATCGACCCTGAGTTATTAACGCAGCTCTTCTGTAAATTTTGTTATATGCCCGGTGATAAAAGAGGTATATACCATTTAAAAATTATACGAAGTTTTCTGAAGCTGCGGAGAAGATAACTGCATTCAAAAATATTCTAAGTTTATTTCGGTACTTCAGTATTCAATCTGTTTAGTAAAGCTGAATGCTCGATGTTTTTTGGATTTAGTCTTTTGCCAGACTTGGATTCATCAGCACTCTTAGTTAAGTTTTTTGCGTATATAAATGGTGACAGAAAAAAATTTTACGATCAGACGTCCCGATTTAGTCACTTTCCTATAAAAAAGAAATCTTGAGATTGGAGGAATTCTGAAACGCAGTTTAAAAAGTTGTTTGTTTAATTCTTTTTCTCCTATGTTTCGTTTAAGATAGTTTTCTATGGAGTATAGGGGATAATTTGGTGCGACCTCCGCAATTATCGATTTATATTTCCAAAGGTTGTAACACCATGATTTTTTAGTCAGGCAGGCTGCCTTAAATAACGATATTTTTAAGAACGGAAATCCCTGCTTTACAATAGCGAGTGCATCCTTCCTGTGAGGTGCGTTACTGGAAGCGCTCATGTAACTACCACAAAGGAATCCTTCACAAATTAATTTTTGGCTCAAGCCGATTTCATACTCTTCGATAACAGCATTTTTATTTTTCAGCTTGGTAATGCTATGCATGAAATTCTTCAGAACCGCGGAAGTAGCCACATTATGGTTAAAAACAATAAAATACGACTGAGCATGCGGCTTTTTGCGTATGTTATTTCCTGCAATATTTTTTGTCTCGACCATGAACATACCCCAGAAATCTATTTCTTCTTTTTCCTTCATCTCTGAAAGAATGGGCTCAAGGGAATGAAATGGCCCAAAGACTGAGTCGTTGCAGAAAATTAGTTGATCGTAGTTACTTAAAATATTGTTCTTCTCAGCCCATATATATCCTCGTTTGTAGGATCCAAAATCATACTCTCCATGGTGCTCGGCTATGATGCATATTGCTAGCGGGCGAATTTTTTCTTGTTCTGTTTCATTGAGAGAATTATCGGCTACAAAAATAATGTCTGATACTTTATTGAGTTCATTGAGATAGTAAACTACGTAGTCGTTGACTATACAGTTCCCGTCGTAACTTGCGAAAATTGCAAGCCGTTTTTTTGAAATGTTTTTTTGCAATGACGCAGTTGAACCTTTCATATAAGACGGATTCGAAATTCTTGTGTGATCTTTTCAATGAGCATCATAACATTTTTGCACGTCTACAAAGCCCTTGTATTTTCACAGTTATTGTTCTTGCATCATTCATGGGGTTTTAATTAATCCAGCAATGTGTTGCACGGTGGACTGATCCTTTCAAAGAGCCTGCGTTATGTTATACAATAGAGAAATTTGCTTAGCGATCTCTACACTATTTTTGAACGAATGGGCGAACTATCAAAGTCATATCCAAGCATCCTAATATCCTTTGAGTAAACTTTTCTAATTATTTCTTTTGTTTCTTCACTGTAATAATTTTGATAATTTTTATGCTTGCTTTTATTGTTCATGGGCAAATCACAAGAAATACCGATCTTATTCGTAATATACTTAAAATCCTGATCTAAATTTTCAAAATACCCGATGAAATCAAGAGGTATTCTTCCTTTTTTATCCAGCATGTAATGATATTGAGGTCGAAAATGGTGCCATTTCCATATGTTTTGCTTGTTTACCCACTTTTTTACAAAATCATCAAAGTCCGCAAATGAATTAAGTTCTTCATTAAACCAGTCGCGATCTTCTTGTGAAAGTCCTCCTTTTTTCAAAAAAAAATAGGCTGAAACCAGTCTATCCCAAGGATTTCGTACAATCGTAAATTTAAAATAACTATTTACGCAGCGCGGTTCAAATATGCTCAGATACTCTTCAAAGGTTGTGTGACCACCAGCCAGTCCTCCAAAAATTGTCTGATTAATTGAAACCCCGGCACATTTCGGGATATGTACAAATATAGCTCTTCTATCGTCAAATGGTTTATACGAGTAACCTTCCTCATCAACGATGGTACGCAATTCCTGTAATCTTTTAAATCTATATTTATGTGATTTTTTGTAATTCCATCTCTTTAATGCCAGGTATGCGGTTTTAGGTAGTACCTGATTAAATGGTATTTTCATTTTATTACTCTCTAACAATAAAGACAGATGACGGCTACAGCAACGCACTGATCTTAAAAGACCGGTTAATTAAACACTAGCTATAGAATTCCAGCTTCAATTTTCTTCCAAATTACTTCCCAAATATTGAACTCATCTAATATCTTCTCTCTCGCTGCTGCTAAATTTTCAATCATGCCACGCCCAATGGGACGTCTAATAATGTCATTAAGTTCTTTTGCATTTGTATCTAAATCAACTTGAAAGTAGCTTTTCTCATCGAAAAAATCACCGAGATTGGGACAGCCCCAGTAAAGCGGTATACACCACGCTAGATATGCGTCAGCTAACTTTTCTGTCCAATAGTTTTTTTGTTGGGAATTTTCCAAAACCAAAGAATATTTGTACGATAAAAGGCCCTGAAGTTTACAATTCCCATCAGTTTCTATAGGCCCTTTATAACGTTCCCCAAAAACTTTTGAGTTATGCCCTCTTCCATACAAATCCATATTGATTACTTTTTTCCAAGGTGCCCACCATCTTTTTTTATACAGAGATTTAATAAAGTTGTTTCTATGTTTGTGTTTGGTAGATGCAACACAACTTGCCAATGACACTTTATTAGGATACTTCATACTTTTCAATTCATCATAAGACGAAGATAACCACCAAGTAACACCGCAATGAGCCTTTTCCCAATGAATAATATTTTTATACTCGAGAGGAAATTCAGGCTTGATGTAATTCGGCTCTCTTTTAACAAAAATTGTTCTTTTTTTATCCAAAGTAACGCCTTCTGGTTTTCCCTCTAAAACTACGAAAATATCCGCTTTATTTATTTCGGACGTTCCTTGAAGGTTTTTCCATATACCTAGATTACCGGGTGTTTGCTTACTATAGCGATCCAGTAAATCATTTAAAGGCTCACCCCAGTTATTAAAAAAAGCTATTTTTATCATAGAAAATTTGTGATTACTCACATCATTTTTCAGATTCTAAGTACAGCTGGAGCTTTTTTCTAGGCCAGATTTTCAAGCTGAAGATTTTTTTCTTAATTTTTTTTATCCTCTTACTTTTTGTCGGATACTTTAATTCTAGCCAGTTTTCGAAGAGTGCTTTATTATTTGCCTTGTACAATTCTTGATGAAAGAAATAGATATTTTTCATCATTTTTTTCGTCATATCATGCGATGCATTTAAGTCAGTTGAACGGCTTTTTTCACGTATTCTGTAGTAAAATAGCACGTCTTTACATTTTTCTATGATAAAACCTTTCTCTAAGAAATTAAACCAAAATTCATAATCTTCAAGCCCTTGTGTCATCTCTCGCTTATAGCCCCCAAACTCTAACCAATGTGCTTTTCTGTAAATAGCTGTGACGACAACGGAATTATCGAACAGCATTTCTGGCAATTTCGACTCTTTTAAATGCAAAGCTTTGTTTACTTTTCCAAACATTTCAACATTGCAATGAACAACGCCAATTTGTTCGTCTGCCGTCAATAACGGCAAACATTTTTCAATAAATTTTGGATGCAGAATATCGTCAGGATCGAGAGGTACAATGTAGTTCCCACGACACCTCTCAATAGCTGTATTTCTGGCGCTAGATACTCCTCTATTCGCGGTTCTAAGGATTAGTAAGTTTTCTCCTTTTATATTATTTATGTATTGAACTGATTCGGTTTGATCCGATCCGTCATCTACAATAACTATTTCAATATTTTTGTAAGTCTGTCTCTGCGCTGAAAAGATGGCTTCGCCCAGGAATAAGTGCATATTATAATAGGGAATGATAATACTTACTTCTGGCAAATCATTTTGCTTACGGGAATCAAAAATTGTTTCTACCTTCATCCACTACCTTTTTCACATAATCGTTAAAATGAATTCACCAAGGTTGCGCAAAAAAACGCCAAAAGTAAGTATTATCATGCCTGCTTACAATGCTGCTGAGTATATCTTTGAGGCAATAAATAGCATGCTAAACCAAACATTCACTAACTTTGAATTATTGGTAATAGATGACAATAGTAGAGATAAAACGGTGTCCATCGTAAATTCTTTCAATGACAGTAGAATAAGGATAATTCTAAACTTAGAGAATAAAGGTATTTCATATTCACTAAATAGAGGGATATCAGAATCTGCTGGCGAATATATTGCAAGAATGGACGCGGATGATATTTCAATGCCTAGTCGGTTAGAAAGACAAATAGGATTTTTAGAAGAAAACCGAGATATAGGTATTTGTGGGACTTGGGCTGTTACCTTTGGAAATTCCACATTTAAAATTATGCCAGAGTGTGAGCCAGAGTTAATTTTGTTTTGTATGATGCTCGATAATAGATTTGTTCATCCTTCTGTAATTATTAGGAAAAGTGTTTTATACCGCTTCCGTTTAAGATACTCAAATGTGCCTGCCGAAGATTATGATCTTTTTTCGAAACTGGTTTTTTGTACTAAAGTCGCAAATATTCCTGAGTTTCTCTTAAAATATAGAACACATGCCAATCAACTTACATCTACAAAAGCTAAATTAATTTCCGAACACGCACAGGAAATAAGAAAAACACAATTATTTAACCTGATTGGGAAAACAAAAAACATTGAGGGCTTTGATGCTTTAAGACAAAATAATTTTACCATTAGTAAAATTATAAAGATCCTGGAGATGATTGAAACCATACTAAAAGCAAATCAGTTAAAAGAAGTATATGATCAAAATACAATAGAAGCCTTTTTCAAAAAAAAACTCCGCACTATTTACAGAGTTCTAAAAAAAGGTAGGAGTAGACAAACAACTACTTTAATTCTGACTAATAAAAAAGTCTTGTATAAATCACTTGGGTTAAGGAGATTTCTTTTTTTATTGGTCAAAAGCTATTTGTCTAAAAAGTAGCATCGAGATAGGTTACTTGTTTTCATCGATAATAATCACAGATAAGAAAGCGACAAAGTAGAAACGATCAACTATGACAACCGGCGCTCACCTTGAAGTGAGCCAAGCCTTCTGATTGCAAAGCTACTTTTGTGAACCACCCTATCATAGCTGGAAAAAGAGTGGAGTCGAAAACTACAAATGGCTTGGTACAGAAGTACCTTCCCAAAGGTACTTTGTTCACCAATCTGACTGCTGAACGCCTTGAAGTAATAGAAGAAAAACTTAACCTCCACCCAAGAAAATTTCTGGACATCAAATCATACTCTGAACTAAAAAACGAACTTGCAACATGATGATTTTTAAATAGCATTAAAGTTATTTGCTAGCAGTTTAAATCTGCCAATTCTATGCAGTCTTTTGGGTTTTGGAACTATTTAACCATCGTTGGGAAGTATTAATTTATATAGTTCCTCTAACTTGCGGAAAACTTATTCATTATGAAGCCAGGTTTTGTAACTGTTCTGTTAACTACCTACAACGGGGATGAATATTTAGTGGAACAACTGAATTCTATTGTCCAGCAAACATACAAAAATCTAGAGATTATTATTTGTGATGATGCCTCAAAAGATCAAACCCGAAAAATAATTGAAAAATATAAAAATCAGGACTCTAGGATAAAAGTAATATTCAACAATACAAACATCGGGTTACATGCAAACCTCTCTAATGGATTTAAAATATCAACTGGCGAATATATTGCGATTTCCGACCAAGACGATGTCTGGAAGAAGGACAAAATTGAAAAACTTTTGGCTTGTTTGGGTAAAAAATCAGCCGTCTATTCAAATAGCCTTCTAATTGACCATGAGGGTAACTCATTGGGAATAAGTGTACTCGACTGCATAAGAGTAAAATGTCCGGATCAACATCATAATTTGACAGGTCTATTTTCAAAAAACTGTGTGTCCGCGCATGCACTTTTATTCAGAAGAGAGCTTCTGAATATCTTTTTGCCATTCCGTAAAGATATTATATTTGATCATCAAATAGCTTTTGCGGCAGCTTTATTAAATGGTCTATCGTTTTGTCAGGATCCGTTGGTATATCACAGAATACATGGCAAAAATCATACCAACTCAAACTTAGTAGTTCGTAAAAAGAAACGCCTGAGTTCAGACGTAAGACGTCAAAAAAAACGCTCACGTCTTAGAGGAAGAATAGGATCGATAGTAGATGCTTATGAAAGAATTTTGGCCAATAATTACTGCCCCGCTAAAGTAAACGAAGACCTAATGAACCGCTTCCAAAATATTTACTCTTTACTAGAATATAAATCCAATAAGAGATTTCATTGGAAATTGTTTCTAAGTATGTTGTTACTATATTACAAACATGCTGAATATTCTAGACATTTTAATTTCAAAAAAAGCATAGCTGCCGCTAGAAATTTTCGTGCTTTTGAGTAAATGATCCTCGGGGCAAGCGGCGGGGTATTGAGGTTCAGAAAAGCTCAAGTTGCAGATTTTCATGCAACTTGGTATAACTACTATCGCCCTGCCCTTTGACATAGTGCGCAATCGATTCTTCATCACCATGCAGACCTACGGTGCTAGCAAAATAGCCGTCACTCCAAAATTCCCCTCCCCAGAGTTGCTTCTTCACATCAGGGCAACGACGGAAAATCTCTTTCGCCGTTATACTTTTTATCATTGTTACCAACTTCGTTACTGAATACGTTGGCACAGATTGAAGCAAAAAGTGCACATGGTCTTTATCCGTACCTATTTCCAAAAATTTTAACTGATAACGGCGTTCTATCTCTAAACAAACATCACGCAAAGTTCCATCTACACTCTCATCAAATACCGCTCGACGATACTTCGCAGGAAACACCATATGGTAAAGCAATACTGTTACATTATGACTTTTGTGAATATACTCGCTCATCACAGTAAGCATACGCCGCAAGCGGCGGGGAATTCAACCCATAGAGATTAAAGCGATTGGCAAACGTGCTCTGTAGCCAGCGCATGCCACTCACTAGATTCGGCTTCGGAGTCTCGATGAGCAGATGGTAGTGATTCCTCATCAAA
>JBNKZD010000174.1:0-49571 GCA_050301235.1 Chitinispirillaceae bacterium | reverse complement strand
TACCTACTTTCAGAAGAGTACCTCGTTGAAAAAAAGTGCAGAAGCACTTTCCGGTATAGCTGCAGCTTATCTAAAACTAAAGAATAATGATAATGCTCTTGATGCTGCAAAACAGGCTCTCGATCTAAATAAAAACGACATCAAAGCTCATCAGGTTGCAGCACAGATTTATTTTGAAAAAAATGACTATCGAAATGCACAGCCGCAACTTGAATTTCTTGCAAGTCAGATGGCAACTGATATCGAACTTCTTGCGAAACTCTCCACCTGTTACAAGAACAATGGTGAATCGGCAAAACTGCTTGCTCTTGATAGTAAGATAGTTCTGATTAGTTCCGATAATATTGAGTCCAGAAAACGTCTTGCTGCAAGGGCAGATTCCTTACAGCTTCCGGATAGTGCAAGAATTCTGTATACGCAACTCTCTGTGCTCGATCCTAAAGATGCATTTTCCTTCAAGCGTCTCTTTCAGATTGCAGCTGCCAGTAATGATCTTCCAGCGAGTGTCACCATGCAGTTTAACCGATATGTTGCGATTAAAAATGATGATGCAGATGCGTTCCGGGATTATGGAGATTTCCTTTACGGAACAAAAAATATGGATGGGGCACTTAAAGCATATCGCCGTGCGCTTGAACTCAACCCGCAGATAAAAGGTTTTCATAAACGATATGCAGAGATTGTAATAGCTAAGGGGCAGGAAGATGAAGCGATCATGGCATGCACTAAACTGATTGCTGCTGGGGAAGCTGATGCTGGTATCTACTCCACGCTTGGATCAATATATCTCAAGAAAAAAAATTATCTCAAAGCAGTGGAAATGTA
Organism: Chitinispirillaceae bacterium; assembly: GCA_050301235.1. Classification (GTDB taxonomy): domain Bacteria; phylum Fibrobacterota; class Chitinivibrionia; order Chitinivibrionales; family Chitinispirillaceae; genus JAFGIN01. The sequence goes on along the minus strand of JBNKZD010000174.1, from coordinate 48,746 downwards.
TCAGAATGCACTACAGCTGGCACCAACAGATGTCAATTTGCTTGGTGATCTTGCTGATGTACAGCTTTTAAGCGGTGATAAAAAATCTGCAGCGATCAGTTACGAACAGATAGTTATGATGAATAGTGGTTCTGTAAAGGAATATAAGGTTCTTGGTGATATCTACATGTCATTATCCCGAAACGATGAAGCTGTAAAAGCATATAAGAAATATAATGAGAAAATGCCAACGGATGCAGGTGTTGCAGTTCTGCTTGGAAGAGAGGCTTATGCTGATAAAGCGTATACAGATGTAGTCAAATATCTCTGGCGTGAAGGTATTGTACTTGAAAGTCCTGAAAATCTGATTCTTGGGGAAGCTTTGCTGGAAAGTGGTAAATTTCGAGAAGCGATAATACCACTTGAAAAGGTAAAGACTGACAAAAAGAAACTGGATAAAAAGTCTCTGGAAAGAACACTTATGTTGCTCGCAGGTGCTTATGAAAAATCCGGGCATAATACCGATGCCGCTGCAGTGTATGGTGAATACCTTACACTACCTGGTGTAAATGATCCTGACGCATCGTATAAAAGAGCGTGTCTGCTGGAATCATCAGATCCAGTTGTTGCATTACGATTATTCGAAAGTAATATACGGACATATCCTGCTGATTACCGGAATTTTTTAAAAGCCGGTACTATAATGTCTTCAAAGAAAGAAACCCTTGGAAAATCTGTTGAGTACCTCAGAAGAGTAACCGAGTTAGCTTCAGAGAAACCTGATGTCTGGCTTGAGATGGCAAGAGTGTATGGAAAATTGCGAAAAACAACAGAAGAGCTGGATGCATACAAGCGTTTTGCTGAGAGTAATCCTCAAAGTATTGAAGCTAACAGCAGGATTGGTACGCTGTTAATGCAGAAGGGGTTGCGTAATGAAGCTATGGTGTATCTGGAACTGGCCAATACCCTTAAGCCAGATGATCCGGATATAATGATTCTGCTTGCGGAAGGATATCAGCGGACTGGACGAATAAATGATGCGGTTGATCTTCTTGTAAAAGCTAAAACAAAGCGTCCTGAAGAAGGTTCCCTGTCACTGGCATTGTTTGACTGCTACGTTGCGACAAACCAGAAAGATAAAGCTCTCGCTGAAATTAAAGCACTCATTGATAAATCTCCAATGACAGAATACAAGGTTAAATATGCCGAGTATCTTTCAACTATTGGTAAAAACCATGAAGCATCTGAACTACTTGAAGCTATTCTTGCTGAAGAACCTGAAAATTTTGATGTAATGATGCTGCAGGCTAAAGCGCTGAGAGCAGAGAAGAAATATGATGAGGCTGTTGAAATATATAAATCAATTAATTCACTGATGCCTGATCATATTATGTCAATGTTTGAGCGTGCAGAGACTCATATGGAACAATCTAAATTGCAATGGGCTGACATGTTTTACAACAGAGTGCTGAAAATAGATCCACAGTTTGCTCTGGCAGAACTTGGCCTTGCAAAGATTGCAAAGATCAAGAAAGATCAGAATGCATATCATGAACATCTTGATAAAGCAAGAGCACTCGATCCGGAAAACAAACGTATTCTGGAGGAATTTAATCAAAAGTGAGCTTCCGTCAAGCTGGTTACGTATTTAACCTTCTCTACCTCGTGGAGAAAGGGAATCTGCATTTTTTCCCCCACTCCATTCATCAATGCAGAGGGGGCCAGGCGGTGCACTGAGCCCGGTCGAAGTGGAGTGAGGCAATATGCGAAGATGGTGTAATAGTGTTGAAAACCAAAAAGGGTTGGATCATGAGAAGAAAAGACAGGGAATTGAACTCATTTGATGAAATGATTGATGCATTACATTGTGGAAAAGTCTCACAAATCGCATTTGTTGATAATGGTCAGCCATATATTGTCACGATGAATTATGGTTACTGTATCGATGAGAACAATTTAAAACTGTATTTTCATTCAGCAAATGAAGGAAGAAAAATCAATTGCATACAAAATAGTCCTGATGTTTGTTTCACCATTGCGATATGCGATCCGTTTGTCGCAGGGGAAAATGCCTGCAATTACGGAATGAAATACCGAAGTGTGGTTGGGTATGGTAAAATCCGCATTGTGGAAGACTATAATGAACGGATTGCCGGTTTGAATTTATTGATGAAGCAGGTCACGGGAAAAGATTCCTGGGAATATGAATCTGAGATGTTGAAACGGACAACGGTCTCCTGTATTGATGTAGTATCAATAACTGGAAAGAGAAAAAAATAAAATAATCCTCCACATGTAAGTAAATTTATCGGGCCTCGATAATACAGTTATTCAACACCCGCTCAAGGCGATCCACCTGCCGATCCCAGCGGCAACGGATTGATTTTTTCCAGGCGTTTAAACCAATCAGTTTAAGAGTATTCTGATCTGATAAACATTTAACAACTACAGCAGCATCATTTTCTGCAGAGATTCCATCAAGCAGTATGCCGGAGTGGTTGTGAACGATCTGTTCTCTTGATGATGGAATATTGACTGCACATGCTATCATTCCTCTGCTCTGGGCTTCTAAAATTGCAAATGACCTTCCTCCTTCATAACGAGATGTTGATAGAAGAAACGGGCACTCTTCATACCAGCGGAAAATCCTTTCCGGAGTCTCTTTGTTGATAAAGGTTATTGCATGAACGGCGTTGGAAGTAATCCGTATAGATTCCTGAGTTGAATCGGTACCAACACAGAACAGGCGGGCAGAGGGATAATGATTGTAAATTTCAGAAAAAAGCGAAATTGCATATTCGAGATTCTTTTTCCAGGTAAATGCACCAACAGTTAAAAAGAAGGGGGGGAGTTCTTTCTGGGTAGGCCAGAATGGCTGTTTTGTTGGATGGATTCCATTAGGAATAGTGATCAATGTTGTGTTTTTTGTAAACCTTTTTTTGGACAGCCATCGTGTTTCATCTATAGTACCACTGATACACAGATCAGAAAGTCTGGCACATTGTGTAAGTATGGGAAATCTCAGTAAATGTGATTTGATAGTTGTAGGGTTTGAAATCATCGCACGGGGAAGTGTCGATTCAAGTTCGTATACCTTTTGTTCCCAGCCATGATTATGAACTGTAAAACGAACACGCAGGCGCAATAGTCGCGCAAGTAATAGTGCAAAGAAACCATCTGTTGATCTTGCGATAATCCATTGTGGGGGAGAGAATATGTGCAGTAAAAGCATCAGGGCAATTTTAAAAGAGAACAGAAGATAGTTTTCGGTTATTGCATGATTAGCAAAAATGACTTTCACCTTATGGTTTCTTTCTCGAAGAACTCCCGATAATTCTCGCACAGAACGTGCTACACCGCCATTGGCATTACAAGATATTGCTGCTGTAAACCATATTTTCATGTATTACACCTCACCATGTTTCAGTTTCTTCCCAGCGGGAAATATATGGATAGATTTTCTCAAGAAATGTTGTCAAACTGCTGAAGTTGTCATTCTGTTCCTGAGTAAAATGCATCGTTAAACAAAGTGGCCCTTTCAGGCTTGTTATCACTGATGAAATATTACTACGCAGCATTGTCCTGGCATCTCCATAAAAAGGCTGTATTGATGGAAAATACCAGCCTGCATCAGATAATGCAACAGGTCCATAGAGTTGATCAGTAAATCGGACAGTTTCCGGACCGCCACAGATTATCGAACATATCTTTGACCAGCGTTTAATCTGTTCACGACCGATTGCATTAAATGGTGGAACAAGAATAGAGTGGTTCTGTCCTAACGATGAAAGTATCTGTAAAACGGGAGTTACTCGCTGATTAAAAGTAGGGTAGTCCAATTGCAACAATTCGCTATCGAATGGACCATATTTCCCTTTGTGGGTGAATCCATGAATTCCAATGAATAAGCCAGCATTTTTAAGCTCTTTAAGCACTGGAACGTATTTCGGATTTAGAATGTCATCACCCCTAAGAGCGACCAATACTGGCAGGTTTAATCTGGTCATACAACTGATAAAAAGCTGCACATTCTGACTTCTGTCAAAAAAGAGGTCATCGATCCGGATAAATACCTGAGCGGTTGTTTGTTGCGAAATACGACTGAGCCTTTGTTGTACTGTAAATGCGTTATATACTGGTCGCTTAAAGTACCTAAACGTCAATGCATTTAACAACTGTTTCTGCATAGTAAAATTTTTAATGTTGCACTGTTTGATCTGCCAGAATTCTGCTGTTTTTTTTAAGCTAATGTCACTGTAAAAAAACTTTCTCTGATTTAGAATCGTTCTCAGATTACTGATAAGCCAGATCAGTGAACACAACTGTTCAAATACAGAGGCAAATACAAGAATAAATGTGCCGGGGATGTTGTGTATAATTTGCGTAAATGTTCGTCGTTTCATTTCCTGATACATTAAAAGAAAAATGTTTGAAATGAGAGTTCCGGTAAAATTTCTGTTTTTTCGAAACCGGTGATATCGGTCCGGATGTTTTGAAAAGAAATAGTATTCGGAGTTGAGTAATAACATTGTTCTTTTACATGATGATAAAAAATACTTTGGATAATCTACTGTTCTCGGTTGATGCACAACAAACAGATCGTTATCAAATCGAATTTCTCCAAGGAGGAGCATTCGGGCAGCAAGTTCATGATCTTCACAATAGGGACCCTTGAAATGTGTGTCAAATCCTTGTTCGATATCAAAGACCTCTTTTCTATAAGCGATGTGGCACGACAGAAAACTGCCTCCGGAGCGGTTTTGAACTTCATGGTCCCAGATACCGTCTCCTGATGGTTCAACACGTCCTTCAATTCCAATGCATGTATCCGGACATTCCAGGAGTTTCCGGGTGATTAATTCCAACCAGCCGGGACAGACAGTCACATCGTCATCAAGAAAAACAATCCAGGTGGATTGTGCAACACTGGTACCACGGTTTCTGGATGATGCAGGGCCTGATGACTTTTCATTATAGATATAGTACAGATTATGCTTCAGGCAAAGTTGTTCATTTGCAGATGCATTTCTTTTGTCAGATCCATCATCAACAATGGTAATCGGAGGTAATTCGGAACCAGATTGTGATATTAATGAATCAAGACACTTAGAAAGTTGTCCATTGCGGTTATGGGTTGGTATGACTATAGAAAATAATCTCATGATAAAAGCGCCTGATAACATTTCAAAATTTTGTCACAACTGTTTGAAGACAGGCGGCTATACCGTTTACCACCATCGAATGATTTTTCAGACCATTTCCGGTTTTCCAGAATGATTTTATGCATTGCGTGGGCAATGTCAGAAACGTTATGTGGATCAACGAACAGTGCAGCATCGTCACATGTTTCCCGAAGTGGAGCGATATCGGAAACAATTATTGGACAACCGAAAATCATCGCTTCGATCGGAGGTATCCCAAAACCTTCAGTAAAAGAACAGAATAAAAGAGCAGATGCTGTTTTAAGATAGTACTTATAGCGTTTCATTGAGCGTTCACAGACGATGTTATTATCCCGATAGTGATCCATCTGTGAAATATCACTTGTATCTTCACCCAGTAATATGAGTGAATAGTTCTTGTGGTTTTCATGAAAGTTGATGAATGCTTCAACTACAGTATATTCATTCTTGTGGGGACCACCACGGAGAAAAATAAAAAACGGAGAACCGGTTGATTCTGGTAATGGGTTCTTTGTCTCCGATGGCATGTAAACAGTTTGTGTTGCAGCTGCTTTTTCAGGATACAAATTTGTAAAATCGTTCTTTGTAGTTTTAGAAATGGTGAAAATGGAATCAATGGATCCTGCGAGGTAACGCTGGACTTTCCAGCTGATACGTTTACGAATATTTTCAAGCCATGGAGTATTCCAGAACTCAACACCAAGATCGTACACGGTACCACATGTTTTGCATGGGTGAAACAGGCCCGGTGAACACTGTTGCAGAGGACCAAGTAATACCCAGTAGTGAAAGAGGTCAATCCGATGTTGCATGATCAGTGATGGAATTCGAAATAGTTCCTTTTTCCAGTTGCAGGGAGAGTACTCTATTAAATGTATAGAGGCAGTTTTGACAAAATCTGGTACATGATCAGGGGTACACCAAATAAACATTTCATAATTTTCAATACGTGGCAGAAGCATGCGGCAGACTGATGCACAATAGACACCAACACCACGTGATGCATAGTTTGTGGAAAACAGACGTAGATCCCAGAGTATACGTTTTTTATTTTTCATAATGATTTATAGATGTCAAACATAGAATGTGCCATCAAATTGAAATTATATTTTGCCACATATTGATCGATATTCCTGTAATACCTGGATATTTCAGCGTTATTATTTGACATACTTCCAATAGCATCTATAAGCGCATCACGTTCAGACCTGGTTACCTTGATTATATCGGTACCAGTTGAGTCATTTATTTCAGTAACAATCGGATTATCAGTTGCTATAATCAACTTGCGTGCACCAAGTGCCCGTGCGATGCTTGCGGAGGAGCTGCGGTTTTTAAAGAGTGCCAGATAGATATCGATTCCGGAAAGAAACCTGCTCTGGTCTTCAAGAGAAACCCACCCGGTAATCCGGAACCGCTCTGACCAGTTTCGGGAGTTGATTTCCCTGTTGATAGTGTCAAGTAAATGCTGATACTCCGGGGTTCTTACGCCACCGATCCAGGTAAATATCCAATCGGTTTTAAGGTTAGCAAGAGTTATGAAGAGTAAATCATAATCAAATTCAGGATTGATAAATCCTGTAGTTCCAAGAACTAACGTTTTTGTTTTCTCGGATTGGAATACTTGCGTATCCTGATAGATCGGCATGGGCAGTACAACAATTCGGCAGGAAGATGGGACCTTACTTTCAAGAATTGCCTTCTGAAACTCGTGGTGGACGATCAGTCGGGATGCTCCAAAACCTTCATGAAGGTGACGCTGATATGCTGTCTGGTAAGGATGTCGTTTATCATACCACCATTTTTTTATTGGAGACAGTATTGTACCATCTCTTATCTTATCACGGGGAAATACACCCGGAAATTGATCGTACACCTCATGAAGTGAAACCATAAGAGGCTTATGTAAACGTTTTAAAATGTTGAAATAGCAGTCTGAGCCATTTTTCAAAAAAAAGGAAGTTTCGTATTGTATGTGGATACAATCGCATTGTTCAAGTTGCTCATAAGGATATGAAGATCCATCAAGCAGATGATCACTATTTACAGTTAAAATTTGACAATGAATATTTAATGCAGAACAGTAATTTCGCGAATATATTGCAATACCACACCGTTCTCTATCGGGAAACAACCATCCGATAACCATATCATACACTTTCTGATGTTTGTTTGTGGAGAACTGATGCTGGGAGTGCAACCCTTTTACCTTTCAGCAAGAAACGGATTATTCCTGTAATCATTCCCCACAGGGATACTGCAAGAAGAACAGGGGCATGTTTAAAATGCAAAAGATGATCAGTGGATCGTGTTTCATACTCCAGACGGTATTTCCAGTATGAAAACCAACGCCGGGCATACTTGAGTGGAGCGTACTTTAAAGAAAAATAGGTTGAATTAGTAAAGTAGTTGTAACAAAAAGCAGATTTTGTTTTCGAGCGACATCCGCCAGTATCGCATATTGTGTGTATTACCCGTATATCCGGTTGATATTGAATCGAATATCCCTGTTTCTGTAATCTGAAAGAAAAATCGATATCTTCCCAATATGCGTTACCGATAAATGCTGAATCAAAAAAGCCGACTCTTTGTAGAATTGACCGTCGAAAAGAAAAATGTGCTCCCATAAAACTTATTGATTGTGAGGCTTCGGGATACAGAAAATTCTGAATAAGTTCTCCTGTCTGCACATCAAACTGTGATGGGGAAGTGGTGGAGCATGAAAATCGTGAATCGTTTACAGAACCTGCAATGCAATTAACGGTGGCATCTGTATATGCAGCGCGATGCTGTTCAAGAAGTCCTTCCGGAACGATCGTATCATCATCAAGAAAGAGGATAATATCATTTACTCCACTTCGTATACCACGGTTTCTGGCTTCAGGCAGGTTTACCGGTGTGTTATAAATAAGATGAATTTTCGAAGATGTTGCAGTAAGTTTCAGTTTTTTTTCCTGGGTAATAATGATAATAGAATCATCGCCTCTGCACTGACCAAGTAGCTGTTCGATAAGATTGTTGACCTGCCTTTCTCTTTGATATGTGGGAATGACGATGTCGATTGAAAGTTCAGCAGTTTTTTTTTCAGCTACAGGTTTGATTACATCGGCGAATAATGACCCACCGCCATGTAGATTGAACTGGAGCTCAATACGATTGGTCAGATAATTGAAGGTCCTGAGCACTATTTTGCCAGGGAGATTGTTTTTGAGTTTTGAAAATAATTTTGTCAGTGTATACAGCGTTTGTTCTCCAGCCTGGTAAAAAGCATCTGTATATTTTTCCGGATATCCGGTAAGCCATCCCGAATATCCGGCAGGTGAAAAACTTTCACCGATATTAAATTTTGATGATACCATTGATTTTATAGTATCTGAAGTAAATAGTGAAACATGACCATCTTCTTCAGCTGGAATGTCATGACCATTTTTAGCGATCAACATTGAATCCGGCCAGTGTTTCCTGTAATCTGCACATTCGCTGTGGAAAAACCCTTTACTACCTCCCCGGAGGACACTATGCAGTGAGTTAAGTGCCTTGCGGGGATCATACAGGTGACCAAATACATCTATAGTAAAGAATGCGCCAAATGATGAATCTTTAAACGGCAGAGCGTGAAGGTCAGCACAAACGGGAAGAATTCTACGTGACGAGAATCTGTTTTTAGCTTGCTTGAGTGCTTCAAAAGACCAGTCAGTTGCAATGATAGTACTTTCGCATGTTGTTGAAAAATAAACGCTGAAATTGCCATTACCGGTTCCAAAATCAAGGACTCGAGTTCCCGGGGCGCACGACCTGGCGAGCCGGTCAATACCTTCGTGTTTAAAAGAATAAAGGTTAACAATAGATCGTAACCATTTAGGAACAGAATAAATTTCGGAACCCCAGACCTGATGCCTATGTTTTTTCTCTGAAAGTGAACGCAGGTCAGCAGCGCGTATATTCTGCGGCATCAGTTTGTCCTGGATTTGTAATAATGGTAATAATATTTATAGTAGCCATAACTGGTGTATCTGTTCAAAAGATTAATATCATTGAGGACAACGCCAATGACATTTACACCAACGTTTTTGATACTGGAGATCGCCCTTGAAGCCATTATTCTGTCGGTATGGTTGGATCTGACTACAAGTAGTAAACCATCCATTTTTTTCCCGAGAAGGGTGGCATCTGTGACTGCTACAATTGGTGGTGTGTCAAAGAAGACCATGTCAAACTGTTCTTTGAAGTATTCAATCAATTTACTCATCCTGTTGGAAGCAATAAGCTCTGCAGGGTTGGGAGTAAATGTACCAGCTGTTATTACGGACAGTTGATCCTTTTCTGTTTTTTTGATAATACGATCAAAATCCGGATTTTCGGTAAAACAGTCTGTAATTCCAGGTTCACGTTTCAAATTGAATATACGATGTTGCACAGGTCGACGAAGGTCGGTATCAATAAGGAGTGTTCTCTTACCCATCTGTGCATATGCCATCGCAAGATTTGAAATGGTAAGCGATTTGCCTTCAGAAGGTCCGGCCGAGGTGAGGACAATCGTTTTGATCGGGTTGTCAGGACTTACAAATGATAAATTTGTGCGTAGTGAACGGTAGGATTCAGTAATAACAGAGTCATCACCACTGAAATTGAGAACTGAGCGTGGATATTGTGTGACTGACATTTGTTTTGATGATTTGGATTTGCCCGATTTTCGATGGACCTCGATATCTGTCTTTTTGCTCAACGACATGTGAGGAATGGTGCCAAGGACAGGAAGCTGAAGATACCGCTCAACATCATCATTGTTTTTCAACGAAGTATCATTTAGTTCAATCAGAAATGCCAGGCCGACTCCCAGAATGAGTCCCAGTACTATTCCAAGGAGATAGAATCGGTTTTCATTTTTTGAAATCGGGTTCGCCGGCATTATCGGCAGGTCGACAATTTTGACCCCTGCAGTACTTGAGCGACTTTTAATCCGTTCTTCTTCAAGTTTTTCAAGGAGTATCGAGTAAATATTTTCGTAGATCTCTTTTGAACGTCCGAGACGGAGCAGTTCCAGTGAATTTGACAAAATGTCTGGATTTTCTGTTTTGTAAGAATTGATAGCCTTTTTATATGCTTCAAGTTTTCTTTTGAAAAGGTCAAGTTCAGTTTCTTTTGTCAGTACGGATTTCCTCAATTCCTGCCATTGGCGGATAGTTCCCGGATCAATTGATGATTGTGTAGAAGACTGTCTGTATTTGAGTAAACCTGTTTCAACCTCCTGAATTTCTCTGTCAACAGTTGAAAGACCACTCAGTCTGATGCCCAGTTCTTCAAGCCGCATTTTTTCTTTTTCAAGTTCGCGTAACCGTGAACGCAGTTTGAGATATTCCGGAGATCGATTATCGCTTTCAGGATTGATTTTCCTTTCAAGTCGGGATAACAATTTTTTTTCTGCATCAAGATCTGCTTTCTTGACACCTGATTGCGCCAGCCCGCTGGCGTATGCTTCCTGAAGCGTCTTGAGTTCCGGAGTTGTTCCCTCCTGAAGCTGTCCGTTTTTTTCGCTGAAACTTCGGTAATCGTATTCCGCTTTTTCCAGATTCGCACGGATAAGTTCAAGCTGTTTTTCGATTTCTGTCACTGCTCTTCTCGATTCTTCACTTGACACTTCCTGGCATCTTGTTCTGAATATCTCAGTTCCTTTTGATGCGATACTGTAAGCCAGTTCCTTAATCGGAGCGTGAGCGGAAAGTTGCAGAAATGATGTATACGTAGTTTTTCGCAGTATAAAATTATTGTTAATAAAGTTAATTGCGTCTTCCTGTTCCGCTTTGGGGTTGGTTTTTTTAAAGAGGTCGAGACCGATACTATCAAGTACTGTTTTTAAAAAACTACGGCTGTTGAGAATACCTTCGTAAAAATCGAGCGAACGTGATGCGACATTTATCATTTGGTTAACATATTGATTATTATCCTCTATAACAATTGTTGAATATGACTCAAAAACATCTGCAATCTGTTTAACATAATATACCGTCGATAAAAAAATACTTAAAAAACACACCAGTATAATCCATTTCCTTCTCATGATCACATAGAAGTATTCAAAAATACTGGTACTGTTTCTGAGTTTCTGATTGATAATCTGGTTCATTTACCGAATAATCCCGCAAAAGTCTGTATTGTAACCACAAAGAGAAGTGTATTATTGAGGATTGCCAGCATCGTTTTCCAGTCAAACCATTTGGAATAAATGATGATCACATCACCTTCGTTAACAAGAGGGATCTCGTCCATTTTACCTTTATCCAGATACGATTGAACGTCAAGCATTTCCTCGAAGGATGTGCTGTCTGATTTTTGAGAGAATCTCCGAACTCTGGACAGGTCAGCTTTTTCATCCGGGCCTCCTGCAAGATATATCAACTCAAAAATATTCATTTTTTCGTCGAGTTCGAAAAGACCTGGTTTTCTGACTGCACCAATCACTTTGACTTTTTTCGTCCGTTCACGTGCAGGGATAATGATTTTGTCATTGTCTTCAATCTCTGGCATATTGTCAATTTCACCATTTTTTATAAATTTATTAAAATCGTAAAGTACAGGTGTTTGAGGCCTATCGTGAAAAACGATTTTAATACGTGATAGATCAGCATTTTCAAGCGGACCGCCTGCAAGTTTTATGACTTCCTGAAGTGATGCACCTTTAGATGTGGTAATATGCCCCGGATTGACCACCTGTCCGAGTACTTCAATGACTATTTCCAGATCTTCGACCAGTGATACAAGTACGAGCGGATTATCGATGTGTCGTGCAAGCCGAAGTGTAAGATCGTTCATTAATTCAGAGGTTGTTACATCAATGATCGGAACATCTGCAAGTAATGGATAATCAATAGTACCGTTATCATTGACCGCAAACCTTCCGGAAAATTCAGAGTGCTGAAGGACTTGAATATCAAGTATCGAACTACTCTTTATGACAGCAGAAAACGATAGTGATATCAGTAGCAGGCACAGATGACCAAAAATTGAGAATTTCATTACAACAAGCTCCAAATGATGTACACTAACCAGATGAGGAAAATACGAATGGATACGAAACGGTTACTTCACCTTCCGGAATAGGATCAAATTTCCAGAATGCCATTTTACGTTTGATCTCCTGTTCAAATTCAGCGTTTCCGGTTGTGTTTTCGATAATTATGAGATTGGTTACTGAACCTGATGCTGTTATTGTAAATCGTACAGTGACTTTTCCAGCCAATGAAGGATCACGCTTGAGAAACTTTTCATAGGTCATTCGTATGCTTGCTTTATGGGATGACACGATTTCATTAATAGCACTATTATCACGTCGGGCATCCGATGACGCTGCACCTTCAATACTTTCAGGACGCTGGATAATAAAATCACCTTTTTTAGCAAGATTAACAGCTTCTGCCTGTCCAACGCCTGCTATCAGATCATCGATCTCCTCTTTGTGTGAAATCGACACATCTTTGCTTTTAACAAGTTTTCTATCAAGAATATCAGCTTGTGGTGCTTTTTTGAGACCCGTCATCGTACTGAGTGCAGCATCAAGATCCTGGAATTTGTCGCGTTTATCACCCATCTTTCCAAGAACGTCGGTAACAGAAGGTCCTTTGGCTGTTGCACCAACACCGGTCAACATTCCAAGAACTCCTACAGTCCTTACTTTCTGTTCAACTTTACTAACGTTAGCCTGAACGTTTTTCCTGGCTTTTTTGCGTTGAGTACTTGTTATTGGTCCGCTTTGAGTTTTCGGAGTATTCTGTTCTGTTGATTTCTGATCTGCCGGTGATGTAGTCTGTGAACTCTTTTTTACTTCAGGTGGTTTTTTGGGGATCGGTTTTTCAACTATCAGTCGTGCAAACCGTTCCGGTATATCCTCTATTACCACAATTTCCGGTTCTGAAAGTTTTAATGAATTGAGATAATAAATAAAAGCTGAGTGAAGTGCGATAGATACTATTCCGATTAGAAAAAGGCGCGATTTAAGAAATGAAAAAGGGTTACCACGAATTGAACTGATGATATGATCATTAATTGCAAGTGTGGCGGTTGAAGCTGCAACAATAACTCTTTTTTCACGCACAATCTACTCTCCCTTTTTTCTGACTGCGAGTGAAAAATTGTTATATCCCTGCTGACCGCATGTATACATAATCTTCTTAATCAACCTGAAACGGATACGCTTGTCACCCTGTATGGTGATCTCCCCTTTGAACTTTGTTTTTGATGAGTACTGTGAAATTTTTTCGGTTGCTTCTCTTCGGGTTTGAAGCCAGGAATTCAGTCCCCCTATAATAAGATCCTCAGAATTCAGTACATCCTGAACATCAGCTACAATTTTATCCTCAGCCATAATCGAGGAATTGTTAACGGTAAGAGTTACTCTAAGTTCTGGTCTTTTCTGTGCTGATGATTCCGGAAGAATCAGATTTTTTGACACGGTAACAATTTCACCTTCGGATGAAAAACTTTTCAGAAGATAAATAAGAAGTATAGTCATTACATCGACCAGTGAAGTCAATTGCGGCTTTACGCCCTGTACATTTCTTCTTCCACGTGTTTTTCGTACCATTTTCAGGGAGGATTTTGAAGCTGGAAAACTCATAGCTCCTCCTCAGATCTGACAATAGTAAAAAGAGAATCCAGGCTGGATGTAGAAAAAAGATCAAAGTCAAAATTACCACCACATAGAAAAATCAGCCCTCGTGATTCCTGTTTGAATTTTTTCCATAAAAATACTAGAGCACCTAAGCCATTACTATCAATAAACGTGACATCTGAAAGGTTGATTACAATCGAACTATTATTCTTTTTGCAAAGTATGTCAATTTTTGATGTAATTAGTGCCGCACAATCACCTGATATTTTCCCTGAAATTTCTAAAGCAGGATATTCTTTGATTTTTCCGTTTTTAATTTTCATCCGATATCCCCTGATAATCCAATATCTGGAAATTGTGATTCACGGCAAATATCCATGAACTTGATAATGTCATCATACAGAATATCCGATTCCAGAACAAGAACAACACTTTTTTGTGATGGATATTGAAATTTAATTGCTTTAAGCAGAACACGGAGTTGTTCATACTGGTACTGACCATGATCTTTCTGAACCAGGTCCAGCTTATTACCTGTTCCTACAATACGGAATCCTTCAGTGGTGATAACAATGGAAATGTCAAGCTCCTTTGTTTCCTCTCCTCCTTCACTATTTTCATTTTGGGCAGGGGGGAGGGAAAAATCGACAACTGCAATGTGGGTAAAAACTGCCATTGATACCAGAAATGGAATCAGCACCATGAATAAATTCATTACAGGTGTGACATCAAGATCAAACTGTTCTATTGACTGACCAGCAGACTTTTTTACACGTTTTGTAGCAGGAAATGCTTTTTTCATAATGGTTGTATATTATCAACGCGTTTTACAACAACATCACATCCGCCGCTGGGCAAATAAAAAATTAAGAAGGCGGACTGATGATTCATCAATTTCTTCGATAATACTGTTGGCTTTCGCTCCCAATACCGAAAACATCACCATGCACGGAATAGCCACAATCAGACCCATAGCTGTAGTATTCATTGCGATTGCGATACCGTTGGCTAAAACAGTTGCTTTTTGAGACGGGTCAGCAGCACTCAGTGCACCAAATGCCTCCTGAAGTCCGAATATTGTACCAAGAAGACCCAAAAGTGTTGAGATGTTGGCAAACAGTGAAAGATAATGTGTATTGCGCTGGATCCTCGGGAGTTCACGTAAAGCAATCTCATCAATTGCATTCTGGATCTCCTGATCAGGTTCCTGTTGCTGATAGTGCCAGATAGCACATTCAAGGATAACAGCGAGTGGCGATTTGGTTTTTGTGCAAACCTGGCGGGCTTTTTCATGATCACCATTGCGAATAAATCGTGTAATTTGAGTAAGCAGGCCTTTTGCGCTGACTCTGCAGTGGATATAGTAGTAAAATAATCTTTCTAAAGTAACTGCCAGAGCAAATGCTGAAACAGCTGCAATTGGATACATCCATACTCCGCCCTGTCGAAAAAAATGGGCTACAGCTTCAAACATGTAAATAACTCCTGTTAGAGATGTCCGTTATACTATTAAAAATTACTGATAATAATTCATTCGTTTTTGAAGACTAATCCCATGATTCCTCATAAAATGTAAAAAAATAGTATCACTAAGAGTGTATCATTTACTATGCAATCCAGTCAAGTTCTGGTTATCAAAAAATTGATAGATTATTCGATTATTGGAGAAAAATCCAGTGGTTCAGCCAATTCGGCAGCAAATGAACGGTCCAGTACATGGTCCTTATAGACCGGTTTTTCTTTTGGAAGAAAAATCATTACTTGTGGTTTTTCAACTTTTCCTTTAATTTTTACACCAACAGTAAAAGTAATGGTACCAGGTTTTTCAATTTTATAGGCTTGATTTTCTTTAGGTTCAGAAGAGGTACCGGTACTATCCTGTGAGTAGATTCTCGTACCCATGAAGCCTGTTGAAATTATGATCGCAATGGTTAAAGGCAGAATATTGATGAAAAACCTGTTATTATGTATCATTTTGGACCACCTTTTACTGGAGTTCAAAATTATTTATTAAAGGAAATGTATATTTATCTATACGCACCTCTTCAAGTGAAAGAGGTGTTGAATATCCAGGTGGTTTGGGATGAGATAAATTTGTGCCGATAGTAAATAAAATCATTGGTTTGATACCATAAAGGTCTGCCTGCACTGATTCTGTTTTGATAGCAATGACATTTTTTCCACTACGCACTTTCCCCATAAGATCATACTTTCGTACTGGAACAGGAGATGTCTTTGAACTATCAATGGTTAATAACACTCCATTTATATAAATCGTGAAAATACCATTACCGGCAAAATATAATTGTGATTCATGTGGCATTTGAGGGACAGTAAATGTTCTGCGCAGAAAAAGTTTCGCTGAGGGCTGATAGGTTTGATTCTGATCGGGGCTTCCTTCACCCCACCACATTGACGGAGGTGGTGAACCTGGAAAAACAGTCTGTGTATCAAGACTGAATGATTTTGTCATGTGTACCGGAGACCAGGATGAGTCATTGAATTCGAATTCATACCATTTTGCAACAGAATCTGTACTGCATTTCCATTGTGTTCCGGAACTGATCGCAGTGCTTATCAATTCATTCCTGATTTCACCAACCTCATCCGGAAAATTCTGGAACAGCCTGACGTATGCATCGGTTACGTACTTACCTGATGCATAATGTTTTGATTCATAAGATAAAACTTCCCTGTAGATCTCAAACGCCTGTTCCTGAAATTTCAAGCCGATCTCCTCAAAGCGTGCTTTGTACTCTTCCTCTTCGGCATTATCGATTCCTGGTGGAAAGGGAGGTGCATTAAATGCTGCAAGACAAAGAAGGTCATAACATCGCCCTCTCTTAAATAATAGTTCTGCAATTCGTTCCCGGGCATTCCTGATATTATCATCTTCTATTGAATAGGCTTCAGCAATTTTGAGTACCTTAAGATAATTTGTCAGAGCCTGGTTTTCATAACCTTCAACCTGTTTGATTAATTTTGTTTTGTAAACAAATTGTTCGTAACGGTTGAATGTGGTTGGAATTGGCGCATCACGAGCGATCGAAACTATATCAGAATACGTTTCTCCAACAACAAAGGCGATATCAGTCACTGTTGACGAAGCTTTTTTAAAGTACTCATCATATTCCTGATAGGTAGTTCCCATTTCAAGGGCTTTAAGTAACAGGTCAATGGCTTTTTCCTGAAATGGTGCAATTTTCTGGTACAGTTGCAATTTTTTTGCAATCTGGGCAAATCCATCCAGTTTTTCCTGTCCAAGGACATTTTTAATAATTTCTACCAGGGCCAGGTAATTGTCTGCTGCAAAGCACGGGAGATAGGTGAGTTTATGTCTTGATTCAAGAATAAATTTATCTTCGATTTTCTCCTTGATCGAAAGTTTAACATTCTGTTCGTGATAGTGAAGAGATTTGTCAATAAGAAACTGTTCAACAGCCTGGGCGATACCCAGCTCAAGAGCGATCCGCTCTTCAAGCGACATGTTTGAAGGTCGTTCCTGCATAAAAAGTCCACTTGCGAAGTCTTCATGAAGCTGTCCTAATTGACAGACAGTTCTTGTTGTCCACTCCATTATTCTGAATTGCAGAACACCGGTATACGCTTTAATCGCTTTTTCCAGAAGAGATGATTTCTGAGAGAGCATTTTTTTGTACATAACCCTGTTTTCAGGCAGGTTGACATTTTTCATATTACCATGATATATTTCACCTATTGTAAATGATGCTTTGGCAGCATAATAGGAATTCATAGTGCTGGGATCACTCAACGATGTAAAGGTCGACAGCGTTTTACCAAGCTGATTTAAAGCTTCATCGATGTTGTTTTGCATGTAAAGAGCTATACCAATCATACATTGTGCCTGAATTATCCGGTCCTGATCATTACCAAATCGCTGTGTAAACAGTTTGTTGACTCTACTGACACTGTTCCAGTCTTTAATACGCCCATAAATTTCTCCGGCTCGAAACAGCACATCAGCTGCATCATCTGAAAGTGGAAAAAGGCTTGCCATTTTTTCGAATGTAGCAGCAGCTTCAGGAAATTTCTCCCCGTTCTCGAAACAGAAACCGGCATTGTACATAGCAGTTGGTGCAAGCTCATCTTTAGGAAAATTAGCCACAACACGTAGATATGTTTGCGCTGCGATATCCCATTGAAGAAGCTTTTCCTGAGCTCTGGCGGTTCTGAACTGTGCCTTTACAACCAATTTCGATGATGGATATTTCTGTACAATACGTTGAAATGAAAGTATTGCATGTGACCACTCTGACTGCTTTTCATAAGAAAGGCCTGCATTGAACAATGAAATATCTGCAATACGGGAGTCCGGATACTCCAGAGCTACCCTTTCGTATTGTTCTGCAGCATTCTGAAATTTATTCTCCGATTCATACATCTCAGCGACTCTGAACATTGATTCAGCGATGCGGGCGAGTGCATCCTGTTTCCCTGCTCCATCGGGGGCGATATCACTGATTTTCTGATACCACTCCTGTGCTTCAGAATACCGCTTGTCTTCATAATAAGACTGGGCAATCATTCTCATAGCCTCAATAGCAGATGTTGAACGAGGACTCAAACTGATAATTCTCTGGTAAATATTTCTGCTTTTTTCAAAATTTTTCGCATTATAATACAATGATGCCATTATTGTAAGTACCTCAGATGCTTTCGGGCTTCCCTCATTGACTGTAAGATAATTTTCACAGGCAGAGATAACTAACTTTGCTGCAGAAGAAAGATTGTCGTTTGTTGAATCAGCTATTTTTATGACAGATGAATCAACTTTCTCATGAATAGTATCTTTTATTATGCGATCTGCTCCAGGCTGGTCTGTCTGGATAACAGGTTTAATAACTTTTTTAGTTGTTATACATCCGGTAATCATACCAGTTACAAACAGTGCAATGCACATGATATGAATCGTAAATAGAATTGTATTACTACACTTATTCTTCATTTTGCATTGTTTTCCTGTTTGAGCAGGTTCTGTGATGCAACAATCGCATTCCAGGCTGCTGTTTCCTTATATTTGCTGTCCGGATATCGTTTTGAAACGGCTATATACTCTTCAGCTGCTTCACGATAATTTCCTATTGAAAATTGAATTTCAGCAAGGTTGTAATGGCATTCATTGGCTGATGGAGATGATGGATAAGAATGAATGTATTCCTTATATGCCTGAAGAGCGTTGTTGTAGAGATCCGTATTGTTCTTCTGTAATGCTATCTGATGAAAACCGATTGCGGAATTATAGAGCATTCTTTCTGCGAGACTATCGGTAGTGTATCTTAAAAGTGAGTCTGAACGGCTGCTGGTCCAGGCCGAATTCATAGAATACTTTTTGTAAAAATCAAATTTTTTCTGATTGACTTCAGATGGTGGTAAATCTCTTTCCTGAAGAGTAATTAAATTATAGTCAACTTGAGGGCTTCCTGAGTAATCCGGATTGAGAACAAGTATCGTTTCTAATGTCTTTTTTGCAATATCATATCTACCCTGATCTTTGAACACTGATGCCAGGCGTTCGAGTATTCTGCTGCCTTTGGTGTTATCATTGAGCCTTTTCACAAATGCTACAGCTCTATCAAGTCCCCTGGTACCGCTTGGATCTGTTTCACTGAAACTGATGGCAATATAATCCATCGATTCTTTTTCAAGAATTGATTTACCGATCACATTTCCATCCCCCAGATCGACGAGTGCGAGGAATGAACTGATAGCTTTTTCGGGATTGGATAAACGATATTGTGCCCATGCAAGTTTATAGAGAGCTTCATCGAACCACTCACTTTCCGGATATTTCATAACCGATTGATAACAGGCTATCGCAGTATCTAACATTCCTTTGTCAAAGTAGTATTCACCACAATACATCCAGGATTGTGGTGAATGCGGGCTTGAAGGAAATTCTGTTGCAACGGTGTAAAAATGAGTTAACGCACTGTCCATTGTACCAAGATCATTATAGCACCATGCTAAACTGTAGTGTGCTGCATGGAGAAATTCGGTCGGTTGCGGTAAATCGATGACCGATCTGAAATAAAATATACTGCTGTCATGACTGAGTGCCGGGGGGATTGGCTCAATTGGTAATACAAGCTGGGTTCCATTACGGAACGCTTTGAGTTTGTATTGATAATCTGTATAAGCAAGTTCATAAACTTCAAATTTTTTTGAATAATCCCTGTTCTCTTTGGAATAGGCGAGTTCACCAAGATGATATAAAAAATAAGCTTTATTATTAAGCTCAATATCTGTATGTATTAATGTCGTTAATTTCCCGAATAACAGGGTGTAATAGTATTCATGCAGGTTTTCTTCATTTTTTAGAATCTGATTCATAGAGATTTTAATAGAGTCACGTTTCAACAATAGTGACTTATATTTCAGCGGATCTTTTTCGAGTGACAATTTTGTCTCGATGCGCTGAACATTTTTACTCAGCCTTGTTTTCTGGAAATCGATTTGTTCTCTTTCCCAGCGATATTTATCAATATTCGATATTGCGGAAAAGATAAGTGCATTGTCAACCGTTGCTTTAATTTGAGACCTGTTTTTAAGAGATCTAGACATTTTTATTTGTGAATTCTGAGTGTTGTTACTATTGATTTTTATAAGTATGGAATCGAGGTAGTAAAGAATTTTCTCCCGTTCCGCAGAAAAGGACGATTCCTGGAATGTACCACTATTGTAGTGGTGTGATATCAGGCCACACACTTTTTCTATTTGGTCATAATAAGAGACGATCTGTTCATGAGATGAACGTGGTTCCTGTTTGATACGTTGAATCAGCCTCTGTAGTTCATCACGGGCAATGATGTAAGTGGAATACTGACTGCTGAGTGTATCATTCCTGAATCTCTTCTCTAATTTATTGAGCATCCCGGTTAGGCGGTCTTCTTCGTTGTATAGATAGATAGATTTGTTCCATGATGACCATGCTTTGTCAAGGTATCGTTCAGCTAGAACCAGAATACCTTCAGCAGCAAGAGGTGATTGTGGTGCTTGATTGATAAGCTTTCGTAAGGCAGTTTCAGCTTTTTCATTTTGACCGGTTTTAATATAACACCAGAGAATACCGAATAATGCATAATCAAAAAGAGATTCATTGGTCAGAATCTTATAGAACTGGGCTAAAGCTTCATCATATTTTGCCTGATGGTAATTTATCCATGCCAGAGAGAGATTGACCCGGTTTCGAGCGGTTTCGTCCTCTGCGGTTATGGTTTGAAACGACTGTGAATTCTGCAATACTGAGAGTGCATTTGCAGTATCGCCTTTTTCTAACAGGAATCTGGAAAATGCATGCATAACGTGAATCGCATATGGCTGGTTTTTGATAATGTATGACATCAGTAATGTGGTTTGAAAATCGAACCGCTGTAATGAATACGCACTTTCTAAAATTATCCAGATGATCAGGTTACGATTTGATTCATTGAGCGTTTTCAGATCGGTTTTTGATGAAAGGTCGATTATTTCAGAATAGCGCTTTAAGGCGTAAAGAGACTGGTATTGATAGAGTGTAATATTTTTATTAAATTCCTGTGTGTTGGATATTTTTGAAATATCTTCAAGCACCTTTAAGAAATCTTCACTAAGAAGGTGTTGTTGTGCAAGAATTATATATAATTCATCTGCAGAATGAACCTTTTCATACTGAGATATCAGGTCAAGTACCTTTTTCTCAGCGGCATCATATTTCTTTTGATTCATTAGTTGTGTAAGGTGAAACAATTCAATTTTGTACATTTCATGAATCTGAGTTGAATCAGCCTTTTTTATCATATAAATTTTAAGGTCATTAAGTTTCCCGAAATAATCGGAAGCTGTTTGACCTAAGTTTGCTTTTAATATTTCAAAAAATTCATTATCAAGTTTAGAATCGAGTTTTGTTGCAACTTTCGGCATCCCGGCATTTTCATAAAGGTATATAGTAACGGTATCCAGGTCTTTCCAGAATTTGTCTATATCATGTTTTATAAGTAGCATGTCATCAATACGTTTGAGATCACCCTTTTCAAGCACTTCAAACATACTTTCGACCGGATCTCCAGTCACTAATTCCCTTGTAATTGAGAGTGCATCTGACAGTGGTACCTTCAGAACATCGATACGTTTTTTTAACAATTCATTCTGTTTTTCAAATTTCTCGATCTGTTTGTCAAAAAATACCAGCTCGTTTTCATTTAATCCGGTGAGTGTAACCGGATACAGTTCAAGATCACGCAGGTCGGCAAGGATATCTGATATATAGGTGAGATCTCTCTGAAGAAGACCTATTTTATACCATTCTGATCCTAATCTTGTGACGAGGTATTGCCGGTTTTTCCAATTTGTAACATCTTTATCTTTAGCAAATAAAAATGAATTACCTGCACTCAGAAAGAGTGTAAGCATGCATAAGCAGGCTATAATGTGGTAATTCTTTTTCATTTTGCTTCTTTAGTCAGATAAATTATTTAATTTCAGATTTTCTGTTAAGAATTTTTTCAAGTCGTGATTTATCATCTGTTTTTAATGAATCACTGTTTCCATCTGGAGATGTATCGAGTAATTTATTATCGATATCGATTTTAGTATCCTTTTTCCTGTTCTTTAAAATGAGAAAATTACGCATCAATTCCGATGAGGTCATTGTATACCGTATTGGAAATGTAATTGAACCTGCAATTTTCCATTTGACAAACCATGGATCGAATGGATCCTTTATTCCATTTTTAACCTCCTGTGGATAAAGGTCACTTCTGAGATGGTTCAAATTTTTAAGGTCATCAACAGTCATTTTCGATTCTTTGTTGATACTTAACAACACTGGTACTGTAACCGAGAGAACAAGACCTTTATCGTATCGCAAATTTCCACCGAATATCAGATACATCGGGTTTTCAGAAAAAAAGACTGCAATCTTTTTCTCCTGATCAGTCTGAAGTATTGCCGGGTGCCTGAAGTTATTAAATGCTTCAAGAGAGTATTCAACAAAGAAATCAAAACCATAGCCAGAGTAAACAATTGCCGCATCGGTGAGAAACTGGTAAAAATTGCGGCGGTCTTCCCGTAAAGGAATTCTGATACCGTTGTTGATAATTAATCTTAATGGCAGTTTACTGACTCTGGGGAGAAGATCAAGTTCATAAATACATCTTGTTTCGATATTGTGTCCTTTTGAAACAAACCCTTCCGGCATGAACCCGATGTAGCCTCCAAGTGATGGCCCACTTTCAATAAACTGGTATTTATATTTAATGTCCAGTGCATAACCATGGAACCGTAGTTCCTTATTGTTGGGAGGAGTCAGTTTACAGTCAAGGGATACCCATCCGGGATTCCAGAAATTTCCCAGCACTCTCGATTCTAATGACACTGATGCAATATCTAAAATTCCCATATGCATTCTTATTTCTGGAAAGGCCCTGATATTTGAGATCCATTTTCCCTTTGCTGTGTTTGAATCCATTGCTATAGGGCTGTTGTCCCAGATATGACCCACAGTAGTGAGTGACACCCAGATGTTGCCATTTCCGGATGTGTTGGAATTCAGACAGTTATAGAATGATTCACCTCTGTCACGTTTCTGGTTTTCAGCTGCATCTGCAATTAATGATGTCAGAGCGAACACTGACAAACCGATGATCATACATTTATTCATCGAGTGTCTCCAGAATATGTTCAAGTTCATCCATTTTTTTCTTAATTTCTTCACGCCGCTTAATTGCTTCCTGCTCATCGACGTTTTCTGTTGATTTATTATCAAGATCTTCAAAGTTTATTTCAAAATCGGTTCTCATTTTCTTTTGCTGGTCTATTGATTTGCTAATAATATCCTGTTGCTGCACTTTTTTCTTTTCGGTAAATATCATTGTCCTTATAGCTTCTGTATTAGTTTCTTTATAGGTTACAGGGACTGCGATACCAAATGACAATCTGATGTAGTTTGGAGGTAAGCCGTTCACCGGTTTTGTCCTCTGAAAAATCAGAATTCGTAAACTGCCCAGAATGCTGATTCTGTTAAAAAGGCGATAGCGTGCGCCTGGTTCAATCCATAATGTCTGCTGAGAGAATCTGTTATCCCCTGAAAATGAACCATTTTTACGTTCCTTGTATAAACCCAGTCCTATATCGGCAAAAAGGCTGTTTCTTATGGTACGCCATTCGACCCCGATCCGTGATGCCAGCTGTGAGTATTTAAATAGCACATCAGGGTTGTCATATGTTCCTAACCAGAGATACGACTTCAATGGCAGGTTTTTAAATCGGGACATCCAATCAATATCAAAAACAAATGATGGACGGATATAGGAATGATATTCCGGTTTACCAGATGTAGCGGAAGTGCTTACGGTATCTATTTCTGTAGATAAAAACAGTGAACCTTGAAGAGCTGCACCGAAAAATCGGAAACTGTTATTACCCGGCAAGGTAATCTGCGCATTTGCATGGGCTGAACCAATTGATTTAAAGTTTGTAAGTGAGAGCAGACCTCGAAACTGTAAAATATCGGCAATACCAACTGTCAATGATCCGTCCGGATCGACTCCGAATCCATCACTTCCATAATGGCTTTTAACATTCGCTTCAAGGGTGATGTTTCCACTACCGACAACATTTGAAGCTGCGATGTTATACGTACCTTCATTGCGTCCGCGCCTGATGCTTTGTGCTGATACCATTTGAATGCCACCAGACGCCACAAATGCAAGTAATGTAATAATTATTTTATTCTGCGAATATCGTAACATTTTCTGCCTATTCGCTTATTCTGTTATCTTTTATGTTAACACTAACCGGTAGAAGTGTTGTATCATTGAAACGCTTACCTTTTTTCCGAAGTTCACGTTTAAACTCCCTTAGCACACAAAGATCATCAGCTGAAAAAAGACGCCAGCCATTACTGTTCCTTATTTCGGGAATATTGATTGGTGCATCCTCCAGCCATCGTTTAAGCGTGGAGATGGAAATACGTAACTGTTTGGCAATCTGGCCACTGGTAAAATAGTCTGCCATGACTCCTCCTTTATGTTATTTGAAAGTTAAATTAACAACAGATTGTGTTTAATATTTAACACTACAGTTTATACAGTGTAGTGTGCAAAACATTGAAAAATTGTGTCTTATCATATCCAAAAACCAGTTTATAAAACTGATTATTAATTACTTTAATTATATCATCATATTTGAAAATGTCAAACGAAGATAGGGTGAATGTTGATGAAAAGGCTGATAGATCCGCGATATTGATAATTTGCAAAAGATATTGCTGATTATTGTATGTTAAAAATACTGTAACCTGTTGATCGCTGGAAAGATTGAATACTTGGCAAATGTAGATGAACAACTGAATCTTTGAACCTTTGAACCCTTGATGGCTTACTGTATATTTGTACAATCATGAAGAAGGATACCTGCTTTTTTATTTCTGATGCGCACTTTGGCTTACCTGTACCTGGAGGTGAAGCCAGAGAGAAAATTTTTGATGAATTTGTATCTTTTATTGCAGGTAGAATAGAGACACTCGTTATATTGGGTGACTTTTTTGATTTCTGGATTGAATATCAAAGTGTCATTCGTCTGGACTACTTT
Source organism: Chitinispirillaceae bacterium (assembly GCA_050301235.1). Taxonomy (GTDB): domain Bacteria; phylum Fibrobacterota; class Chitinivibrionia; order Chitinivibrionales; family Chitinispirillaceae; genus JAFGIN01. The sequence continues at coordinate 23,390 of JBNKZD010000174.1, read as the reverse complement.
AATGTCTTATTTAGTTTAAAGCGATTGGTAGATTCTGGAGTTTCTGTTCACTATCTTGCAGGAAATCATGATTTTGCATTAGGTCCCTTTTTCAGAAACCAGTTGGGTATTACTGTTCATCAACATACTTTTGACACAACCATCCAGGGGAAAAAGGTGTTCATGTACCATGGTGATGGTCTTATCAAAGATGATGTCGGGTATAGAATCCTTAAAAAGATATTAAGGAATCCATTCAATCAGAAAGTTTATAAAGCACTCATTCATCCGGACCTGGGTGTCTGGTTAGGGACATTTGCTTCGCATTCGAGTAAGAAGCACAATAAGGAAAGATATCTTTCACAGGAAAGAATAAGTGAATATCGGTCCTGTGCTCAAAAGAGACTGAGGGATGGGTTTGATATTGTCCTTTTTGGACACACTCACGCTGCAGAACATCTGATATTCCCCGAGGGCATATATTGTAATACAGGTGCCTGGCTGGCAAAATACACCTACGCCAGCATGCATGGCGGGGAAGTACATTTATTTGAGTATCGACCTGGTAGTGGTTCTCAGCTAATTGAACCGAGCTTTTTAAAATGAGCAGCAAGAATATCCCAGGTATCATTGAGTGCCTGAGATATTACTTTTGTTTCACCTATCGCCGGCATGAAATTAGTATCACCATTCCATCGAGGAACTATATGTAAATGGATATGCTGATCAATACCCGCACCTGCAGCTCTGCCGATATTCATCCCGATATTGAACCCATCGGGATTGAATGCAGCCGTGAGAACTTTTTTACTGAGTCTCAATAACTCCCACATCTCTCCCGATGTTTCCTGGTCGATAGTCAGGAAATCTGATGTGTGCTCATAAGGAATCACCATCAAATGACCGTTATTGTATGGAAAAAGATTCATCAGGACAAAACCTTTTTTACCACGGAAGAGAATGAGATTGTCACGGTCATTACTTTCTGCCGGTTTTGTACAGAATACACAGCCGCACTCCTTTTTGTCAATACCCTGAATATATTGCATTCTCCAGGGTGCCCAGAGGGTGTTCATGATCACTCCACAATTGATTTATTAAAAATTAAGGCTTATGCCACTATTTACAAGCAGTCCTAAACCGCCAATGTCAACACTTTTATCCATTTTGCCAAAAGGTATCATGAATTTCCCATCAACATAAACACCAAGTGGTACAACAGGTAGTTTCAACAATACACCTAAATCGATATGACATCCCCAGTGAGGTGTCATCATGTTTCCCATAATCTCTTCGATAATGGCTTTTGAGATCTCTTTTGATGCTGAAGAATTAGACCCAAACAGATCTGTGGCAAGTGCGGATACATTTTTTGAAGCATTGAGCTTATCTCCAAGAGCGTCCTCTATAAGGCTTTTACTCAGAATCGGAGTAGCAAAATGAAGGCTGGCACCGCCACCTGCATGAAGTCTGAACCAGTGTAGTTTTGGCGGAAACCGAAGCAGATATTTTCTTATTGTCAGATCAAAGTTAAGTTTCATATAAGGGGTGTATTTGATTCCTGGCACCTTCAGCCCAAACTCTTCAAGAGTGACTGGGAGTGAATCGTAGACGACATCGAAAATTTCATCGGGTGATTGTGGGGTTGCAGGGACATTGGATCTAAACGTTAGTGATGTCGGGTAACGAACCTGACCTTTATATTCCCAGACTCCGTAGTTTGCACTCGCTTCAATACCATCAATCACAGGTATTTTGTCGATATAGATTTTCCCACCAATATTAAAATTGGTTCGTGTCCAATCTGATCGATCGATATAAATAGGTAGATTTTTTCCAGTAATTATCAGGTTTGATGGTGCCGTTCCGGAAATACTTGATGGGTTAATCTGGAGTTTTTCGAAGGAGAGTTGTTCACCGTGTTTATCTTTCATAGAAAGGGTGAGGTCATTGCCCCAGTGAATACCGAATCCAACAAGCGGATAGGCGTTGGAAAAACATGCGAAAACTGCCGCCAAGGTCAGGACTGAGAGCTTTTTTCGAGACATATATATTCCTTTATGATAGAGTTGTTATATTTAAAAATATATTGGCTATGAAATGTAACACAATTGGTTTTTCTATTCAAAAATTCAATAGAAAATAATAATGCACATTAAAATAGTACACCAGTTTCAAATAAAAAGCTACCTGTTGCTACTTATTTTCTGTTATGCAGCAATATCTTCAAATGTTGACACATTAAAAAATGTACAGCAATGTCTCGATATCTATCAGAATAAAGTACCATTCAGGCGTATTCAGACCTACCGATCTGTCGTTTTAAATGCATCAGGCAGAGCAGATTTTGACAGTAATGAAAAGGTTGTAGTGACCTATAATAGGCCCTTTAAACATATTGTCAGCTATTCAGACTCTTTCACTATTATTGAAAGTAAGGATACAAAAACATACACAAACTGCGGGCTCAGAGATGTTTCTGTGTGTGATCCGTTTCAGGCTTTAATGTTACTTTGTTCAGCCTTGAAACTGGATATCAGGTATATCGGTGCATTCGATTCAACCTGGTTGTATGAAGGTGACATATACAGAAAAAAATGCAGGGTTTCGATTGATCGGGTAACTCAAGAAGTTCGTGAAATATTATTAGTAAATGTTCTTGGTAACGTGTATGAACGAATGCTTTATTATTATAAAAAAGACAGCCGTCAGCCATCATCAGTTGTTGTGCTCAAATCAAAAGGCGGCAAACTTGTCAGGGATTCATTGAGTCTCTTTTGATGTAAATACTTTACGGATCAGTTCTCTTGCTGATGTAAATGTCATATTAGGTAATCGCTTTACGTAAAACATCAACAGAAAAACCTGCTGCATGTTCTACGCTTCTGTTGAGACCTTTGATCATTGCCGTTCGGTATGATGAGAGATCAACTCCAGCGGCTTCCTGCGGCGTACTTCCTGCAGTTGTTTTTGCAAGTAATTGTGCTGTGGTAAAAGCCTTTTCAGCATCCGTAGGCAGTGCAATTCTGATTAACTCATTAGCAAGATACCCGGTTATTTCGTCGAGTTCATTGATCTGTCCGGTGGTATCATTCAAAGTGTGAGCAGCTGTTTTACTACCTACTACGAGTGCTTCTTTCAGCCCGGAGACCATATCGCTTTCAATAAAGGTGGAATCGCTGTATCGATTTTAATTGGATATATGAACGTAGGTGTGGATTACTACATCCACGGAGATTTTTTCCATTAGATGCAAAACGAGGGCAAAATTCATTATACTATTAGAATAGAAAGGCAAACAAGTTTTTCAAAGGAGACACATGTTACTACTTAAACTAATTGCAGCTGGCATGATAGTGATGCCAACACTTGCATATTCTCTGGCTGATAGTACAAATCTTCCAGTTCCTCCCCAGGGGTTTGATTCAAAAAACAACAGTATACCGCATGGGACTTTAAGCGCAGCTCTCAGTTATCCGACAACAAAATACAATCAGATGAAAGTCAAGATCTATACTCCCCCTGGTTATTCAACCAGCAAGAAATATCCAGTTCTTTATCTTCATCATGGAATTGGTGGAAATGAATCTGCATGGACATCTTCTGCCCCTGGACAGGCCGAAGGTAATGCGGATAATGTAATGGATTACCTGTATTCAAAAAATTTAGCAGTACCGATGATTGTGGTCATGCCTGATGGTAATGTGAGATCCATTTCGGACGCATTTGCAGCATTCGGCGCATTTGAGGATGTTGAGCTTAAAGATCTGATTCAGTGGGTTGAGAAGAATTATTCTGTTGATACCAGCGCAGATATGAGAGCTATTGCTGGATTATCGATGGGTGGGGGGCAGTCTTTCAATTTCGGGTTCTGTCATACTGATGTTTATCATTATATCGCTCCATTTTCTGCAGCACCTGATACAAAAGCTCCAACTGAGACAATAAAAGATATTAATCTGGTCAAACAGAGGGTAAAGTTAATTTATATATCTTACGGGAGCAATGATGGACTCATGAATTTTGGTCAGCAATATCACACATTTCTTGACCAGAAGGAGGTTTTCCATTTCTGGCAAATCGAAAAGAATCTGGGACATGAAAGGATCGTATGGAACCGAAGTCTTTACAATACTGCCATGCGTTTATTTCGAGGTGTGACAACTCAGGCACAACCATTCAAACTCGTGGATAAAAGATCAGTTTATCCTATTCAAAACACACTTAATTTAACAACTACCGGGTTAAACATCATTCGTTATAATGGGATTACAAATAAACAAATTATCTTACTTAATGGCAGGACAAGTTCTCCGAATACGGTTTTTTCAAGCCTGTCGCATCGATCACCAGCTCATGGCAACTGAAGTGTTTCTAAACGCTCTCAAATAGAAAATTTTACGCCGCTCCATCAGGAGCGGTACTCAAATTGTTTCCAACACCCTTAAATACTCGTTCACTGCGCTAATCCACGGAAAATTTTAAAGACTGACACGACCTCGATTGGCCAGCAAATCGAATATCCGAGTACTGACAATCCGGAAGTTACAATACTTAAAGTGATCATACCTCCAGGCAAAGAAACTGGCTGGCACAAACATACATTTCCCGTTTTTGCATATGTAATTGAAGGTGTCTTGAGTGTTGAATTTAAGGATGGGAAAAAACGAGGTTTTGTAAAGGGTACATCTTTCGCAGAAGTGGTGAATACATTTCATAATGGAAAAAACGAGGGTAAAGAGGACCTTGTATTGCTTGCAATGTATCTTGGCGAGAAGAATAAACCACTTTCTATTAAAGAAGAAAAGTAAGATGACGAAAAAAATTGGAATTATCGGCTATGGAAGTATGGGAGCAATGCTTCTTGATGGTTTTGCAGATTCGGTCGATAGGAAAAAACTGTTCATCTCAACGAAAACCAGATCAAAACTTCAGCAATTAATCACGGCTGGTTTTTCTGTTTGTGATTCAAATTGAGCGTTGGTTGAAGCGTGTGACATTGTTTTTCTCTGATTTTGATTTGATTGTGCAGCGTGTTGCAAAAAATGGTGGAAAGACTGAGGTTGGGGTGGAGGTTTTGGCGGAAAAATTGCCAGGCGTTTTTAGCGAAATGTTTACGAAAACGTTAAACCGACAGCATGAAAGGCAGGTAAAGGTTGAAATGCAATACCGATAGTTACACCATTAAAAAATTGTCAATATTCGATGGGTTAACGACAGATACAGTATGCTCCGGGTAAGCTTTAGTAAATGTTTGTGGAAAATGGTTTTTTTTCACACTGTTCCACTTGAATTCGAATGCATGTAAAATGCCATCTCTATCTTCAATATAATCGATTTCCTGTTGCTGTGTAGTGCGCCAGAAATATTTATCACAATATAAGTTATTGTTTGATGAATGCTTGACCCTTTCACTTATACAAAAATTTTCCCATAGTGCTCCAATGTCAGAACGGGTGCTTACGGATTGGAAATTTCCAATAATTGCATTTCTGATTCCATTGTCATAAAAGTAAAATTTTTTACCTTTTTTGAGTTCGTTACGAACATTCCTGCTTAATGCTGGTAAACTGAAAATCACGAATACTTTTTCAAGTAAGTCTATATATTTTTCTACAGTATTCCTATTTGAGTCAACCAGCTGGGCGATTTCAGAAAAGGAAACCTCACTTCCAACCTGGAGTGCAAGTGACTTAAGTACTTTCATCAAAATTGAAGGCTTTTTAACACCATCAAGAATAAGAATATCTTTAAACAAATAACTTTCAGCGAGTAAATTAAGAATTCTCTGTTCTTCACCTCTTGATGTAATAACATCTGGATAATACCCATACAGTAACCTGTGTTCAAGGTTCCTGGTTTCCTCTAACAGGCCATGTGAGTCACATAATTCCCCGAAAGAAAAAGGAAACAGGTTGTGCACAAATTTTCTTCCTGTGAGTGGCTCATTTGACATATTTGCAAGCTCAAATGATGAAGATCCACTGGCAATCACCTGAATATCCGGTAATTGATCAGTTATCAGTTTTATCGATATCCCAATATTTTCTATCCGCTGAGCTTCATCGATAAAAACTATCTTTTTGTTACCGATAATATTTCTCCATTTTGATGATGTAACTCCGGATAACAAAGTTCGGACATCCGGCTCATCACCATTGAGGAAAAGAACACTATCCTGATATTCTTTAATTAAATTATTAATCAGGGTTGTTTTGCCCGTCTGTCTGGCCCCAAACAACAATATCGCCTTTCCGCGAAACATATCCTTTTTAATTAATTCGGCTATTTTTCTACTTATCATTCCTGAAATTCCTATTCATATAACCAAGTATAATATTTAGTAATTCAAATTACAAATTATTATAATATTTAGTAATTCAAATTACATATTATTATAATATTTAGTAATTCAAATTACATATTATTATGTTTTTCATAAGATGAGCACCAATTTCGCACCAATTAGCTACTTCCTCAAAATGCATTATCACGATTACTAGGTTGTTACTTCTTGATATTGTAATGTTACAGACCCACTTTTTCCCCTGACAGAGTTCAAAAAAGTGGTGGGTTGTTTGAAGAATTATTGGTGATGTAACATTCAAAACCGGCTTAATCAGGCTTTTTCAGAGAGTTGTAAAAATCTGTTTATGAGCGGTAATAGAAAAAGAATTGTGTAAATCGTGATTTTTTGTGGGATCCCAACATCGGCAATTTGTTCTTATTCCCCCTCTCCATTTCCTATGGAGAGGGGGATTGAGGGGATGAGGCGATATGCGACTCATTGCGTATTGTCACACCCAATACCCACATTCTTATATTCCAGAACTACAAAAACGCCTTCATCTCCATCGAGAAGACATTGTCCTTGTTATCAAATTCTTTTTGATTACCGCTTTTTCTGAACTCACCCCGATACATCCCCCGCACCGAAAAATATTTCCCGATACGAAAATCGGCAGTGAAAGAGAGTACATGTGAGATTCCTGATGAAAATCCGCGGGCGATCCGGTAATCGTATTCTCCGGGAATAGTGACTTGGGAAAAGGTATATGAAGCTTCTGACCATCCGATTTTGTTAAGTTTGAATGTAATTCCGGGATTAAGTTGTGCGTAGTACTGATTTGCAAGGTTAAACGGTTTTGGAGGGAGACCATCTTTGCGCGTTTCTTTACCAATTCCAGCATTTTCCTGGCAATATATCCCCAAACCATGGTTAAGCTCAAATCGTTGTGAAAACTCCAGACCCGCATTGTATGCATCATAATCGGTCGCACTGCTGTCATCATGGAAGAGCGAAATGTATTTAATGCCATATACGATTTTGCTGTTTTTTGATACTGTATTTAATGAAAGACCTGATTCGAAACCGGATTCTCTATAAGAAAGAAGTTGATGCAGAAATGGTTCTGAATTTAATGAAAAGCTGATATTATTATTAGTGGGATGTGTCCAGTCGATATCCTGACGGTAACTCAAATCGCAATAGGTGACCTGTTCCGACCATTTTTTCTGCGATGTAAGTTTAAGTGAAGAGACTCCGGGCAGCCATGTTATGCCACTTTTTCGGGCAGCATCAACATATTCTTCACAGGAAAGATCTCCCTCCCAGCGTAAGTCGCCAAGAAAGCCATCGAGATTGTCCGGAGGGGTATAGGACCATGAAAAGGTAAGCAGAGTCTTTTTCATCATCGCATCAGACATCTTATCTGATGCTTCCCGCTGCTCTACAATCCAGTCTCCCGGGACATGAGGAATAAAATAGTCAAGGGTTGTGTCTCCGTGAATTCTGGTCGTGTCCAGTATATGGGTGCCAAGACCTTTTCCGGCATAAATAGGAACGGTTATATATGATGTTGATCGTTCGGAGCTAGTTCGATAGAAGTGTTCTGATGAAAACCGTTTGGATTGACTCTCAAATTCACCATGAAAATCGACAAGTAATGCAGTCGTTTTTGATTTGTCTTTTAATACCTGCCGGTAAAAATGGGAAGTCGCATCGATATTCCATATAGAAAAAAGTGTTTGTTTCAATGATTGAGCCCACTGGAACTGATATCCGGAGTCGCTTGATGAAAATATCTCTCCATGACCATGTTTTAATTTGTCATACGAAAGTTGCTGTCTGAGTGCCCATGGAATATACGCATATTCGATCGCTGCGGTTTGCATGCCGTTGCCATTATGTAACGAATCTTTACGCCACTCCTCTTTCAGTGTTGCAATAATTTCATGCTTATCTGGAGTGAATTTTGAAACGAACTGCTGGGTATGACTGTAACGGTCACTGTTAAGCGGGTTATGGCGGTAATAATTACCATTATAGGTGAAATTGAGATTTTTACCAATAGAATAACTGGTGGTGTTATTAATTTTATCGGTTGCAATCAGTGATGCTTTCCGGTTCTGACCATATATAAGTTGTGTCCAGAGGCCAGGTAAAAACGTAACACCGGATCCCGCTTCCCACAAGAGTAATTGCTTTTGTGAAATGTCGAGAGAACGGTCATTCCAGTTATTATACTGATCCCATGCAGAGATGAGCTCATCTTCAAACCGTGTGGATGAACCTGAAAGTTTTCCAGTGACCCAAACCGAACGTTTACTGAACGTTTTATTACCCGCAGTGAAATTGAACCGTCCTGAAGAGCTGAGGTTATCATTGTCTTCTTTTGATGAAAAGAGATTCTTATCCTGTTCCTGACCAACAAAATTGAGATCTGCTTTGAGCAGTGGATAATTCAGGTGTATGCCCATTTCTCCAGAAGTTAACCGCTTTGGTGTTGTCATGGAGATGCGGGGGGTAAATGAACCTTTTCCTGGACCTTCATAAACGTAGATATAGTCCTTATAATAAGAATCGGTACTTTGCACATATTCACCTTCACCTTCACCAACTTTTGAAAAGCTTACTTTGAAAAATCCTGAATTACTATCTGGCTTGGATTTATCATAACGGAAATGTGTAAATTTGGTATACCCTGCACTGTCCTTCCCTATTTTGTAAAGAGGGTAGTATGCGTCCTCTTTTGATACATCATTGGGATGGACGCTTTCCATATTGAATGCGGTTCCCTGCGGGGGAGCGTCACCTGCATTCTTCAGGATTCGCAGGTCCTCACTGGTAAAAGAAAGATCAATTGGATTATTTTTGTTATCAAATTCAGACCAGATAACACCTTCGACCCGAATCGATGAATCACCTGAGTGAATCCCTGCCGTACCGCCCGCAACAACACGCTGGAAATCAAACAGTTTATATTCATATTCAACCTTGACAATATCATCATCGGTAACAACTGTTTTCGATGTAAAAGAAATGGTACCAAGATCATAATCAACAGTAAAATCTTTGTCTTCCCCCTCATCAAGAAGCTTCCCGTTGAGCCTGCATTTTACTGTACCATTTACAGGATAGATAAAACCCTTTTCACCATTTCCCTTCAGCGTATAGGGTCCCTGGATACCGGTAACAGCTCTGAACTGATCATATGCGTATTTACCGCCACTCAGTGCTCCAAAAGCTCCTACATGCCACAATTTTTTATGGACGTTTACCGATAAACCTTTGATTTTTTTGTTCCCCTTTAGAATACCTCCCGGTAGCCATGAAATGTATTGATCACCGGCAGTAACATCAAAGAGTGGATCTTTCAGAGTGATATAAACCATATCAAAATCACTGATCTCCCGCGTGTTACCTTCCAGTGATGAACCCTGGTCACTGAGATGTGCTCCGATTTCGGTCCCTGGTCGTATTTCGCCATTTATTTCAATGTCAAGACCCTGAGCGATATTCACCTGGCCGAATGTACCAATAGAGACACCCACACTTTTAAAGCCGCTTACCTGAAGTTGCTCATTGTCATTAAGTGAAAAGAACCGTTTTGAAGTGCTTGTTGCCGGCTGGAAAGAATCCGATGGAGTAAAAAAAGTTTTTGGAAAGAGAGAATAGACTTTAGGTAATCCATAATAATCGGTTTTAAACGAAATTTGAATCGGAATACCAGAATCTATTGGGGAGAAAAACAGAATACTGTTGAGATCCTTTATCCAATTCCAGGGTGGAGTGCCCGAAGAGTCTTGTAAATGTACGGTCAGTGTTGATGTATCTATAAAATGGGTACTTATACAGTACGGGCCCGGACCACCATCGCCGAATATTGTTGTGTCAATTGATTGTGCCCTTGGAAATGAAGAGAAACATAGTATAAACAGTGTGGCGCTGCAAAACCAGGAATATTTTCTAAATGTATATGAATGCATAAAGGCTGAATTCCATAAGTCACTGATTCACTTAAACAATATACACCATCCGGTCTGCAAGATACAATATAGTGCAATAGATAGATTGAATACGTTTTTCATTAAAAAAGGTATGCGGAAATAAATGCACTGTCAGTGAAATAAAAAATATTGGTTTTAATTTTATAGGAAATGCTTTGATGCCACAGCTGTCCTGCTGATCGCATCTGAAGAACTTTTTTACAGCTTTTGCGATGCGATCAGGCGTGTGAGAATGAATTTATCATTGGGATGGGTTCAATTGCCGGAAAAAACCATTGTTGTATATACTGGCATATGTGGTTCATGCGGTACTGTAGTAAAAAAACTATAAAAATTAATGATATTTGATATGTCGGAGATGCCAATATTGAGCTTTCTGGCAATGTGCTGCTGCACATCCTGTGGAATATAGCCAAAAATCCTTTGGGCCTGGTGAAGAATGGTAATCAGATCACTTTTACGTGTTAAAGCACCTGTTTCGATACCCAGAAAATTGATAAAGGAATCAAGTGCTTTGTAAGAATTGTTCGCTTTGTTGAGAACCGCAGCTTTCATTTTTATTACTCCTTAGTGGTTCGGGGATCACCAGATTCAGGGTGAATTCCCTGTTTGATCATTAATAATTTGTATTGGTAATGAGAATTGTATAATTGTGGCAACTGAAAAAGGAAGAGTTTTTTTTAATTTTGCTATAAAATTTTTGTTCGGAATAAACTATTTTTCAGGCTGCACTTTTCTGATTATCTGGAATGGGTGCGTATCTTTAACTTTAATCTGAAATACCGGATGTTTCATATTGAAATTTTATGTTTCTGGTATTTCCAATGGAACTTTCATGAATAATCTGCGTACAATGTTTGAAATTCTACTTTCAGAACGGATTTTAATCCTTGATGGAGCTACCGGAACAACTCTTCAGCGGCTGAAACTGACCGAGCAGGATTTCAGGGGAAAGCGGTTCGCAGACCATGAAAAGGAACTTAAAGGAAATAACGATGTTCTGGTGCTGACCTGTCCGGAGGTTATTCGTGATCTTCACACAAATTATCTCAAAGCTGGCGCTGATATTCTCAAAACCAATACATTCACATCTACATCGGTTAGCCAGGATGAGTACGGTTTACAGGATTACTGTTATGAAATGAACAGGGCGGCTGCATCACTTGCCAAATCAACGATAGCCGACTTTGTTAAAGGAAACAGTGGTGTGCAACGGTTTGTTGCTGGATCTATCGGACCTACTGGGAAGACGCTGTCAATATCACCTGATGTCAACAATCCCGGATTCCGTGGTATTACTTTTGATCAGTTATACAAATCATACTATGAAGCAGTTTCCGGTCTCATTGACGGTGGTGTTGATCTTTTTCTGATCGAGACAATTTTTGATACGTTGAATGCCAAAGTTGCTATCTGTGCGATTCAGGATTGCATGAGAGAAAAGAACGTTGCTATTCCGATAATGATCTCAGGTACCATTACCGATAAATCAGGTCGGACACTGAGTGGTCAAACTTCTGCTGCTTTTTATTATTCGGTAATGCATGCGGATCCTTTGAGTATTGGATTGAACTGTGCACTTGGTGCATCAGAGATGCGCCCGTTTTTGAAAGAGATTGCTGATGTTGCAATGTGTGCTGTCAGTGTTCATCCTAATGCTGGTCTTCCTGATGGGTTCGGCGGGTATAAAGAGTCTCCCGAAACAACGGCACAAATTATTCGTGGATTTGCAGATGAAGGGATGATCAACTTTGCAGGAGGATGTTGCGGAACTTCACCGGAGCATATTCGTGCTATCGCTGAAACTCTTAAAGGTGTGGCACCGCGTGGAAAGAGAGTCCGCAAGAACATAACTGTGTTTGCAGGGCTTGAACCACTTGTGGTTGATTCGAATAGTCTTTTTGTCAATATTGGCGAGCGTACCAACGTTGCCGGATCAGCTAAATTTAAAAAACTGATTGCAAGTGGTGATTTTGAAGCTGCACTTGATGTCGCACGGGATCAGGTTGAGGGTGGTGCGCAGGTCATTGATGTCAATATGGATGATGCAATGATCGATGGTGTGAAAACTATGGGCGATTTTCTCAACATGGTTGCATCAGAACCGGATATCTGTAGAGTTCCAGTTATGATAGACTCATCAAAGTGGGAAGTGATCGAACGGGGACTTCAGTGCGTGCAGGGAAAGTCTATTGTTAACTCTATCAGCCTCAAGGAAGGTGAATCGGCATTTCTTGAGAAGGCGCGTCTTGTCAGAAGATATGGTGCTGCAATGGTAGTCATGGCTTTCGATGAGCAGGGGCAGGCTGACACCTACGAACGTAAAATTGCGATTTGTGAACGTAGTTATAAATTACTTACCGAAAAGGTTGGTGTTGCATCCGGCGATATCATCTTCGATCCCAATATTTTCGCTGTTGGTACCGGTATCGATGAACACCGGAAGTATGCAATTGATTTTTTTAAAGCTGCAGCCTGGATTCGTAAGAACCTTCCTGGAACCAATGTCTCCGGTGGTGTGAGCAATGTGTCGTTCTCGTTTAGAGGAAATAATACTGTTCGTGAAGCGGTAAATGCTGCATTTCTCTATCATGCAATCAAAGCGGGTATGAATATGGGGATTGTTAATCCAACGCAGCTTGCGGTATATGAAGAGATCCCGCTGGAACTCCGTGTGAGGGTTGAAGATGTACTACTTGATAGAAGAGATGACTCTGTCGAGCGACTCCTTGAATACGCAGATACTGCTGTAGGTGGAGACAAAAAAGCACGTGAACAGGATCTGTCGTGGCGTGAACAGTCAGTCGAAGAACGACTCCGTCATGCGCTTGTAAAAGGTGTTACTGAATTTATCGATGTTGATGTTGAGGATGCGCGTAAAAAATATGGTGATCCGCTCAAAGTCATTGAAGGACCACTCATGGATGGCATGAATACGGTTGGAGAACTTTTTGGTGAGGGAAAGATGTTCCTGCCGCAGGTTGTCAAGAGTGCACGGGTTATGCGTAAAGCTGTTGGTGTGCTGACACCGTATCTTGATGAAATGAAACAGAATGCTAAAGCAACTGAGCGAATTAAGGTGCTCCTTGCTACGGTAAAGGGTGATGTTCATGATATTGGTAAGAATATTGTCGGTGTAGTTTTGCAATGCAACAACTATGAGGTTATCGACATGGGCGTAATGGTCCCATCACAGGATATCCTTGATAGAGCAATTAAAGAAAAAGTAGATATCATTGGTCTGAGCGGTTTGATTACGCCATCACTTGAAGAAATGTCATTTGTAGCATCAGAGATGGAACGACTCGGGATGAAAATGCCGCTTCTGGTGGGAGGCGCGACTACATCAAAGACACATACTGCTGTAAAGATTGCTCCTAATTATTCAGGTGCAGTTGTACAGGTCCGTGATGCATCACTGGCGGTTCAGGTATGTCGGAAACTGCTTTCAAAGGATACCTCTGCACAGTATATCAATGAACTCAAATCAGTGTATGAAACGGTGCGAAATAATTTCAATGAAAATGCTTCTGTAAAGAAATTGCTTCCACTTGAAGAAGCGCGTGCTAAAAAATTGAAAATTGATTACACCTGGTATTCATCGGTGAAGCCGCAAAAATTGGGTGTGTCAGTGATAAAAGGGTGTTCGATCGATACACTGTCCAGGTATATCGACTGGACTTTCTTTTTCAAAGCGTGGGAACTTCAGGGAACCTACCCGCATATTCTTAAAGATAAAGAAGTTGGAGAACATGCTTCAAAACTGCTTGATGATGCGCACCGGGTGCTGGCAACAATTATCAAAAATAACTATCTTACTGCTGATGGTGTAATCGGATTTTTTTCTGCAAACAGCACGGGTGATGATATCGAGTTGTATGATAGTGAAAGTAAAAAAGTCCTTGGGAACGTACACTGTGTGCGTCAACAGGTCGCAAAAGCAGATGATTCTGCATACATTTCTCTGGCAGATTTTATCGCACCAAAAGAATCTGGAAAAACTGATTATCTTGGTATGTTCGCAGTGTCTGCCGGGAAGGGGCTTACGGAGCTTGTAGCAATGTACGAAAAAGAGGGAGACAGCTATTCTGCTCTGATGGCAAAAATTCTGGCAGACAGACTCTCAGAAGCTTTTGCAGAGTATCTGCATGAACAGGTACGCAAAAACTACTGGGGATACGATCCTTCTGAAAACATAGAGATCAGCGAAATGCTTCATGTTAAGTATCATGGAATTCGTCCAGCTCCGGGGTATCCAGCATGTCCGGACCACTCCGAGAAACAGCAGATTTTTGATATGCTCAAGGTGCAATCAAATATTGGTGTATCACTTACCGATTCTTACATGATGAACCCTGCGGCTTCAGTTTGCGGTTACTACTTTGCACATCCGCAATCGCGCTATTTTGCAATTGGAACGATAGGTGCGGATCAGATTCAGGACTATAGTAATCGCAAAAATATGGATCTGAAGGAATTGAAACGTTGTATGGCGGTTTCGGTTCAGTGAGGGCTGTTAAATATGAAATGAAAACATACAAGTATTGTATGCTTTTCATTTTTTAAAACAGTTTTGGCTGTCCAGTAAGTTGGATGTCAATACTTTTTTCATTCACTCATTTTCTTGCGCCTAAACAAGTGGATCTCGTGTTGCCTTACCCTCCGACGACGCCTAAGGCCACTGGGTGAGGGCACACAAATGGTGACCGCTTTACTAATGGTCTGGGCCCCACCAAGTGGCCTCGGGCGCCAAAACGAATTTTATTTAGCGAAAAATGTTACCTGTGATAACCTTCTAATGACCCTTTGAGGTGAAAAAATTATTTTAAAAAAGACTTAAAACGAACGATATGTACTTCTAATGTTGTAAATACAAAAACGTAACAGATCCTTTTGGATACTAACAACAGATCAGGTATGTCTCTTCAATTTCAGTCCCTGTTTCGGAATAGGGAGATAGTGAAATTAAAACTATCCGGCAAGAAATTATATAAGGAACGTTAAAGAGTGAAATTTAAAACTAAAACGCTTAAATCGATTTTTGTTTTTCTATATATAATCCTGTTGATAACACCCTCCGTCGCTGATCGCGTAAAACAACTCGACGAACTCAGCGCACTCTGGACATTTTATAAATTCAATTTTATCGAAAACGGTCGGGTGATCAGTCATGATGAAAAGGGGGTGACTACAAGCGAAGGGCAGAGCTACGCCATGCTTCGCGCCGTCTGGGCATCAGATCAGACGATGTTTGATACTGTGTGGAACTGGACAAAGAAAAACCTGAAAAGGAAAAATGATAAACTCTTTGCCTGGAAATATAATAACGGCAAAATACTCGATTATAATGCTGCGACTGATGCTGATGTTGACATTGCGCTTGCTTTGCTTCTGGCATCACGGCAGTTTAAAATCGAGCTATATGCTGAAGATGCCCGGAAAATAATCCGGGATATATGGACATATGAAGTAGTTAAAGTTGATGAAAAATATTACCTGACCGGCGGCAACTGGGCTTCATCAGAACGCTATCCCACAATCCATGTCGCTTATCTTGCTCCTTATGCATACGAGACGTTTGCCGCAGTAGATCCGGATCACCCCTGGAAACAGGTGGTTGAGACTTCATACGAGATTCTTCATTGGATATATGATGATCTGGAGCTGCAACTTCCTCCGGAGACTATATACTTAGATAAAAAGACAGGGACATTGCTGCTTCAGCGTCCCGGAAGTAAAGATCTAACTTGTTTCAGCTATGATGCATTTCCGATTTTCTGGAGAGTTGCAGTAGATTACAGGTGGTTTGGGCGTAGTGAAGAGAAGTTGCGGAAGGAGATGCTTCGTTTTTTTCAAACCGAGTGGAAGAAAAACAAATCTTTTTATGATACCTATCAGCTCGATGGAACCGCTAAATCTGAATTTGAGGGGTTGCCGTTATATGCGACTGTGCAGGCACTTGCAACTGTCATTAATGAACCGTTTGCAAAGGAGTTGCGAAGCGAAAAACTGGATCCACTCTGGAAAAAAACGCTTAAAGGGTCACCGACTCCTTATTATTTCCATAACTGGCTGTGGTTTGGGCGGGCGTTTGAACTGAAAGGTATCCGGAACTTTGATGAGTTTATGGATTTTCTCTCACCGATCGAGTTCAGGGATATATCGAGTCATTTTCCATGGGTACTCTGCATTGCTGCTATCCTTTTCTATATTATCTCCCGATTTAAAAATGTTCCATTCAAAAAACTCGCAAAAGCGGGATTTCTGATTTCTGGTGGTATCATTTGCATACGCTACCTTATTTTCCGTTTGTTCACACTTAATTTTCTGGAACCGGCTGGACCGTTTATAAGTATTACGTTGTTGCTGGCAGAAATATATTGCTTTTCAACACTTATTTTTCTGTTTGTGCAAACCGGACTCAACCCTGAATATCGCAGAAAAAAGCCGCATGTTCCTGATTATCTGCCAAGTGTTGATATTTTTATCCCAATCTATTCTGAAGACCCGGGGATCCTGGAGAAAACGGTTCTTGCTGCAAAGAATATGAATTACCCCAATAAAATAATTCATGTTTGTGACGACAGTCATCGCCAGGAAGTTGTCGATCTCGCTGCACGGCTTGGAGTAATTTATGTAAAGGGACCTAAAAAACATGCTAAAGCAGGAAATATCAATAATGCTATTAGTAAATCAAGAGGTGAACTTCTGCTTATTTTTGATACCGATCATATACCTGTAAAAACCTTTCTTGATGAAACAGTACCTTTCTTTTCTGATGAAAAAGTGGGGATGCTCCAGACTCCACATCACTTTTACAATGCAGATCTTTTTCAGCGTGCATTTTCATCTGAGCATTGCGTGCCCGATGAAGCGGATCAGTTCAATCATGGAGTGCAGGGGGCACGTGATGGGTGGGGTGGATCATTCTTTGTCGGCAGTGGTGCCATATTTCGCAGAACAGCTATCGAGCAGATCGGTGGAATTCAGCTGTTAAGTATCACTGAAGATATCCATACCAGTCAGCATCTTCATGCGCGAGGCTGGAAATCGGTATTTGTAAATAAAGACCTGCTGGGTGGATTGACAGCGGAAAATCTGTCTTCGTTTATTGTGCAGCGCCGGCGATGGATGCTGGGGTGTCTTCAGATCTTTTTCAAAGATAATCCTCTAAAAATGAAAGGATTGCCCTGGAGACATCGTCTGGGATATTTCGCATCCTTGTACTACTTTCTCTATCCACTGCCTAAGGTGGCATTCTGGGCAACTCCTCTGTTGTATCTGTTGTTTCATCTTCATCCGTTATTTTCCGATGTTGCTATTTTGATGGCATATCTGATACCATATATGATCGTTTTACCAATGATTAACTCATCACTGTTGCCGACCTGGCCTCGGATGCTTTGGGGGCAGGCGTATGAAAATCTGATATTTTTCCAGATGTTCAGGTCAATGTTTGACCTGCTGTTACCGAAAAAGCTTGGTTTCAAAGTAACTCCCAAGGGAATCAAATCAACAAATCGTCAATTTGATTTTAAATCGGTACAACTGCCTTTAATCGCATTTGGAATATCACTTTTTGCAATCGGTAAGGGTATTTTTGAGTTCAATTACTTTGGAATTGAACGCGATGCGTATTTTTTCAATATGGGTTGGGCAATTTATAATCTTTTTCTGCTTGGCAGTGCACTACTTGTCGCATGGGAGCGTCCTCAGCGTCGGGAGACCGACAGGGTAAACAGAGCTTTCCCGTGCAGAATTATCAGTGAAGAAGGTATTCTTGAATTACAATCGGTCGATTTCAGTATCAGAGGTGCAGCATTTAAAGTGTCTGATAAAACAAAGTGTCCTCGATTTGCAGTTATTGATATAAACCGTGAAATTCGTATCGGTGCGCGAATGGTGTATTATGAAAAATGTGGAAAGAATAACGCACGATGTGCATATCGTTTTGAAGGTGTGGATGCAACGCTTGAAAGAAAACTATTTCTGATGATTTTCAGTGATCCGGAAACATGGGAACACAGTCATGATAAACGACCGCAGAGAAGTGTGTCTATGGCGTTTTTTTATATCTGGGGTGTTATCAAATGTTTTTTTCCACAACGCCATTGCAGACGTATGGAAGTAAGGTCTTCCTGTTTCAAAAAAGGAACAGTAAAAAGCAGTGATTACGGGTATGATATATGGTTTCTTGATAAAAGCCAATACGGGTGTGGAATTTTGATGATTCTGAATGAAGCGCCATCAGAAAAAGAACTGACAATTGTGACCGACAATAGCGAAGAAAAAATGGATGTAGTCTATTTTAAACAATTGCTTCCTGGCACTGGTATCTGGAGAGCAGGGCTTGTTAAGAAAGTCGATCAGAACATTACTGAATTTAATACAGGTATAGCGGCAACAATGCTTGTAAGTAGTTGACACAATGAAAAATATTGAAAAAATTAGAATTACGATTGGGATTTTAGGTACTTTCCTCTTAATTTTATACTCAGTGTCAGATGCAGCATCTCTTAAAGAGAGCTGGTATATCATGCGGGGAAAATCTAATTTAAAAATTAAAAATTATGCTGCGGCTATAGAAGCGTTCAAGGCTGCTGTAGCGATAAATGGGAATAATAAAGAAGCCTTGAAACTCCTGGGGCAATCCTGTGAACTCCAGGGGATGACAGACCAGGCAATCCAGTCATATGAAACGTATGTCAACAAATTTTCTGATGACGCTTCTATTGCATTTAAGCTCGGGGACCTGCTGCAGTGGGAACGGTATTCGTACAGGAAGCTGGATGCTGTTAAATATTATCGGGCTGGATTATCAATAGAAAACAATAAAGCTTACCGGTATAAACTGGCTCGCTTACTCGCTGCAAAAAAGGGGACATCATCAGAAGCGATCATTGAATATCGCAAACTGATAAAAGAGGAGCCTGATAATAAAAAATATCGGAAAGAGTATCGTGCCCTGCTGCTCTGGGATGATAGCCGCATCGGGGATGCGATCGTCGAATACAAAAAGCTGGCACAGCAAAATCCTGATGATTTTGAGATACAGCATGAATATGCAAGGTTGTGTGTACGCAATAAGTCAAATAACAGTGAAGCAATACGGGTGTATTCAAGGCTTGTCCAAAAACGTGGCTCAGATATAACTCTTCATGAGGAGTACGCAGATGCGCTTGCTGCAAATTCTCAGCGTTTTGAAGATGCAAAAAAAGAGTATAAGTTCGTCCTGTCAAAAACCGGAAGTTTGAAAACCTGTGAAAAGTATGCTAATCTTCTTTCAACACGCCAATCGAACAGGGGGGAAGCACAAAAACAGTATGCAACGATTCTTAAAAGTGACCCATCTAATGTGCCTGTTCGCATGAAATATGCCAGGTTGTTAAGCGTACGTAAAGAAACAACACCTGAAGCAATACGTCAGTACGAAGTTGTTCTAAAATATCAACCTTATAATGGTAATGCACATGCTGGTTTAGCAAAAGGGTATGCCTGGATAGGCAACAAGGACAAAGCTGCCTATCATTCAAAACTGGCTGCTAAATATGCTCCAAAAAACAAAGAGGTTGCTGAATTAAAACGTGAATTGACCAAAGGACGAGAACCGTTCGCAGGTGGTCTGGTCGATTACTTATATCAGCCTGGTGATTGGAATGGAATTAATGGCGTTTTCCTGGGTATACAGGGACGTTACGATGTTCTACCCGAATTAACTGTCAATGGAAAAATTGGATTTGAAACCTATGCATCAGGTGATCAATATCAGGGTAATGCAAAAGGTGGATTGTTTAAAGGTGGTGCAGTCTACCGGTTTGAAAGCATACATGCAGCAGAACTGAATCTGGGATATCATTCACTGGTTCGGACAGGCGATGGGATGGAAGTGCTTCTGCAATATATTCTTGAAGTACCTGATTTTGTTCTGAAAGCCGGTTTTAATAGAGAGTTGATTTACGAGTCTATAACATCCCTCGCAGGCCATGACACTTATCTTTACACCCGAACTAATTATATCGGATCAGCTAAATCAAACAAATTTTTTATAGACTTTTACAAAAAACTAAGTATTATTGAATTCCTCGCCAATCCGTATTTCGGATGGGTTTCATCAGAAGCTGCATCAAACAACGACATGGCCGGATTTACCGCAGAAGGAAAGATTAATATTCCTGTAAAGGAGATGCATCGAGGGGTGATTGCATATCAATTTTGCGGAAAAAGGTTTCGAAATGATAATTCAGGTTTTTCAACCATTGATACACTTGTTGGACCCGGGGGATATTTCAGTCCGCAATCATACATGAGCCACAATCCGCGTCTGGAGTATCATTACGAAGATAAATTGTTAATGGAGATAAACGTAGCTGCTGGTCCCACATTCTATCACTTTAAAGCTAAAGCGAAGGAAAAATCTGGTGTTGGAATCTACTTCTCCGGAGAATACAAACGATATATCAAGGAAAATCTTCGTCTGACCATTGGCAGTGGTTTCGAGAATTCCGGTAACGGGTACTCGAGGTTCACACTCAAGAGTGCATTGGATTACTTATTTTAAGTCTACGTTTATACTCACAAAATGAAATAGGATAAATTAATATAATTAATGAGGAATAGTCTTTGCGTATTTTTGTTTTATATACTTCGTTTCGCCCAGAACCAAAAAACACAAAAAAACATGCAAATTCTCCAGTTAAGGAGGCTCTTCATGATCCGTATAGTCCGTATTCTACTAATTGGAACCGTGTTCCTTTCTACCTCTTATGCCCAACCAAATAAAGGTATTCAATATCAACCGAAAAAAATAAAAGTTATGATGATGGGAAACGATTCCACAGGAATGATGAATCAAATGCCAGGCATGGGAATGATGATGAAACGGGAAGTTATTCCTGTTACTGATGGAATCATCGTTGTACTTGGTAATAAACTTTTAAAATATGATAATAATCTAAATCTTAAGCAGGAACTGCTTCTACAACTGGACGAAAGAGATATGCGTATGATGATCGAGCAGATGCAGAAAATGCGATCTGTTTATCAGGAAATGATGAGGCCCGAGCAAGGGCAGCAGAGATAATGCCATTCTACCACAAACTCGCATTCTGTTTTCGCAGTTCCGTCTGTATATCTTTATAGTCAATTGACCTTGTATCGCATTTGTTTTTAGCTGCAAGTGCAGCACATACTCCGGCAGCCTGTCCTGTTGCCATTGCAACAGGCATTACCCGATATGATGAGTGTGCTTCATGGGTTCCTGAAATACATCTGCCACCCACAAGAAGGTGGCTGCAACCTTTTGGAAGCAGGCAGCGAAGTGGAATATCGTAGGACTCTCCATTGGGAAGACGTTCGATTCGTGTACCTTTCCCTTTGGGATTATGTATGTCAAGTGGATAGGCGCTTCGGGCAACAACATCGTAAAATTTTCGTGCATCGAGAATATCCTGACCAGTGATGGTATAGTCACCAATAATTCGTCTTCCTTCACGAATACCAATCTGTACTCCAGTTTGGGCAAGGTAGGAATTATTGAATCCGGGGACATAGCGTCTGAGAAATTCTGAAACTTCATGTGCCTGTTTTCTGCTTTCATATTCAGCACGGGTAAGATCGAATATGTTGATACAACTCGCTTCTGTGACACGTGTACTATTAACGCATACTTCTTGGGGGTGTGGTGATGCAAACATAAGTAAATCTTCCCTCGGTAGATTTAATTTACCTTCTGCAGTTGCCTTTTCTATGAGGTCCCATAATCCAAACACCCCATACCACTGTTCCGGATGATTGTGGACATACTCCATGAAGGCTGCTCTTTCGAATCCAGTCATTCTGAAATACAGAGTCATCGGTTGTGTGAGATGATCAGGTTCTCTCCCAATGTTAAATTCGGCACCTGCATAGTGAGCGATATCTCCATCACCAGTACAATCTATAACACAATGTGCTCTGACCGCTATGGGACCAGATTTACAATGAAAAATAACTGTAGTATACGAATCATCAGACAAAAAACCACTGGCAAACACATGGTAGAGTGTCTGCACACCAGTTTCATCAAGCATGTCGGTGATGGTACTTTTGAGCACCTCGGGATCAAACGGGACAACATATCCGGTATCCACGGATGGCGGAATGGCGCCACCTTTCTGAATTAATCTATCAATTATGTCAAGTAAAACACCTGCAATCACCCGTTTTCCTTCCCCGTGATCGGTCGGGAATAACAGTTGCATTCCCGGGCGTCTGAACTTGGATTCCTGAGTATGCGCAGACATCAGAGGCATGACAAGGGCCACAGTCGCGGAGCCTCCCGGAAACCCATATTGCTCGGCAAGAATGACATTTGCACCGCATTTTGCTGCTCCTAAAGCAGCACCGATACCCGCAGGACCAGCACCCACAACAAGTACGTCCGTAGTCCCTGCAAGCAGAGCCTGTGATTGTGGCAGTGTAATTCTGGTGTCGGTTGTCGGGGGGCGAAGTGGTGGCATATTCGAATGATCAGAGGGTATAAACTTTACGTTGAATTATATCCATTAAAATCGCATTATTCTGCATAGCTCTTTTCTGAAGAACTGGTAATGCAGTTCTAATCTGATTGCGCAATTCCTCCCGCTGATCCCAGCTCCGGTCGATATATGCCATCAACCGCCCTTCATTGACATTGTTAATTGGAGGCATCTCCATATGCATATCATCAAGAAATCCTGCGACCTTTGGTGAATAGGGGAGAGCGACAAATGGTACTCCCTGAATTGCCGAAAAAATGAGAAAGTGAAGTCTCATACCAACAACGAATTCACAACGCTTTATTATTGCAAGAAGCTGACCCGAAGTGTAGGTACCCTGAAGTACACTGGCGCGTTGAGGTCGCAGCATACGGGCGATCACTGCGTGTGAATGCTGCAGGTCAAATGTACGGGGTTCCATCGGAATAAACATGATATCTGCATCAAAGCGTTCAATCATGTAATCAGCCGCATTTGCAAGGAGCCCATGGTAATGATCCTCCTGAAGATCCGGTGCTGCAGCACCCACCTCCCTGACAGACATTCCAACTATATGCTTTTTTCCGGAAAGCCCTTCACGGCGTAAACGTTGATATTCGATCGGTT
>JBNKZD010000173.1:0-11145 GCA_050301235.1 Chitinispirillaceae bacterium | reverse complement strand
CTAGGATTTCGTTTGTGTCAATAAGTTCCTGTACTGCACATCCCGGTTCACCATTATGGATGCAGTTATTGAAACGGCATGATCCAGTCACTTTGACAAGTTCTGGGAAAAAAGTTACTACGTCGTTTTCATCGATTGGTGGTATGTCTACAAATGAAAACCCCGGTGTATCTGCTATGTAGCCGTTTTCAAAGGGGAACAGGACAATCGATGTTGTTGTGTGGGTACCCCTGCCCGTGGCACCGCTGACACTGGCAGTTCGGAAATTTTTTTCTGGAAAAAGAAGGGACAGAAGTGTGCTTTTTCCTACTCCGCTTAACCCTGCACAGGCACTGACCTGATTTCTGCATATAGCAATCAATTCATCCATACCTGATTGTTTTTTTGCAGAAGTAAAAACTGTCCGATAGCCGGTTTTTTCGTAATATGTGGCAATAGTGTCAAGCATTTTCCGATCTTCATCATCAAGCAGGTCGGTTTTATTAAAAACAATGACTGCAGGAATCTGATAGACCTCGGATGCAAACAGAAAGCGATCAAGAGCTTCCATGTCGAGTGATGGATGCTTGAATGTGTTAACAAATAGTATTTGTGTCAGATTGGCGAGTGCTGGTCGTTTAAGAAAACTCGATCGCTGCTTTACTTCAGCAATAACTCCTTCACGGCTATCCTGATTAGTTACATCAATGGTCACAAGATCGCCGGTGCAGACACGTTCCCTGTTTTTCTTAAGGACACCCCGGATAGTGCAGCGAAATGTTGATTGTTCTGTATCAACAATAAAGTAATTTTTCTGCTCTTCAATGACCCGGCCTGGTAATGTCATGTGTGGTGAATGGTATACCTTTAGATTTGAATTATCGTAAAATGTCTGAAAACCATATTCGCTGAAAATAAATGTCCCGCAGAATAGCTGGTGATAAATATATTTGTAATTTACAGAAATTTCCTGTGACTATGTGAGGTACAAATGCAGCATCTCTTTTTTGATCTACTTTCCGGCGCCAGCGGCGATATGCTTTTAGCATCACTGTTTGATATAGGGTTTCCGGTAGAATATTGCATTAAACGGCTTGAATCTCTTAATATTGAATCTATCAAAATCGATGTTAAAAAAGTTGAAAGAAACGGGATTCTCTGCACCATTATTGATCCCGTAAGTGAGCCATCTCACGATTACCGTCATTACACCGATATTTTAGCAATCCTCCGTGGTGGCAAACTTGAAGAAGGTATTGTGCTGCGTGCAGAAAAGGTGTTTACTCATCTGGCTCAGGCTGAAGCTCGTGTTCATAATATTCCTTTGGAAAAAGTCCATTTTCATGAAATTGGTGCTGTTGATACCATTATCGACATTGTTGGATTCTGCGCTGCGATGGAGTATTTCAAAATCGATACCGTGTATTATTCGACACTCACTGATGGGTTCGGTACGGTGAAAGCTGCTCATGGTGTCATGCCGGTTCCGGTTCCTGCTGTTGCCGTATTGATTCAAGGAAAACGGTTTCGGTCGCTTCCTGTCGAGACTGAACTGTTGACCCCCACGGGTGCTGCGATCCTGACAGCACTTGGAACACAGGTTCAAACAACACCTGAGGGGATAGTTGTTCGCAGTGGATACGGATGCGGGTCAAAAGTATTTGAACATCATCCAAATTATATCAGAACTATGCTGCTTGAAACCGGTGATTGTGCAGGTGGTGGGATAGATGATAATGTTTCGGTGATTGAATCTGATATGGACCACATTTCGGGTGAGTTGATGGGATACACAACACGTCAACTATTCGAAAATGGGGCTTTGGATGTGATATGGATTCCGGTATTTATGAAAAAAGGTCGGCCTGGATATAGGGTCTCGGTGGTTTCAAAGCCGGAGATAACGATTGCCCTTTCCAATCTTTTAATTAAAACTACCAGGACATTGGGGGTCAGGATTGAAAATAAAAAACGCATAATTGCCTGCCGGGATTTAAATGGAATCAATTTCGAGGGAAGTGATTGTAGCGAAAAGCATTGTTCAATCGGCGGATATTCATTTTCCAAGCTTGAATTTGATGATCTGGAAAGGATCGCCAGACAGAGCAATGTTCCTGTGATGGATATTATAGAAAAGTATGTACGTTCAAAAAAATGAGCTGTTGTGATTGTTTTGATACTTGAAATTCAGATCGGGATCATGTATCTTTAAAATCTTTTCTATTTTTTGATGTTTTTTTCAGGAGGATCAATGCGTCGTTTATTTACTTCGGAGAGCGTTTCTCAGGGACATCCCGATAAAGTGTGTGATCAGATTTCAGATGCAATTCTGGATGCAATGCTTGCACAGGATCCCAACTCCAGAGTCGCCTGTGAAACATTGGTGACTACCGGACTGGTTGTTGTTGCAGGTGAAATTACAAGTAAAGCTGTTGTCGATTTTCAGGATGTTGTTCGTAAAACTATCCGTGAAATCGGATACACAGATAGTGGAATCGGCTTTGATGCAGACAGTTGTGGCGTTATGATCACTGTTCATCAGCAGTCTCCCGATATCTCTCAGGGTGTTACTGAGGGTGAGGGGCTTCATAAAGACCAGGGTGCCGGAGATCAGGGAATCATGTTCGGTTATGCGTGCAATGAAACCCCGACCTATATGCCACTTGCGATTCATTATGCACACCGCCTCCTTGAAGAAGTGACACGTGCACGTGAAAGTAAAGAAGTTGCCTATCTCAGACCTGATGCAAAATCACAGGTTACTATAGAATATGATGGTCTGAATCCTGTTCGTGTAGATACCGTTGTTATCTCAACGCAGCATGCTCCTGAAGCTACTCATGAGCAGATCACTACAGATATGATCGAAAAGGTTATCAAAAAAATTATCCCTGCAAAATACCTTGATAACAAAACAATTTATCATATCAATCCAACCGGTCGTTTTGTTGTTGGTGGTCCGCATGGTGATTCCGGGCTGACCGGACGTAAGATCATTGTTGATACATACGGTGGTTACAGTGCTCACGGTGGTGGTGCATTCTCTGGTAAGGATCCATCAAAAGTTGACAGAAGTGCTGCGTATGCCAGCCGCTGGGTTGCAAAAAATGTCGTTGCTGCAGGTCTTGCAACACATTGCGAAATTCAGGTTTCTTACGCCATTGGCGTTGCAAAGCCTTTGTCAGTACATGTTGATACTTTTGGCACTGGTAAAATTTCTGATGATAAAATCTGCGATGTAATTATGAATGTTTTTGATCTTTCCCCATCGGGTATTATCAAAGCACTTGATCTTAAGAGACCAATTTTCCGTGAAACTGCACGAAATGGTCACTTTGGAAGAGAACTTCCCAATTTCACATGGGAAAAGCTCAATATGGTTGATGCTGTCAAAAAAGCAGCCGGCATCTAATCAGTTTTTTCGAATATTGTTAAATTGTAAAAGGGTGGAGTGTAAACTTCGCCCTTTTTTATTTACTGCCGTTTAAACCTTGAACCTTCGAACCTTTCACCTGACCGGTGTTTCTTCATGTTTTTTGATATAAAAACTCATATTGGTCTGGGTAGCGAGAAACTGTGACGGAATCTGCTGTGTAAATTTTGAGTACCCGACAGAAATATCCTGCATGAAATCTTTTGACATTTTTGATAAAGTTAATAAAAGTTTTCTTGTATGTATATCTTCCTCGAGAGCTGCGAGGCTTGTATAGAGATTTACATCTTTTTCAGCCCGTTCATGAGCATACTTTATGATCAGCTCAGGTTTCGAGTCCGCAAGTGAGATGTATTCCATTGTTTGTGCATGTACAGATGAGTGATCGGAGCTCTGTTCTGAGCTGTTGCTTTTGGATGCAACAATTTCAAGGATCACATGCTGAACCCTTTTTTTTCCTGCTAAAAAGTAGAGAAACTGTTTGTTTACCTGGTAATGAGAAATTCTGGCCTGTGATTCATAGTAGAGAGCAGTTTCAATAATTCTGTTGAGTGCGAATTTCAGGAAATCCTGATACCTTCCGTTTTGCAATGTAAGTTCATTTCTGCGATTATATTTACCGTTCTGTACATTAATCATGACATTCCTTTGAATAGAGTTGTCAGTTCCAGATGATCAATTATGTATCAACAATCGTGCCGAATGTGAAAACTAACGGAATGTAAATGAGAAGCGTGAAGAATTGGAGATAAAGGAGACTGTGATAGTCACTCAAGCTGTTTCATTCTGGATTTTTTCCAACTTTCTGTAAAGTGATGAAAGCGAGATCCCAAGTGCAGAAGAGGTCTCATATTTATCGCCATTGAAATGACTCAGAGCTTTTTGAATATGGCTGTATTCAAGCTCTTCGAGATTCCAGACCACTTTAGGAGCTTCTTCAGGGACATCGCAGGTGGTAACAAGGCCCGGGAAATGTGTTGTAGTCAGATGTTCTCCCTGAGAAAGCAGTAATGCTCGTTCCAGCATGTTTCTCAATTCTCTGATATTACCAGGCCAGGTATATTCCTGAAGCAGTGATATTACTTCCGGTGCAATTGGGAAATGGGTATAACCGTAATCTTTCAAAATATGCTCAACCATGCCAGAAATGTCATTCTGGCGTTCCCTGAGCGAAGGCAATGTAATAGGGAAAATACAAATACGATAAAAAAGATCTCTTCGAAACCGTCCATCGGTTGAAGCATCAGTAAGGTTACGGTTCGTTGCGCAAATCAATCTGAAGTCACTGAAACGCAGTTTATTTTCACCGATTCGCCTATACGATTTTTCTTCAATGGTTTTAAGAAGTTGCGCCTGAACTTCAAGGTCCATATCACCGATTTCGTCAAGAAAAAGTGTCCCGCCATCAACTACTTCCAGTAAACCAGCACGGTCCTTGATTGCTGATGTAAATGCTCCTTTGGTGTGACCAAACAGTTCACTTCGAAGCAGTTCACCCTTGAGGCTTGAACAGTTGACCTCGACAAACGGTTCATTTTTACGGACACTATGATCATGGATCCAGCGGGCCAGCACTCCTTTTCCGGTGCCGGTTTCTCCCAGAAGCAGGACTACGGTACTATTTGCAGCTGCAACATCTGCATATTGCATAACAGCGGTGATTGGAGTACTGCTTCCAAAGAATGGTTCTGATTTCTGATTTGTAATTCTCTGATGTAAGAAGTCGCGTTTCCTGAGTTCCTTTACGTCAAGGCTTTTTCGAATACTTAGAATAAGATCATCCATAGTAATCGGTTTAGTAAGAAAATTGCTGGCGCCGTACTTAATTGCCTTGACCGCTGTTGGTATATCACTGACCCCGGTGATGACAATTATCGACGTGGTTGGATGTGTTGAATGCAGCGTTTGAATCCAGTCAAGCGCATTGCCATCAGGGAGTTTCAAATCGAGTAATACTGTATCATAACTTTTAGATGCTGCCAGTTCCTTGGCTTCATTAAGACATTTGGCAGTATCTACTATATAATTTTCTTTTGAGAGGTAACGTGAATAGCCGAAAATTGTTGCTTCCTCATCATCAACAATGAGTATCGCTGGTGTTTTCATGGACTTTCTCCAGTTGTTAAAATGTCATGACGATGGGGTGTTGTGATTCTTAACAAATGAAAACATTCAGATTCAGAATGTGGTACTAAATAGTACGATCAATATAAAGGCCGACTAAAAGACATCGTCTATTGTCAAGGCTTCTGGAATTTCATAGAAAATTAAAAGGAATGAGAATTAAGGAAAATGGAAAATATCCTCACAATATTTAAAAGGAATAGAGAATTTGGAAATGTTAGTGTGCATAAACTGCAAACACAGTGACATCATCTAAAACTCATTATGCTGCATCAGATCGAAAAATTTATAATCGTTGGAACCATTTTTTGGAAATCTCTTCCAGCATAGCACATAAAATAAGCTAAAAAATCGTTAAGTTCAAATGTTTTTTTTAATTAATTTTATTTTCGTCAAAATGAGAATCGGGCAAGTATGTCACGTGCTTCCGCGCATGATTTGGACTGGTTCTCACTGCTGCAGCAGCAATCAATATAGGCTTGCCAATCGATGGTCATTCGTTTCATGTTATCAGCATTTGGTTTAAGATTGTAGTAATCTTCACTTGTTCGCGCTTTCAGAAGTTTCAGTCGGGAAATGTATAATGGCTCAATTTGATCGAATGAGAGTGCCTTATTTATAGATTCAATCGCTGGAGAGATTTGTTTAAGTTGATAAAATAGTTCTCCTTTAAGCAGATAAAACACTGCAGTTTCAATTGGTTGATTATCGGTGATCTCCCGAGCACGGTCATATTGTCGCAATCGAATGTAGGACTCCAGAAGCATCAATGTTATTGAGCTGTTTTTTTTGTAATTATTACCTGATGATTGTGCTTTTTTCAGATATTCAATCGCATCAGTGTAATTTCCTGACTTGAATGCAGACATTCCTGCTTCAAATGTTGACGATTGGTGTACTGCTCGAGGTGTTTCAGGAGAAATTGTCTGAGTGAAAGTACGTTTTTGTTTCACAGTTTTTGATGCACTTGAATCGGTCTGCTTTGTTATCGTAACGCTCGTTGTTTCAACGGGTGAGGAAATGGTAAATGTTGAATTAAACGAATCAGATACCCTTACTCTGTCTATTACATTTTTGTTAAGTACTCTAAAGGATATTCCAAAGAGCAGGGTAACCAGGATTATACTGACAATAGAATAATGTACTGGTCTGATTTTTTTTATAGATGCTGGTGGTGGTGAAGTAGAAATAGAATTGGTTTCACTGTTGAATGTTTGTAGGACTTCATCACAATCTTTATTACTCTGACGCTTAAATACCGACAGCAGTGCTTCATCCAGATCCGCAATGTCCGAATATCTCTTATTTTTATCAAGTTGCAGGCACTTTTCAATAATGTCAGCAAGTGGCTTGGGAATTGTAATTCCCAGGCTGCCAACAGGTGTGAAATATCCTTTTGATTTTTTCTGGACAAGGTCCGCAAGCAGTTTTTGTGGAAATGTTTTTACTCCGGTGATCGTTTCGTAAATAACCGCTCCAAGTGCGTAGATATCAGAACGATGGTCAAGTTTTTCTCCACTGAGTTGTTCGGGGCTCAGGTAAGCGAATGTCCCCATAATTTTTGATCCGACAGTATGAATACTTACATCACTGGGACGAGCTATGCCAAAATCGGCAAGTTTGACTATTCCTTTTGAACTGATTAAAATATTTGCTGGTTTCAGGTCTCTGTGTATTAATCGGTCGTACACTTTGCCATAGAGGGTCATGTCCTGATTATAAGCGAATTTAAGCGCGATGCAGAGATAGTGTGCGATGGCAATCGAGAGCGGAATACTTAGTTTTGTTCGGCTCTCCAGCAACTCTTTCAGTGATGGGCCATCGACAAATTCCATTTCAATATATGGTATGGTATTCCAGTATCCCATATAGTAAATGTCAACGATATTTGGGTGACGAAGATTCGCGGAGATCTTGGCTTCCATCTCCAGCCGCCCTTTGTTTTCCTCAGTGTAGCCGGGTTTGAGGATCTTGATAGCCCGGACAACTTCAAGCTGCTCATGCCAGACCTTATATACATTCGCCATGCCACCAGCAGCAATCAGATCGATTACTCTGCAATGTCCAACCCGGTCTCCTGGCTGAAGAAGGTGGTCACCTGAGAGCAGTTTTATGTTGTCGGTGCTCTTTCCAATTGGATCTGTGGATGGGGTCGTCATCGATCCTTTGCCTTTCATCACAAATGCATATCAATGCAAAATAGTACTTTCTCATCAATACTGCAAAAAAAGAGTGAGTTTGACTGTTGTTTTTAGACCAGAAACTTTTAAGAATTGTGGGCACATGTTATTTTCAGCTGTCGGACTCTAAATCTTAAACCAGGAAGATGCGATGGATCAGAATCTTTTTCTAAAGCGTACAGTGACATGTGGAGAGTTAACATCTACTAATGCCGGCAAGAAGGTGGTTCTCAATGGATGGGTACACAACTGGCGAAATCATGGTGGTATCATATTTATCGATCTTCGTGACCGTTTTGGAATTACACAGATTGTTTTTAATCCTGCGATTTCTCAGGATCTGGCTGCGAAAGCTTCATCACTTCGCCACGAATTTGTCGTTTCAGTTTCAGGTACGGTTATGCTACGGCCTGCATCAATGGCTAATCCGAAAATGGCAACTGGAGAGATCGAGGTTTCGGCAACCGATCTTACAATTCTCAATCCATCTGTAACACCACCGCTTCACATCAATGATCCGGATGCTTCTGAGTCAGAAGAGTTGCGATTTATCTATCGTTATCTGGATTTGCGTCGCCCTGTTTTGCAGAATAATATCATTTTCAGACATCTGGTTACTGCTGAAGTTCGCAAATATTTATGGGAGAATAACTTTATCGAGATTGAAACACCAATTTTAATGAAAAGTACACCTGAAGGTGCACGGGATTTTCTTGTTCCAAGCCGGATGAATAAGGGACGTTTCTATGCATTGCCACAATCACCACAAACTTACAAGCAGATTTTGATGGTTGCCGGGTTTGATCGTTACTTTCAGATTGCACGCTGTTTCAGAGATGAAGATCTTCGCGCTGATCGTCAGTTGGAATTTACACAGATCGACACCGAGCTTTCATTTATCACTGAAGAAGATATTTTCCGGATATATGAAGGTATGATGGCAGCACTTTTCAAGAACTGTCTTAATATTAATGTAACTACTCCATTCCCTCGAATGAGTCACCATGAAGCTTTCTCTACCTATGGATCTGATAAACCGGATATCAGGTTTGGACTTCAGATAAAAAATGTAACTTCACTATTTCAGAATTCGGAGTTCAAAGTATTTAAATCTACCATCGAATCAAATGGTCGGATTGGTGCTATTGTTGTTCCGGAATTTGCATCCTGCACCCGCAAGCAGATCGATAATTTGACATCATTTGTAGGGAAATTTGGAGCGCAGGGGTTGGTGTGGTTGAGAGTAATCGAAAATGGTGTTGAAGGGTCAATCCAGAAATTTTTATCGGCAGATGAAATCAGCAAGCTTCTTGAACATACACAGGCAAAACCTGGTGATATGATTTTCGTGGTCGCAGCAGCAGAAAAAGTCTGTTTTACTTCATTAGGCCAGCTTCGACTTGAACTGGCATCAATAAGGAATCTCATCAATAAGGATGAGTTTAGATTCCTGTGGGTTACTGATTTTCCAATGTTTGAATTCAGTGAAGAGGAGCAGCGGTATGTTTCGGTGCACCACCCATTTACAGCTCCACGGTCAGATGAGCTGGATCTGATAAATTCATCTGAGTATTACAATGCACGTGCACGGGCGTATGATCTGGTGCTGAACGGGTTTGAACTTGGAGGTGGAAGTATTAGAATTCACGATAGCAGTATTCAGAAGAGAGTTTTTGAGTTGCTCGGCATTTCTGATCAGGAAGCAGAAGAAAAATTCGGGTTCCTGTTAAAAGCTCTTTCGTATGGTGCCCCTCCTCATGGAGGAATTGCGTTCGGACTTGACAGGCTTGTGATGTTGATGTTGAAACTGGACAGTATTCGGGATACGATTCCATTCCCGAAAACAACAGCTGGTATCTCTTTGATGGATAACGCTCCGGACTGGATTTCATCACGACAGCTCGATGAACTTGGAATTAAGATTCAGGAACAGTATAATTCATAATGTGTGAGATAATTGCAAAAAACTGAACTTCTGCACCCATCGACTCCGCTCAGGGTGCGTTTTGAGGTCGTTTGTTGAGCAGAGTCGAAACAAACGGGGAGTTTTGCAATTATTCCATATGAGTTATTTATACTTTTGTTTAAAAAACTAGTATAT
This sequence comes from Chitinispirillaceae bacterium, assembly GCA_050301235.1. Lineage (GTDB taxonomy): Bacteria > Fibrobacterota > Chitinivibrionia > Chitinivibrionales > Chitinispirillaceae > JAFGIN01. The sequence continues at coordinate 1,328 of JBNKZD010000173.1, read as the reverse complement.
TAGAGCAAATACGGTGGGTATCCACATGGTATTTTTAGAGATTAAATTCAGAATTAATAATTTTCTTGACTGTGTAACTACGGAACCAGTAAAATAAACAGGAGGCTTTTTAATGACGAGATTGTTCAAATATTCTCGCGTTTTTCTTATCTGTGCTTTTGTTATATCTAGCGGTCTGATTGGCTGTTCACCAAAACCCAGTAACGAAGATATCGGGAAGTTGGAACAGGCTCGTGTTGCTGCTGAGAGTGCAGAGAAAAAACTTCATGAACTCCGTCAGGAAAGAATGCAACTTGAGAGTGAACTTCAAGGCAAACAAGACGAACTTCAGGCAACCGAAAAGGAGAATGCTGAGATCAGCCAATAGTGTCGATCTTCTTAATTTTTTCAGGAAGTATCTACATGTATGCTGCAGCACAGTTCTTCTGGTATGTTTTCTTGCATTTTCCCAGGAGATGAAGAAGACTCGTGCTTCTACTCCATCGGATTCTGTGCAGCAGCGTGAACTACTTGCCCGGGAGCAGATTGCTCTCGAACAAGTGAAAATTGAAAATCTGAAACAGGATATCCAGGCTTATTCAGAAAAAATTGATGGAGCGCAACAAAAACGGCTTTCATTGCTTGGTACTGATCAACAGGGATATCAGAGAGTTTGTAGTACCCTCGATAACATTATATTTCAACTTCAGACATTTTTTTCAGCAGGTGTTTCTGACATTATTCAGAATCAACAGATAATCGATTCTCTCCATAATTTCTCAAATAATCTCAAACAAACAACCAGATTTGTCCGTATCGATTCATTGGCAACGAAAATGCAGGTAATTGAAGACCTATTCCAGAAAATTACAGTCATGCTGAGTGAGTATTTAAATAAAGATTCTGACACCGTTATTGCAGCAAATAGCAGTTCCGGGCAATCAGAAACAATATCGGATAATGAAATTATTGAAGCTGTCTCTTCGGACAGTTTGGTTGTTACGTATACTGTTAGTTCTGAAATTGGGAAAAAACGGGAATCATTGTTTAAAATTTCAGGGTATCCTCAGGTATATGGTGACCCTTTTCAATGGAAGAAACTTTATCAGGCAAATAAGGAATTAATCGATAAAAATTATGAAAGATATAAGAAATTACAGAATAAAGATGTTTCAATTAACCCTCAAGATGTCATTTTTCCTGGACAGGTTTTAAAAATTCCTCGATAGTTTTAACTCAGTGTGATGCTGCGATCCAGTCTCTGATGAATTTGATTTATCAATATACATAAAAAACTTGGATTTGACATTATGCTTTATCTGTTTTCCTGATTATATTTATAGTAGTGA
>JBNKZD010000172.1:0-6462 GCA_050301235.1 Chitinispirillaceae bacterium | reverse complement strand
GCGATTGTCAAACTAACTCCATCAATGGCAATAGAACCCTTTTCTGCCATAAACTGATCGAGTTCACCGGGAAGCCTGATTGTGCGGAAAAGACTCCCACCCCGCTCTTCATCATTGATAATTGTCCCGATACCATCGACGTGCCCTGCAACAAAGTGTCCATCAAGACGATCACCCATCTTTAAAGCACGTTCCATGTTTACTTTCCGTCCGGGTACTGCAGTTTTCAATGTCGTTCGTGTCACCGTTTCCTGAACCGCCGAAAAATAAAGCACAGATCCGGAAAAACGCTCCACTGTAAGACATGCACCATCAATAGCAACAGATCCTCCCAGCGCCACCGAAAAGTGATCAATACCCGGTTCTATCCCAAGAACAATGTTGTTCCTTATGTGGGATACAGAGATAACAGTACCTGTACATTCTATCAAACCAGTGAACATTAACTTCATCCTGAACGAATTGAAGAGGTAAAAATAATTAAATCTATAAGTATAATGTGTTATTTTTCGGCACTGATATGATTGTAAACGGGTTTGCCAGTCACCAGAAAATCCTCTTTAAAGGATTTGAACTGAATTTCATTCAAAAAAATGCCGTTTTTTATGGAAAGTGGTGCATCAAACCGAAGTCCATCCCGACCGCTACCAAGAATCCGGTTTCCATAGAAGAGATAGAGGCGATCAACAAGCCCTGCATTGAGAAATTCCGATGCGACTCTCTGCCCCCCCTCAATAAAAATGCTGACCAGGTGCTCAGAATATGCCATATCGAGGAACAATTGCAGTGATTTACTATAACTTTGATTCCCGGTATACCAGAATTCAATCCCGTCGTCTGATTTCCTTTTATCGCCAGGCTGCCCATTTCGGACCACAACAATACTACGGGTTTCCAGAGCATTTTGAATAAAGTTGGTTGAAGAAGGAATATGCTCATCCAGGGCAAAAACAATACGTGATGGGTTATATCCGACCTTATGCCGTACATTGAGTTGTGGATTATCTGCCCGAAGTGTTCCGATTCCGACAGCTACTGCAGCATGGCGACGACGGAGTTCATGTACATACTCCCGGGAATCCGTTCCCGTGATCCATTTGGAATCTCCGGCAGTATCACAGATTTTTCCATCCAGCGTTTGTGCGAGTTTGAGTGTTACCCATGCTTTACGGGTCGTTATTGACTTTATGAAATCTTCATTCAGAATTGTTGCTTCATCGCGCATGAGCCCAAGATGTACCCTGATTCCCGCTTCACGCAGCTGTGCAATTCCTTTACCAGCAACCATCGGATTGGGGTCCTCGATTGCAACATATACCTCAGTAATTCCGGCAGCAATGATCGCTTCGGTACATGGGGGTGTCTTTTTTCCATGGTGGCAGCAGGGTTCAAGAGTTACATACATTGTTGCTCCATGCGTTTTCTCATCCGCCATGGTAATCGCAACTTTCTCAGCATGCGGCCCACCCCAGGGATTTGTGGCTCCCTGTCCGATAATGATATCACCTGCAACAATAACTGCCCCTACTGCAGGATTTGGGAATGTGGTACCCTTTGCAGTTTCAGCAAGAGAGAGCGCAGTCTCCATAAATAGCTGTCCCGAGTGCTTGATCAAATATGAGTCCTTTCAGATATGAACATAATAAATAATTCTTCCCTTTTGAAGGATCTGATAGTAAATATATCTTACGGAGATTATTTTTCGTCATGTCGATATGATCTATATTTGTGACCGTGTTCCGAAGGATGTATTTTAACCTCATGAAAAAAAAGATCACAACTGAACAGGAACTTTTAATTCAGATAGCAGCCCAGGGTGATGCAGCTGCTTTTTTTTCCATGATATCTTCAGCTTTGAGAGAATATTTTTTGAAATTATGCTCGTGCGGTGATTCTATAGAGGATAGTGCGCAGAAAGTTTACGAAACTGCTGAAACCCTTTTTAAAAAACTCCAGCATACGCATCCGGACAATTTTGATCACTGGATAGAAGCAGAATTTTCTTCATTATTTCAGAATAGCAATTCCGAACATGAAATAATCCTGGATAAAAATCTCTTTGTTCATTGCGAAAAAGTACTTGTGGAAACTCAGAGAGTGTTATTCAGAGTTGCCAGTGCCATCAAGAGTAATCAACAGAAAAAAGGATTCCCCGCTTTTTTTGCACGACATAAAATTGTCATGTCTCTTGCCATAGTTGCACTACTTCTTACGATTACATCAATCATCCTGTACGGGTTATATGATTTCAGGCTTGACATGTCATTTATTAAAGAAAAACAGGATACGAATATTCAGCAGAAGGATTCTACTGCGGTAATTGTTTCAGATACAGTAAAAAAAGCTGATTCGGTTATAAGTTCAGTTTCACCGAATCCACCGGTACAGGAGACAAAAGCGCCACCCCCCTCTCCTCCGGCACCAAAACCACGTCCACGGGTCACTTACACCCCTTCGGCTGCCAGCGATGAAGGTTCCGGGACATATCAATCTTCTCGAATATCCTCGAATGAACAAACTCCGTCATCAATCTCATCACGTTCGGAGAGGGTAAGTCAGCCATCATCGTATTCATCACAAAGCCAGTCAACAGAGAACACAGCATCAACATCATCATACTATTCATCAGGAACTTCGACCTATTCAAGTCAGCAATCAACGCAGTCGCAGTCCCCAGGCATAACGGAACAAAATCAACCTTGAGTTTAAACTGTTGAACGGACCGTTTTCAGCATAACTCAGAAATATACGTTGACATCGAAGTTGCATTGTTGTATATATGGAATAATCATTTAATTACAAATGTTCTGATAAAGTAAGGGGTGCGTAAAACTTTCACCCGATGTCCGATAATTTGCTTGTATGTAAAAGCCTGTTGAATGTGAGGTAGTAATTCAGCTGATTATTTTAAAATAAAACTTTTTTTAATTTTTAAACAACAAAATGGTTATTGATAATGATGGCAAATATTTGTATAATCTATAACTTATGATTAATTGCACATTAACTTTTTCGATTTATTGAAGATGTTTTGAGTTTTAATATATGAAATTTTTTTTGATTCTCCTCATTGCTGCACCGCTATTTCTTACTTCAGGGGAGGTACAGGAGTATATTCTTCAGGCTGGAGACGTAATCTCTATCGCCGTTGTGGAGCATCCGGAGTTTTCAGGCAGACATAAGATACGCCCCGATGGCAGAATCAATTATCCGGTGATTGGTGAAATTGATGCAGCAACACTAACAACCGCCCAGCTTGTTAAAATAATGCAGGGGAAATTAGCATCGTATGTTAATAATCCGGTAGTTTCGATCTCCATTGAAGCTTATTACGCCAATAAAATATTTGTCATAGGTGCAGTTGGACGGGCTGGTGAGTACCAGATTTATGAACCACTTGACGTTCTAAAAGTCATTGCAATGTGTGGCGGTGTAAGTAACAGTAAAGTTAAATTTTTCAAAATAATCAGAGCTGATGGTTCAGTTATAACGGTTAATGCTAAAGAAGTTCTGGGAACAAATTCCACCTATGATAATAAAAAATACCTTCTCTACCCTGGCGATACAATGTATGTTCCAAGTTCGTTTCAAGTTCCCTGGGGTGTAGTGGCCAGTATTCTTTCAGTTGTAAGTGTATCACTTAACATTATACTTTTAATCACCAGATTGAATAGCTGATCGCTATTCCGGAATATTCTGCAAATTATGGCCGACCCAATCATAATGTCAATCGGGGGTGGTAAAGGTGGTGTAGGCAAAAGTACCATCACTGCAAACATCGGAACAGCACTGACTCAAAAGGGTACTCAGTTGCATTTGTTGATGCAGACCTGGGTGGTGCGAATCTTCATTTATGCCTGGGTGTCAAACGTCCGAAAGCTGGTTTACAGGACTTCATTTCCGGAAAATATAAACAACTATCCGAAATTCTGACGCCCACCTGTGTTCCAAACAGTGTTCTTGTAAGTGGAGCAAGTGACATTCTGGAACTCGCAAATCCAAACTTCTCACAAAAACAAAAAATCATTAGACATTTACAAACGATTTCATCAGATTATATCCTTGTTGATCTTGGAGCCGGCAGTGATTATCATGTGACGGATTTTTTTGCGGCATTTCCCTATGGGGTAATTGTCTCTGACGGCCTCCCGACTTCAATAGAAAATGCGTATGGTTTTCTAAAAAACGGCATAATCCGGGGCCTGGTACGACTATTTCCGGGAAGAACTGATCTTCAGGATCTCATAAAAGGTTTTGCCGATCCGGTAAGTAAAAGGACATTTTCAACAATGGATGAGCTACTGGCATTTCTAAAACAGCAGCACCCTGATGAAGTAACTTTGATGAAAGAGTGGATATATTCCCGAAAAACACTACTTATTCTCAATATGATTCGTAATGCCGATGATATCAAAGTCGGAACACGGTTTTCAGAAATGGTGAAAAAGTATCTTTCGATCACATTGCATTATATCGGATATGTTATGTTTACCCCCGAAATGCGTACATCTATTAAGGAACTTCGGCCACTGATGCTTGGCACAGAAGATTCTCGCGCACGGGAATGTTTTGAAGCAATTACAAGAAACCTTCTTGTGATTACCAGAGGGAAAGCCTGATGAGTTACTGTACATACTGGCAGCTTAAAGAAAAGCCTTTTGAAGAGTTGTGCGATACACGATTTTTCTTTGAGAGTGAAGATCATCGTGAAGCACTTGACCGGTTACTTTACGTAGTTAACGATCGCAATATGAATATGGGTTTACTCACCGGTGAAGTAGGCTCGGGAAAGACAATCACCAAAAACGTGTTGATCAGTTCTCTGCCCCCGCAGAACTTCGAAGTTATCGATTTTGATAACTCAAGTTTTGAATTCACTGATATCTTATACGATATTGTTAAACGGATCACTTTCAGGGACAATCGTCTGGATCTTCTGGAAAGTGAACTACCGGAGCGATCGGACAAATACATGCTGACACAGGTGTTCAAGAAGAAACTGGAAACCTTACTATACGAAGAAAAACGACACCTGGTAATTATATTTGATGAAGCTCAGCAAATTGCTGACAAGGTACTTGACGAAATAAAAAACCTGACCAACATCTCTTCCCGTGTAGAAAACTTCATGACCATTTTTCTTGTTGGTCAACCTGAACTTCGGGAAAAAGTGAGACTGCTCAAGCAGGTTGACCAGCGGATATTTCTCCGATTTCATCTGAATAATCTCGATTTTAATGGTTCAACAAAATATATTCAACACCGATTACGGGTTGCAGGGCTCGAAAAAGGTACCATTTATACCAGTCTGGGTTACGAAATACTGTTCAGAAGTACCGGCGGGATACCCCGGGAAATAAACAGACTGTGTAAACTTGCCCTCAACTATGGTTTTGCACACGATCTTAAAGAGATCTCAAGAGAAGACATTCAGGTAATTATTGATGACCTTCAGGAACACAGCCAATGAATAAACGCAAATTCAGTCTTGGAGAGATTGTCAGCAAACTGAATCAGGAGAATGCTGGTCAACCGACGTTGCCTGTAACTGAAAACACACCTTCTCAACCGGTTAAAGAGTCATCTTCAGCACCCGCAGCATCAATTGTTAACAAAACACCAGATAGAGAACAACCTGAACAAAGTAATGCGGCACCAAACGATCTTCCTCATCAACCCGATTTTAATCAGCATCCTCCACTCAAATGGGTGTATAACCGTCCGGTCGAAAAACAATCAATAGCTGAATCTGAAAAAAAATCTGAAATTCATCACCACCATGTGCCAAAAAAGGCGGGTTCAGATAGTATTCCAGTTGCAGATCCGACTGTTGCTACGACAAATGAAAACCCTCAGTCTGTCCCGACAGCTCCATCTGTTCACCATCCGATTGGCCCCACATCCTCGTTTCAGGAGAAATTCCGAAGTGATGATTCTGATGACGAAGAAGAATCTCTCGACATATTTAAATACATCGGAATAATTTTACGCCGAAGATATGTGATTATCGCAATCGCACTTATTTCAGCACTCTTTTCGGTATATCGATATTCGACCAGCGATAAATTCTACATTACTAATGCACGCCTGCTTTTCAGTCCGGATCTTCAGGACCTGACCAACGACTATCGATTTTTTGCGTACCAGATGGATAAAGAAAAGCAGTTAAACACACATCTGGAACTGCTTCGCTCTCCTACCGTTCTGAACATGGTTGCTGAAAATATTGGGGACAATCTAACACCAGGAGATGTCGGCGCTGGATTAACAATAAAGCAAGGTGAAACAAATGGTGAAAAAAATGATATCATCGAGCTTTCGTATAAAAATCCTGATCCGGAAATGGCCCGCGATGTCCTGAATGAGCTGTGCCGGACCTATATCGAATATCGCAGAGAAGTAAACGCACAGGAGGTCAGCCGACTTCTTTCCAAACTCGAAGTTCAGATCGAGAAACTGCAA
>JBNKZD010000171.1:0-12722 GCA_050301235.1 Chitinispirillaceae bacterium | reverse complement strand
CTCTTTTGCATTTTTACCCCTCTGCGAGTACCTCTCTCTGCGTCCTCTGCGCACTCTGCGTTTATTTTGCCTTGCAGAATACATAAAAGGGACGGAGTTAAGTGTGTCTCATGATCAGCCGATGCGGAAGGTTTTCCACGATACGATTCCTCCTGACGTCCGGATCGTGTGGTAAAACCTCCCGCAACTCCCTCTTTTATGGACTAATTTTGGGTGTTTATCTCGATTTACACTTTGATTCGCAATTGGTGGTAAGCAGGATCGGGTAGAAGTGTCAACCCGACCCTGTGATTGGATGCAACCCGGTTGGGGCAGGAGAGATATAAATGCCCTTCATTATCATTCCGGGCATTTCCTGCCGTCCGAACTAGTGAAACCTCGGTTTTTTTATAGTTCACCTTGCCTTCTGTCTTGTCCAATGTCAGTTACTTTGTAACAATCAACTCTTTCCGTATGGATCTTTCCTTTGTTGTAAGGAGAATCTGATATATGCCGCAGGGTAGTTTTGCAGCTGTTTTGATCACAATACGGTTCTGATATGCAGGTACTTTTACTTTATTTAAGATTCTTCCTTTAAGATCCATTATGGAAATCTCAGCAGACGGTACATTACTCGAATTCAGGTTGATGGTAATGGCGTTATTGATCAGCGCTACAGAAAAGATGTAATGAACAGGTGAAGTAGAACCAGATTTGACAGTCGTAGATGGGCTGTTTAATTGTTCCGGGGGGAGCGTGAAATCCAGCGTCGAACCGCATCTTTTATTGACAACCTGGGCAACATTACTCCAGACCCATTCACCATCACTACTTTTGTTTAAGGTGAAGAATGCTCCATAAGGAATAAGACTGTCCTGATATGTCCAGAACTGCCCGCGATCAGTACCTGTTTTTTTCCCGATACGGATAAGTGTTGTATCTGAAATTCTGTTTAACACCTTATTACCTTTCAACCACTGCAGTTCTGTCAGAACAGCTTGTCCATAATCAACTCCGATTACATATTTTACTGCTGGGTCCATTATTATTCTCATACCGGGGAAAACAGGTGATTGTGAACTGCCCATCGAAGAATGCTCAAGATAAACCATTAATTCAGGAATGTAATGGCTTCGATACTTTATGATACAGGTATTATCCGGATACCATTTGATTCCGGTCATCTTATTATTAAGTTTCATCTGTAAGGGAGACATACCCGGATGAAGTTGTGTTACTGCCTGGATATCAAATACAAGTGTTTCTGAAACCAGTGCCTTACATGCGTCATCATTTGCATTATGAAGGAGAGTGAAATTGAGGATCGGAGGGTCTCCATCAGTCAGAATCGAATCAACATAGAGTATGAACTCATGTGTTTTGCAGCCACCTCCATAATTCACATCAATTTTTAGAAAATGACTGGTGAGTACTATATTGTTAATTGAAAACATGTCATTCCAGTTTACCGGATCTCTGGTCGGAGTCAGTATTTTTACTTCTTTTGTCAGGGGATCCGGTTTTATCATCATGTTATCCCGCAGAAAGTGGATACCCTCTTTCCCGAGACTGTCAAATCGATCCAGAATGAGTTCTTCATTGTTGTTGAACAGTACGCCAAAGGAGAATTGGTCCATCATGTCGACGCAGGAGTGTGATGACATTCTAAAAAACTGCAGCAGCAATACTACTGATAATAAAAATCTCCATTTCATAATACAACCTCCATTTCAAGTTACTTATTTGATAAATTGTAACGTGATGAACCCCTGCAATATGATACAGGAACCGCTTTTTACATTTTCTGATGTTCCTTGCATGCTACAGGAAAATCATTCTGAGAAAAAGAGCGTTCCAATATCTGTTGTCAGTGAACTGTTTATTACAATTTCCTTTCCAATTGATCGACCTATACTGTTTTTCTCATCGTTTTTAAAATTAGATATAACTGCTTTAATGAAATAATTTCCCCTTGGAATTCCGGACAGTCGAAAAAATCCAATTGAATCTATTTGAGTAACATACGGGGTTCCTCTGATATACACTTTTATGAAGGGTTTGGCACTATTGGCTGTATCATTGATTGTTACTAACCCTTTTATCAATCCAGATTCACTTAATGTGTCAGTAATAGTGTCGGATAAATCTGCGCCTGCATAGATGTTCCTGAATGCAATTGCTGTCTGCGTGAATCGATTATGAATAAGGATATTATACCTGCCATTCAGGTTGTTGAATGTAACTGTAGAATCATTTGGAATACCTGCTGCTGAATCGCTGTAACCGTATTGTGTGACCGGATTATAATTTTCATCAAAGATCATGACATCTGCATAAACTGCGGTATCCGAAGTAAGTGTTACAGTTACTGTTGAATCGGAGATGATAAGCTTTGCGTTTACTGTTTCTGTTGCTCCTCCATCACCGCCCTGTACAGTTTGCACTCCGCAGGCAGTGATACTGCATAGTGCAGCCAGTGCAGTACATAGAAAAAGTTTTCTCATTTTTCTTTCCTCTCATTTACGGTAAGTGGAAAGAGCTGCATATTCATCTGTATAACCCGGTCGCTGCCGGTACTTTTCCGTGCGATCGACATTATTTCAGTTCTGCACTGTTATAGTCTGGATTTGATCTGTTCCATACCGTCCTTGTTGGTGCTTAGTGTGACCGTTGAGATATCACGAAGTTCCTTTGCAAGAGAGTATAAAGCATTTTTTGCAAGATCCATGGTGTCACTCTGATATTTTCGGATTGCGGACGGGTCAATGGATGAACCGGCAGCAGTTATCAGTACATCAGCTCTCTTATACAACCCATGTTCATCACGGAACACCAACCCGAGGCGAACCAGCAGCTCAATGGCATTCCGAACCTCCTGAGCGTTGATTTGCGGAACAAGTTTCTCTGCAATCTCTTTATAGTTATCGGACACATCTGTAATGGAGATTAATTCCCGGATTGCAGCATAGTACCACTTGTTGAAATACTCCTGCTGATCAGCCTGAATACTTCGTGCATTTGCCGGGCGTAAAGCGAGAAGCTCCTCAAACAGTTTTTTCTTTTCCTGAGGATTATCCGTCTGGTTATATCTGACAAGCAGTGTGAAATAGGACGATTCCCGCTTATTGAATTTTAACGCTTCACACAATCGTAATGCAAGATCATTGGATATGTTTCTCTTGCCGGCAAGCACCAGGGATATAAACCCGGTTGATGCAATACCTGTTCTCTTTGAAAGCCACCGGTACGAGAGGAATGAGCTCTCCCTTTTTTTGCTTTCACAGACCTCTTTAAGAAGGTTACGATAATCAAGACTCTCAAAAAAGTTCATGGCTGATCTCCTGCTTTCCTCTATAGTATACAAAAAAGTCAGGATAACAGCAATGGGGTGGAAGTAGATTTCGCTTTCTGCTGGTAAGCGGGTGGAAATCGTCCTTATGGCCTGAATGTTGAATTTTAATTGCTTAAGATATTGAAATATATGGAAATATGTTATGCAACGATTTCCGTAAGATATCATTTCCGTGTAATGTGTTTTGCGAAATGTGGGTGATTCAGGAAGCGGTAATTGTCTTTTTAACTCCCCACCCAATACGAAAGGTTTGCTGCATCCCGTAGGAACGACATATTCCTATATAAGAATAATGTAACCCCGATGCTCTGAAAGAATGCGTTAGCAACAGACCGGGCTGAAGGTTATTAATTTAACCACGGAAAACACGGAATGAAATTTTTTTTTCTATACAAAATATATTTCCGTGTATTCAGTGTGTTCAGTGGTTCGATATCTTGCCCGAAAACTTGTGTTGTTGGTTATCCCCGGATTTTTTTAAGCTCTGAAGGAACGGGATAAAATTTGTGAATATTTGCAGAAGATGCATTTGCATGTCTGATTAATGGCCCGAATGCCTGCTGTTATTCTCCTGTTTTTACAGATTTCCAGGGAAATTTTAAAAAAATCAAATCCTTTTCTAATAATTTTAACATATATTAAACCTGTACAGGAAAATAACCATTCACAATCATCACACTCTCGCAGCCTATGGATAAGTGGGAAAAAGTCGTTACACTCAAGCGGAAATTAACCGACCTTAAACATGGGTGTACCCTCGAAGAACTCCAGAATTGCCTCGAATGCGATCGCACTACAGCGTTTACATCTCTGGCTACGATAGAAAATTTTGTGCGAAAGGTATTCATTTAATGAAATCAATCTATGATCTTATCGAATCCAATGAACGTGTTCTTGCTGTGTTTACAACTCATGTTGAATTGGACTCGCATTTAAAAATCAACCAAGAAGAAAAAAACGGCTATACTGGTGACTGGGTAATAAGGAAAAATCCTGCAGTGGATCGTCTGATAATATATAAGAGAACCAAAGGTCGGGATGGTGAAGAAAATCGCTTGTACAAAGGCCGGATTTCTAATATCGAAGGACCGTTAGATTTGTATCCTGATAAAAAACGCTATAGGATTCATTTTTATGAGCTTGAGGAAGTCGGAACAACGAATGAAAAATGGTCTGCATTTGCGGATTGTGGGACTAATCCGGTGAGGTATTTTAATGTGTGAAAATAATGCCGGTTCTGTTCTTGGATGATTGTCAATTTTGATTTTTGGAATGTTGGCTTGTTTTAGATTCTGAATCAATCCTATAATTAAAATACTTTTGCAATAAAATTCTTTAAAAGTCATTTCGTTATGCAATTCTTTATTCTATTTTGAAAAAAGTGCTCTGAAATTATTAAATTGGACACCTGATGACTGCCAATCTCTTGTCATTAAAACAAAATTTTAATATATTACCTTTTCCGCACACATTCGGCAATTACCAGCTTTCTATGTATAAGGTTGAGGTGTTTCAACTTGCGGCAGCAGGAAAATTTAAATTATTTCTATTATATAGGAGATCGCACGAATGATATATAAAATAGAAGTGAATGATGATGGTGAAATATTTGTGACAAAGATTAAAAATGTTCCGGCATATAATACCTATTTGATTGTAAATACTATGGATGATGTATGTAAACAACTTAAGGATTATGGGGCCGCAGATATTGTGCAAGATATAAAAGATATCGAAGCTGCGAAGATGTATGAAGAAGTACAATGCTATTAATATTTAAATACAATGGATATTGAATGAAAAATATTGAGTACGGAATTTACGATCAGCTTTTGGATGAGTTTTTACATGATGCACTTTCACGAAAACCGGAATTACGTGCTGTATTTAGCAAGATTGATCTGGAGGAACAGCCAACCCGATATGCAACATTTGTCGCAAAAGTGCTTGAACAAGCGCTCCGGGAGGATACGGATCCCCAGAAACGTCTTGCACTCTGTAATAAAATCATCGGGACCATAGCCGAGGATGTTGTTACAAATGATTTCAATGTAAAGCGAATTGTAAATGCTGAAAAAAATAATCTGATTGAGATAACTCCTCCCAATTATGCAAAATCTGGGATGCCGAAACCGTATACATCACTATGTGAAAGCAGTTTGTTTACCGGTTCGCCACAAGATCCTCAGCTGTCACATGAGCTCGTAGAAGAGATGCGGTCTGCAGATAGGGTTGATATATTAGTTTCATTCATCAAATGGTCTGGTTTACGTCTCTTAATGTCGGGTTTTGAGGATCTTCGAGATCGTGCAATACCTGTCAGGTTGATTACTACTTCCTATATGGGTGCATCGGATTCAACTGCTGTTGAATGGATTGCACGATTACCAAATGTTGAAGTTCGGGTTTCTTATGATATAGAACGGACGCGGTTACATGCAAAAGCGTACCACTTTAAAAGAAAATCTGGTTTCTCTACTGCATATATAGGTTCTGCAAATATGTCCCATGCTGCAATCACCAGCGGTCTTGAGTGGAATCTCAAGATCACAGAAAACGATATGGAACATATTCTTGATAAATTTACCGTTGAATTCAATACGTATTGGAATAGCCATGAATTTGTGCCTTTTGATCCAGAGTATCCTGAACCATTCCGAATGGCGATCAACCGGGCCAAAAGTCCGCAACAACAACAGATTACGTTTTTCAATCTTTCGCCGTACCCATTTCAAGAGAGAATACTTGACGCATTGGCATGTGAAAGGATTATTCATAACCGTTGGCGCAATTTAGTAATTGCTGCAATAGGAACCGGAAAGACTGTAATAGCAGCGTTTGATTTTAAACGTTTTTATGAGAAACATAAAAAGCAAGTACGGTTTCTTTTTGTTGCTCATCGTGAACAGATCCTTATTCAAGCACGTAATACATTTTGTAATGTCCTTCGGGATCAAAATTTTGGAGAAATTCTTACGGGTAATCATGATGCCTGTAGGTTTGAACATCTCTTTTGTTCTGTGGGAATGATCAACAGCCGAAGGCTCTGGCAACAGGTGGGCTGTGATTTTTATGATTATGTTATTATTGACGAGGTTCATCATGGAACAGCTGATAGTTACCGGCCAATTTTTGAGAATTTTTCTCCTGATATACTTCTTGGATTGACCGCTACACCAGAACGTTTGGATGGACAGAATGTTGCTGCGGATTTTGATAACCACTTTGCTGCTGAGATCCGTTTACCGGAAGCACTTGACGAAAAACTTCTCTGTCCTTTTCACTACTTTGGTGTTGCAGATACAGTGTCTCTTGATGATGACAGATTCTGGCGCAATGGGAAATATGATGAAAATGAACTGGAAAATGTTTATGTCCTTGACCGAGTGGTGGCAACGAAAAGACTTGACGCAATACTCGCTGCTCTGCAGAAATATGAACCTGATTTTAGTAATATTAAAGGCCTGGGATTTTGCGTAACGATACGCCATGCGCAATTTATGGCGGAGGAATTCTACAAACTTGGTATACCTTCCGGTGTAATTGTCTCTGGGGTTGATAGCGATCAGTGTCGTGAGCTTTTATCTGATCTGAATAATGGGAAGATTACGTTTTTATTCACTGTTGATAAACTTAGTGAAGGTATTGATCTGCCTGATATCAATACGGTACTTTTTCTGCGACCGACAGAAAGTTTGACTGTATTTCTACAACAATTGGGACGTGGTTTGCGGCATGCACCAGGTAAAGATTGTTGCACTGTTTTAGATTTTGTTGGGCAGGTGCACCGCAAATATCGTATCGATAACAAATTTAAGGCCATCTTGCCGCGCCACCGATTTTCAATCGAAAAAGAAGTTCACCTCGATTTTCCTCATATGCCGGCAGGTTGCTCAATTCAACTTGACAGGATGTCAAAACAATATGTGATTGAAAATATAAGGGCGAATGTAAACAACCTCTCGGTTCAGCTTCCCGAAAAACTACGGACATTTGAATTTGAATCAGGAAAAAAATTAACGTTTGGTAATTTTATTGAATATCATGACTACGAACCGGAGATTTTATTAAACAAAGAAACATGGTCAAGCTGGAAAGCAAAATCACAGCTTGCACCCATACCTGTAGATCCGGATTTATCACTATTAAAAAAAGCTCTGATTCGTATCGCATTTACAAACGGTCCCAAAGAGATTCCGATGATCCGTGATATAATAATGAAGATAAAAATGGGTCTAATTAATGATGCAATCAAGCGTGCTGGAAAATCAGCGATGCTTTTTTATTATAGGATCTGGGGTGAACCAGCTAATAAGAGTGGTATGGACTCAATTGAAAAAGCTTTTGTTCAACTAGGAAAAAATCCAACAATTTGTTCAGATATTCTTGAGATTCTCGATTGGTCAAATGATAAAACAGATGCTGGTGGTAGAAATATGGATATTCCTGACAGTATTCCACTTGAACTTCACGCACAGTATGGCATAAAAGAAATTCAAGCATTATTTGGCAAAGCAAACTTACAAACTGCAGGGCAGACTGGAGTTGGAATGCTTTATTTCGGAGCTCAAAAAGTTTATGCTATGCTTATTACATTCCAGAAACTTGAAAAAGATTTCTCACCAAGTACAATGTACGCTGATTATCCTATAAGCCGTGACCTTATGCACTGGGAATCTCAATCGACAATAACTGCGTCATCGCAAACCGGACAGAATCTGATTAATCACAAGGAATATGGTATTACCATACTACTTTTTGTGCGTAGTGTAAAATCACGCAACGGTGTAACAGTACCTTATGTGTGTCTTGGACCTGCAGATATTGTCAGTCATGAAAGTGAGCGTCCAATTCGCATTGTATGGAAATTAAGAAACCTTATGCCCGTTGAGTTATTTGAAGAAAACCGAAAAGGGTGATTAAATTTTAAAAGAACCATGAATGATATTATTGTTGAGGGAACAAGGGAGATTATTAATAAAATTAAAGAAAAGTGTAAATAAGCAGCAGTAAATCCAAGTCTACGACGACGGAGACGTCTACGTTACAAAAGTACAAAAAAAAGACCTGTATGGAATGTATCTCTATTTCGAAGATCTCGATAGTTTACGAAGGGAACTTGTTGATTACTGGGTAAGAGAGGTGGATGAGGATATCAGGGAGATAGAGCGTGCGGAGATGGGGGAGGAGGTGCGGTGTTTTTGAGGAGGATGGGTGACTGGGTGACTGGGTGACAGAGGGACAATGGGACAGAGGGAAAGCTGAAATTTGAAATAGTATGGTTATTTTTTTCAGAATACAATACATTTGAAGATGACGATCTGAGGTAGTTATGCGAGTATATGCAAAAATAACAATTCTATTGTTTCTTACATTCCAGTATGGAGCTGCGCAGTGTAAAGAATATATAGATACATCACTAATTACCACTGATAGTTCGTATCTTGATGATCTGGTTACTTATGCTATCAAGGATAGAAATATTGATGTATTACGGCAATTGCTGGATATGGGAAAAGATCTTTACACCAACAATCACCAGACACCAGGCGCTTGCGCATATGGTACCTATGATAAAGAGCTGGCCAGGAGAATTATCAGCAGTAATAAATTAGGTTTTAAGAACGCGTACGATTATCTTCAAACTATGAAGCAGGCAGTTTTTGAAAATGATCTTGAAATGATTAAATTCATGTATCAAAATGGGTATCCATTACATAAACAATCTCCGTCAAGAAAAATGGGTAAGGATACTATTAAATATTTATGTGTGTACCGGCAAGGCTCACCACTCTCTTTTATAACAGATAAAAGCAAACCGGAATTATTTGATTCAATACTGGCACTGGGTGAAAATATAGATGGCAATTATCCTCTTACCGAATCCCCACTGTTTTTGGCTATTCAGAGAAGAGATTATAATTATGCAATAAGGTTGCTTGAACATGGGGCCCGGGGGGATGTGGAGAATTGTTGCACTGATGTTAAAGCATTGGATTATTTAAAGTACGATATGGAAAAAATGCAGTGGATTTTTCAGAAGATGGCAGCTGATACTGGGAGATGAAATTTTTGATTGCAATTAGTAATCAGTATACGTGCATAGTGTGGGGTTTCAAATTGGACTATCGAAGTTATTTCTATAAAGCTTTCAGTTGCACATATCGCAGGGTTACACGCTGCCTGAAGGCAATTTTATTCACACCTGTGATTGTATTATTTCTGGCGGGAGAATTGTTCCCGCAGAATGACACTGGTAAACAAGTGAGAATCGGGCAATATACTGTTAACTACAGCCATATTTATACTTCAAACGTAAATTCAGAGATTCACTGGCATGCAACAGCTGAAAATGATACGCGGAGTTTTTCACTTCAGATCAAGTCACCTGGAAGTGAAAACTGCAGACCGGTGCAGATGTGGGAACAGCAACAATTATGGACTGAATGCAGGGAGGTAGAAAATGGTGCAATAGTTACGTTGCATTATTCACTTTCTCTCAATGCACTGATGCAACAGCGTAACCATTCACTCTATGAGAAAGTTGGAAAACCGGAATGTGCGGCAGTTGTAAATCTCCAGGGCGGTATGTTAACCGTTTCATCGAATCCTGATATCGATGTGAAACGAATTGTGGATAGCCTTCTGCAGGGTAATGCGGGAGATGGGTTGCAGGAAGAGTTTCATGGTGGCCATATTATTCAAAAGGCCAGAGCTGTCTTGCTAACAAAGATGCTTGCGGATCCGATAGCAGATTCACTCTGTTCTTTTCTGAAGCTGTTTAGAATGTTACCGGATACTTTGGCAATGTACTGTTTGTATGACAGTATACCGGAGATTTTTTCGAAGAACAGTAACGGAAAATATGTACCACTTGTAAGATCCGATAAAAAATACCATGGTATGCCTGAAGTTTACGAACTGGATAAATCTGATGGTGATGCTGCAGAGTTAAAACTGTTTCTAAAAACAAAAGTATATACAGTTACAGCAAATGGTATTTCAAGTGGCGGGAAAAAGGGTGGCGAAACAGATATCCGGATAAGAATCAGGCAATATGGTGTAAATGTTAAACAACATGAGTTTGTAACAACCTTTTCAACTGAAGGTATTGCACTGGTGCGTATTCCGAAACTTATTGGTTCAACGATGCTTGTTGTTGATATCAGCGATAAAGGTCATCAGGGAAGCAGGTCGTATACCACATGTATTCTTCTTCGGGGAAAGAATACTAGTTTGGACACACTTCCCTTGTATATGCCAAAACCCGGCAATCCCAAAAGCGCTGCGAAGGTAATGCTGGTCGAGATGAATAATATGTTCGACCCAGATAGAAATGGCTGGTACGGAAACAATTCCGGTTATGATTATTTAGTGAAACCGGATACGTATGTTTTAAAGGTACTTTCGGGATTTTCACATGGACGGTTTCCGAATCTCGAGAAAATAACTTTGACGAAAGATACTTTACACTGGGTTGTTAATGAGATTCTGCCTTACAGATATGGGGGTACATTTACAAAAGAATGTACATTGGACTCCATCATCAATTTTTGCAGAAACTTATCTGCAGGATTGGCAGAACCTCTTGCGGGCGATACTGATAAGGGATGGCATAATCCGGAGACCGTTTTCAGAGTGGCAATTCTCTGCAGGGATATGCCACAGGTATGTTCAGGATTGCCATTAAAAAACATACTTGACTTCTGGTGCAGTGTCCTGCCTTCCATGCCGGTTCCATTAAAGAGGGAAAATTACGGAAAAGGTTACTCGAGAATCGTGAAAGATACGGATCCATATTCAATTGTATATGCAATTGCAGCGCTGAAAACAGGCGCCCGGATTTTCAGGGATACAACTTATTCAAATGCTGTGGATCTTTTACATATGTCTTTCAGAACTGCGATGGATTCTGTAACAAGGTATTACGCTGATCATCCTGTTAATGATTTTTTTGCAAATCGCAGTAAAAACAACTACATCCGATGGGTTAATGCATACGGGCAGGTCGGATTACTCACCAATAATAAAGAGGTGCACACCATTGCGAAAGACCTGTTGATAAAGACCGTTTATGACAAGTTTAACAACAGAAATTCAGCAATTCGCGATATGTTCAAAGAGACATCTTTTTTTGATAAAACACTGCTTGTGATGAATCTGTTGCACCATTCTATTGAAAATGTGCAGTTTCCGTATTCAGTATTTACTCCCTGCAAGTGAGAGGATGGTGTTGAGGAGACTGGGGGACTGGGTGACTGGGGGACAATGAAATTGTGAGATAATGTCCAATTGTCATTATTTTAAAAAAAAGGGAGCAAATATGGCAGGAAAGATACTGCATTTTCGGGAATTGAATGTTTACAAAAATGCGAAGGAAGTTGCAATGGCTATTTTTAATTTAAGTAAAGACTTCCCTGGCGAAGAAAAGTATAGTTTGACAGATCAGGTGAGAAGATCGTCCAGGTCTGTTTGTGCAAATGTTGCTGAAGCCTGGCGAAAGAGAAGGTATAAAGCTGCATTTATTGCAAAGTTGAACGATTGCGAAGCTGAATGTTCAGAAACACAGGTATGGCTTGAACTTGCTTATGAATGCAGTTATATCAATCATGACACATTTAAGGCACTTGATGAAAAATGTGAGCAGATTGCAGGCATGCTTGTTCGAATGGCTGTCGATGCTGATAAATGGGTTGTTTATGTAAATGAAGACAAGGTTGAATATGGGGATGTGGAGTGAAGGGGGCGGCGGGGGAGACTGGGGGACTGGGGGACTGGGTGACTGGGTGACTGGGTGACTGGGTGACTGGGTGACTGGGGGACTGAGTGACTGGGGGACTGAGTGACTGGCAGTAAAACCAATGGACTGCAATACAAGCGCAGGATTGGATATTTGCAACGCCGATATTCAAATCTTCTGATTTTACGAAAGGGGCAAATATACCCATTTCTATTGCGAGTCGACTGCTCAAACAATTTCGGGAAGATGGATTATTATCAATACTCCAGGAAGGTGTTGGAACCAAACCGGCAATACTGGCGTTTTCGCAACTTCTTAATATCGCAGAAGGACGTGAGGTATTTTGATGGAAAACAGTGCTTGTACCTCACTTTTTTACGAAAGTGGTATACAAGGAGACCTTGTTTCCCACAAGTGGTATACAAGGATACTACTCAGGGAGATGCAGATAGAGAGGAAAATCAGTTGTACTGGAACAAGAAATTTGGCTCTATGGTACCCACTTGAAACTGAAATTCCATGAACTTGTTGCAACAAGTTCCATAAAGTTCCATAAAATGATTTATAGAAATCGATTGGCTTGTTATGTAACTTATTTATATTAATGAAGTTATGAGAAATGGCAGAATTATGGAACTTGTTGAAAAGGGT
>JBNKZD010000170.1:0-25260 GCA_050301235.1 Chitinispirillaceae bacterium | reverse complement strand
AGAATACCGAGAATATTGAGAATACCGAGAATATTGAGAATACCGAGAATATTGAGAATACCGAGAATATTGAGAATATCGAGAATGTTGAGAATATCGAGAATGTTGTTTCTAATGAATCTTCAATCGAACCAGAGTCGGAAGTTTTACCTGAAATGCTTGATGAAGATGCTGAATTTACCGGGCAGAATGAAAAGGAGAATTCCAGCAGAGAATTAGAAGAAGTTGATTCCTTGTCTGTAGAAGAGCCTGTAGAAGAGGTTATAGAACGTTTCAGTGCTGCAGATTTATATGAAAACAAGATAGAAGAAACAGAAATTCCAGATGTAATACAAACCGCAGCACCTGCAGACTCAACCAGGTTTCAATCACCAGAGTTCGAAATTGAACAGTCTGATACTCCATATAATATTCCGGATCATGTACTCACGCCAACTCTTGCAGATATTTATTTCCAGCAGGGGCAGTTGCAGCTTGCTTTACAGATCTATTCACGGTTACTTGAAAAAGATCCTGATAATGACAGCATACAGGGACGGATACTGGAAATAAAAACAAGTATGGAACAGAACCATGAGGAACTTCTGACAAAGCAAAGCAAACAATCTGAAAAAAATGATAAAAAATCCAGAATTCGGGCATATCCTAAAGAAAATTCATCAACTCCTGATCCACGTCCTTTAGCAGGTGTCAGAATTCCCAAGAAAAAGAAAGCATTAAGACGGGACAACCGGAAAAAGGAATAACAGGAAAAGTTGATGTTTTATAAAAGATTAAAATCAGTAATGAATTGTCTGGATGCAAACAAGTGCACCTGGCTTCTCATTTCTGAACCTTCAGATGTTGAATATGTCAGCGGTTTTCGATCTTCCAATGCTGTGGTTATAATTTCTGTGACTGATAAAATCCTGTTTTCCGATTTCAGGTATAAATCATCTGCAGAACTGTTTTTAAAACGAAACCCCGAGTGGAAATTCGTTCTTGCAAAAGAAAATTTATATGCTTCCATTGCAGAATATTTTAAACCCGGTGACGTTATTGGTTTCCAATCGGATATTCTTTCTGTTGATACGTTTACAAGACTAAAAAAAGCTGCGAAAAAGGTAACGTTTGTACCTATGTCTGGTATTATTTCTGGTTTGTTTGTTTCAAAATCGACAACAGAGTTACAATGTATAAGAAAAGCAGCCGCAATCGCCGATAAAAGCTTTCAGGAATTGCTCTCGGTGATTACACCATATATGACCGAAATCGAAGCAGCCCGGCAGCTTGAGTTAATCTGCCTTCAAAATGGTTCTGAAGGTCCCTCTTTTGAAACGATTGTACTGTCCGGTCCGCATTCTGCATTACCTCATGGAAAGCCTGGCAACAGCAGGTTGTCACCTGGTAAATTTATTCTGATCGATTTTGGTTGCAGATATAAAGGGTTTTGCTCTGATATGACAAGGACATTTGTCATCGGTTCCGCATCATCCCGGATGAAAAAGATTTATGCTGCTGTTCTTGAAGCACAACTGCTCGCGTGTGCCCATGCACGTGCAGGACAATTCAGTGATCAACTTGACAAAGTCGCACGGGATATCATTTCGGGGGCAGGTTTTGGAGAGCATTTCGGGCATGCGCTTGGTCATGGGGTCGGTTTAAAAATTCATGAACAGCCAAGGATCAGTCCGCACACTCATGTACTGCTTGAGGCCGGAAGTGTAGTAACCATTGAACCGGGCATTTATATTCCTGGGTTTGGTGGTGTTCGGATAGAGGATATGGTCGTATTGTCTGAAAAGAAAGCGGATATAATTACTTCAACACCAAAAGAGCTTCTGGTTGTATGATTCAAATTCAGTCACTTCTCAAATTTATGGTTGACAACAACGCATCTGATCTTCATATGCGTGTAGGTGTGGTTCCTGTATTTCGGATTAATGGC
Organism: Chitinispirillaceae bacterium; assembly: GCA_050301235.1. Classification (GTDB taxonomy): domain Bacteria; phylum Fibrobacterota; class Chitinivibrionia; order Chitinivibrionales; family Chitinispirillaceae; genus JAFGIN01. The sequence continues at coordinate 23,333 of JBNKZD010000170.1, read as the reverse complement.
GAACTGGTTAGGGTACAGAGTGATAGAATCAGTTCTGAAGAGATGGATCAGATGCTTAAAACAATCATGAACCAACAGCAATTCGCCAGGTTCTGTGAAGCTAATGAGCTTGATTTTGCAATTGGTTTCAAGGGAACAGGAAGATTCAGAGTAAACGCTTTCAAACAAAGGGGCACCCCTTCTCTTGCTGTCAGATATATTAAAACACAGGTCCCACAATTTGATGAACTCGGTTTACCATCTGTAATATTGGATATAGCAATGAGAAGGCGTGGATTGATACTGGTGACAGGTACAACCGGAAGCGGCAAATCTACACTGCTCGCATCGATGATCGATCATATCAATAATAATTCATCTGTAAATATTGTCACTATTGAAGATCCTATTGAGTTTCTCTACAAAGATAAAAAATGTGTTATCGCACAGCGTGAAGTTGGTGCGGATACCGAGTCCTTCCCTGTTGCTCTTCGTGCAAGTTTCCGTCAGGATCCGGACATAATCTTAATAGGAGAAATACGAGATAGGGAAACTATGGAAACAGCAATTTCAGCTGCTGATACCGGGCATCTGGTGATGAGTACTCTTCACACAATGAATACCGTTGAAACAATTACCCGTATCATCTCCTTTTTTCCGCCTCATCAGCACGAACAGATACGACTTGTTTTATCCAATGTACTGGTTTCGGTAATTTCTTTGCGCCTACTGCCTCGCAAAGACAATCAGGGGCGCGTTCCAGCTACTGAAATTTTGATTAATAATGCAAATATTGCCGAGCTTATTCAGAAACCGGATCAGACACATATGATTCTTGATGCTGTAAGCAACGGATATAATCAATATGGATCGCAGACATTTGATCAATCATTACTTCAGTTATATCATGATGATATGATTACTTTACCAGTCGCAAAACAGTATGCAAGTAATCCCGACGACTTTGACCTTCAGGTTCGGGGAATACAGGGCACATCTGACAGACGATGGATGACCTGATTAAAAGGATTTCAGTATGGTTAAAAAACTCATTGCTGTTGCTGTAATTTCAATCTTCCTCACAGGTAATATTTCTCAGGCTAAAGAACCGGGGGCAGCCAGAATCCAATTGATTCAAGGTAGTGCTGATGTATTTAGAGCCGCTACATTAAAGGCGGTTGTTGCCAGAGTTGGCATGCCTGTAAAAGTTGGAGATACACTCCGTTCTCACGAGGAATCATTTGTTGAAGTGCTATTTGATAATGGAGAAGTCGTGCGGTTGGACGAAAACTCTGTACTTGTAATAGAACGGCTCGATTCTCAGAAAGCAGAATCATCACTGTCTGTCGGACGGGTATGGGTGAACATGAAAAAAATAGTAGCTCATCGAGGTTTTGATGTATCAACACCAACAGCGGTTGCAGCCATTCGAGGTACAATCTATGACATGAGGGCTGGTGAGGATCTGTCGGTAGATGTCAGTGTTTATGATGGCAAAGTGGCTGTTGGACCATCTGCAGGTCTTAAGAAAAAACTACATGATACACCTTCTGATAAACCTGCAGGTGGTGAACCTGTTCAAGTTCCCGGGCCGACAGAAATTCAAGGACCCCATGAAGTCACTCTTGAACAGTGGCAGACTATAGTCGCTGGAATGCGAATAAAAATTGCACCACATGGTGCATTTTCTACATCAAAAATGGAAAAAATTGAGAAAGATACTTTTATTTCAAAAAATATATCGCTTGATCACGATCTAAGGTGAAGGCCCCGAATAAAAAGTTCGCGATAAATCAGTTATATCATCATCAAAAATTCTTCCATAGTCTTTGACGTGTACAGTGCGATTTGCAGATTTAAGCAATCATCCAGATCAATCACTGTCGATCGTTCCGGTCTTCCAGATAAAAATGGAATGGTTTGGTCAAAGGACACTTCAAAATTCTGGGGATTGGAAAAGTTCTCGGGTGATCCGTTTTTTCTCATTGCATGCTCCTTATGACTATGAAAATCTATTTGCTATATGATAGTTGAACAAATCTCATGCCGGAATTGTTTGAAATTGGTTTCAAAAATGATTGAATCCGGCAATTATCCATATGTGTCACATGCCAACCAGGTAAATAAGCGAAATATACTGAAGACATTATGATGCATAAACGTTTATTACTGACGTAAATAAAGAAAAGCAACACACTGTTTTTTTCACTGTAAAAGCCATTTTTTAAACTCAGAATGATTACTACATTTTAAATGTTTTTCATCAAAACAACATTTTAAAATGGCTCAGGAATCAGAAATGGTTAAGGATAATAGCCTTATTGAGGTAAAAATGCCCGAAAATAATTCGGTAAAAATTACCAGTGTATCGGTTTGGATGATTTAACAGATTAGCGACCTGAAACAAGCAGATACTTCTAAGTTCGTCTATGATTTTAAATATAACAGGGCGGCAATAATTGCTCTTACCAGGGCATACTTGCGTGAAGGTGAAGATGCGAAAAAACTAGAAGAGATTTTTTTTGATTCTCTGATCTGGAACGCCGCTGAGAACGCCCAGCTGTACCTAAAGTACTTTTTTTTATAATAACGGGGAGGTTCTGATGCCGGAAAAGATAGCACAACTGGAGGCTGCTCTGAAAATCGATGAAAGCCATCCCAGTACCCATCAATTTTCCGGGGAAGAATATTAGAATGCTTTTATCAATTTATTTTCCTATACGCTCATTTCTTGACCTGCCTGAGGACTGGAAATCGAACCCCACAATAGATATTGCAGGGAGAATGGATTGTACGCTGTTTCTTCTCGGCTGGTATTCAAGAATCCTTAAAACAATGAAGAACCGGTGTTAAAAAACATTACTCAAGGGGAAATATACCGATTCACCTGGTTGAGAACTTTTGATAATCCGATTATAAGTACTAATGGAAAAAATTGACGGAAAATTCTACATCACCTGGAAGCGGTGTAACGGACAAAAAAGTGTACAGGCCATAAAAACCTGTAACAGCCCCCATTTATGCTGTAACATTTTCCATAGTCTCGGTCTCTTCCTTTTCCTCCAGACCCATTGTCCCCCGCCACTTTGTCTCTCTGTCTCCTTAAAACTTGCATTCCCCCTATACATATATTATTTAACTGTAATAGAGCCCTTGCAGTTGCATACTGCCGGATCAATCTGCTAACTACAACAACACGATCTCATGCCGGTAGTATCATATTCGAGGAAGAATGGGCTTAAATTTCACTAAGTATTATTATGACGTTGAAAAAACAGCTCAATAAGTCAGCAGTGCCGGGAATGTAATTTCCGTTGCTGTGTTCATGAGATAGATATTGAAAATTGTGAAGATTGCAGTAGCTTACCATGTGAAAGTTTACGCGATTTTCAGACAAAAATGCCTCACCGGATTGAACTGTTTGAATCGGCGCGTTATCGAAAAGAGAGCGGTTTACAAATGATGTTTAATAAAGTGGAAGAGGATTATTCCTGCAGTGAGTGTAAGACGGTTAATTCACCATATTACCTCAAATGCAAAAAATGCGGACATGTGCCAGGGAATAAGTATATTGAAAGAAATCTGGAAAAAATCAGGAGCTATTTTGAGAAACGGTAAATCTTATGAAAATGCAAATCAGACATCAATTATTACTGGATTTCATCTGCTTATGAAGGCTATCATCGTCATTATTTCTGTTATACTAATGAACTGCATTCCGGGCGGAGATAATGGTGAGCCCACCGCTCTTAGTTGGTTTTCACCTGATACTACATTTTATTTATCCCCTCCAACATTTTTACCTTCTGGAAAATTGATGGCTTCAATTGCCAGGTATGGAATTGATCAATACAGTTTCTTGTCGAGCAAATCTGCTCAAACTGTAAGGAGGACATTATACGAAGATGTCAGAATAGTCCTCATAGATACAAATGGCAAAGTAATCCTGGAAAAAGGAATTTCTAAAGGCGCTAATCCTGCTGCATTATGGTATGAAATTAAGGGTGTTTCAGATTCCTGCATTTTAATTGCCCTAGGCTTTCAATCGCTTGCTATATACAACTATATTAATAATTCCTATCAAAGTAGGGCATCATCACTCTATTCTCTTTCACATCTTCCAATATGCATTTTAAATAGTTCCCAATTTCTATCATACATTGGTTATTATAATAACCAGGGATATGTCACCACTATTCTCAGAAAGTTTCAATTCAGCACGGGTTCTTTTGATACTTTATTGATTGTTCGCGCCAAATATTGGTTAGGCTTTGGATCAAATACGGATCATTCAATGGCTTATCTTCACGATAAATCAAGCGTTGCTAAATTTGATGTTAACAAGAAGGAGCTTTCTAATTTTATCAACCTGAATATATCATTCAATGATCTATATTCCTTAGGAAATAACAGCCTGCTTACAATTTCTGAAAGTTGTTTAAGCATATTCGATTTGGATAATAACAGTTATAATTTGCGGAATACATTTAATATTGCATCATCCACATATACAATATCTGATTATCCGATGGATTCATCCGGAAACAAATTCGTTTACATTGATTCTTTAAAAGATATCGGTTATACAATATTCATGGATAGAATAATCGATAATAAGCATGATTCGATCACAATTGATTCAATTCGTCATCAATTAAAACTATAATGAATTCTTATGCATTCAAGTTATTCATCGAAACTATTTATAAAATTCGCGCCCATTTATTCCCGGAATGCGCCCAAAAAACATCCTATAATCGGTCAAGTGTGCCAGCCTCAAAGCTGGCCTGCATTTGGTCGGCTTAAATGGAGTTTTTCTACAGCTTCTTTGGCGTCTATTTCTTATCGACACAATATGGAAGAGAAAATAAAATGAGAGTCGTATCCTTTTTTCGTGGCCATTTTTCGCTGATTCAAATTTGTCTACATTTTCCCATTCGGCTGGTTCATATTATATCAATATCTATTTTATTTACTTTTCTCGATTCATATTCATCTAATCTTCCGTCGATTGACTCGCTTTTTAAAACGCCGCGAATTTCACATGCATCTCTCTCACTTGATGGCAAATATTTCATTGCACTGTATACAGAAAATGACCAGACGACCCTTATGTCGTTTAATCTGGAAACCAGAGAGGTTGGTCGAGCTGGTCTTCCTGAAGGTTGCGATATTTATGAGTACCATTGGGCAAGTAATGAAACGATTATTTATGAAATGGCCAGGTACAAGCGATTTGTAGATAATGTAGGGGTAATTCGCAGAGATCTTACATTTCCCAGGATGCTCATAAAGAACAGGTTGGTTTCTATTGTAAATGGACTCGTCCACGATAGTGATAATGTACTAATATGGTTCAGGAACAATCCTGATGATAACTCGCCAAATGAGGAACTTAGAATTGTAAATATTTCATCTGGGCGTTATGGCAAGCCTGAAGCTGATTTTACCGGAAGGGTGCTTGAGTGGGTACCTGATTTATATGGTGTTGCTCGACTTGCCCGTGTTTATAGAAAAGGCTCATATGGCAAGGATGATTTTTATTACAGAACTAATGCGACTACGGCATGGAGAAAGGTTGAATTTCCAAATAGTGTGACACCAGACATATATGGCTTTTCACCTGATGGAACTCAGATGTATCTTTCGGTATATAATGGTAAGAACACTTCATCCCTTTGTTTATATGATATAGAAAAAGCTCAGATTTCTGAAGAAATCTATAATGACTCTAATTATGATTTTGATGGAACCCTTCGTTTCTTAAGTAATCCCCATTTTAATTCTGATGTAAAGTTGAAGGGCGTCACCTATCACGAGAAGAGTGTCTGGTTTGACAGTTCTATGGCGCGGATACAGCACACTCTGAATGAAAAATTCAAGTTAACAACCAATATTATTCTGGATGCGGATACATCACTTACGAAATTTCTAATTGCCAGTTATTCAGATATTCAGCCGACACAATATTCCCTTTTTGATATACGGAAAAGAGAAATTTTTCTTATTGCGGAATCAATGCCCTGGATACATCCGAATGAATTGTGCACAACTCGAAGGATGGCTTTTGTTACTCGTGATTCATTGCGTTTAACAGGCTTTCTCACCTACCCAAAAACAGGCAAGTCGCCTTACCCGACAGTTGTATTACTTCATGGTGGACCGGAAGCCCGGGACGATTGGGAATTTAATCCGGAAGTGCAAATGCTGGCGACGCGCGGGTATGCAGTTTTTCAGGTCAATTACAGAGGTTCCACCGGGTTTGGGATGAAAACAAGTCAAACAAGACGGTTTGACTATCTTGAAATGCATCGGGATATTTCTGATGCCACCAGAAAAGCGATTCGATCAGGTATTATTGATTCAAACAGGGTGGCAATCATGGGGGCAAGTTTTGGTGGGTATCTGGCAATTTGCGGAGCTGCTTTTGACCCTGATTTGTATTCATGCGCTATTACGAATGCCGGAGTTTTCGATTGGAAATATCAATGGGAACATTTTGAAGATTATGCAAACAGTCGCTTCTATGATGAAATCCAGCAACTCGTATCCTCCAAAAGTAATGTAAACGAATTCTTCTACAAAGCTTCCCCAATTCACGCAGCCAGCAACATCAAGATACCGGTTTTAATTGCTGGCGGCAGAGATGATCGCCAAGTTCCGGTAGTTCAATCATATCGTCTTGCCCGTAAAATGCGAAAATCAGGTAATAGACCGGAAACATACTTTAAAATCGATGAAACGCACGGATTCCATTATGAGGCAAATCGAGTGCGGTATTATGAAAAAGTGCTGGATTTTTTAAACAGGAATATCAGTGGTACAGGCGCTAATTCTAAAAAGTAAAACTCATTCAAATGGATTTTAGTTTTTGATGAGAACACAAAGAAAAAGATATTAAATGGTAATTCTCTGTAATGGAATCAGCATGGCCGATGGTTATAACTAAACATAGATACGAAATTTAAACTATGAAAATCAAAATTGAAAAAGTAATTCTTTTTTGTTCCGTAATTATGCTCTGTTCTCATTCTATTATTGCAAAGGATAATATTTACTTTTATAAAGGAAAGGTAGATCCGCTTGATTCCATTTATATAAACGGTGTGGTAACGGAACAGAATATTTTACTTGGATATTGCATCAATAGTTCAGGTACAGGGCATTACGAAGTTGAAGCACAGAGATATTCTAACGGTAGAATACAAATTTTATTTAAAAATACTCGCACGGGTAAGAAATTTTGTGTAAAAGGTTCAGTAGGCAGTACAACTGAAAACATCATACTTGATAATCCAGGCAATTTATTGTTAAGAATTAAAGGAACTGATTTTCCTTACGCAAAATTTCAATGTCCTTGTCTTACTTCAAGCCTCGCAACAACCTCAGAGACAATCATTGACAGTGTGATGAAAGAATGCAACTATTCCACATTTGATACCATATCATTTTGTCCCTATTTTGAATTAGTTGCAGAAAATAAATGTAGATTCACGGAGAAATATCTTTCCAGTTGTCATGTTGCTTTTCAGTATCACGAATTAACTGAACATTATAGTACTACCATAAAACAAATAGATCAGAAAAAAGCTGATTCAATAATGAGTAGAAATTCTTATCTTTTCAATATAGCAATTGTCACGAGTAATTACGTATGTTATTGTATACCGGGTATGTATCCATTAGAGCAGTTTTCCTGGCATCGAGCCAAATTTTATGCAATTCCGGTATATGATTTGAAATAGGTGGGTGGTAGACAGAAGACAGAAGACAGGTTTACTCATTTGTGGCGACGTTTTTTTCACCAAATTAGTGAAACTTTAGTAAGAATGCGTTATCAACCCGCGACACGCGCCCGGCAGTCCCGGTTGAACCAAGGTCGGGTACCTTGATGTACTTACAGACCGGGTAATGCCTGCCCTCTGTAGTTTCAAAAAAGGGGGTGAAAATCCCAAAAAATCTTCAAAAATGAAAAAAATTACTCTGCAAGGCTTCAAATAAAGCCTTTTTATAAAAACGAAACAAACGAAAGACACGAAAATAAGATAGAAATACTATCCGGATGCTGTCTGGTTGGTCTTGCTTTTTCGATGTAAGTATAGTATTTACCTGTAATGTCACACATATTATTGACTAACATAACAGGATCATATTATGAATATTGAAGAATTGAAAACGATTAGTGATGCAGACCGGTTTTCTGATGAGGTAATGGAAAACAATTCTGAGGACCGTTTTGGGAAGGCTCTATTTGTTGGGGCATTTACTGCGATTGTTTGTGCTGGATTGTGGATTGTGCTTTCTTATCTTACCCATATACAGATTGGCTACATGGCGATTGGAATAGGTCTTGGTGTTGGTTTTGCGATCCGATGGGTGGCTCGAAGTCGTGCTCCAAAATTCGCACTAATTGCAGGTGTTTTTTCGTTTACCGGTTGGTTACTTGGAACAATGGCTACACTCCCGATGTTTTCATTGTCAATAATTGATTACCTGTTCTGTTTACTGGCAGTTGGAGAAGGGATTTATTTTGTAGCTTTCAGTAGATTAGGTCCTCAAGTCGATACATGCGAAGACGAGCTGGATGAACTTCTCAGGGAAAAAGAGGAAAATGGGATTACTTCAAAAAAAGCGGATGTAGACGAAACTGATGGTGCTGATGATGAGTATGTTGATAGAAGGCATCACGACCCGTTCCGGGGAAAAACACTATATTCGAAAATAAAAAACAGAAGAGGACCTTTCATTTGAGTGAGAATTGATTAGAATAAAGAAGAAGAATAAAATAATAAGAAAATTGTCAAGGAATAAAACATTCCCCTCGCTTCAGCCCGTCTCAAAGCAGCCGGTCTTACGCTACCCCTTCTGTGTTGAAGTTTCGCCATGCAAGGGTTGTAAGTGTAGCTCCTTTTGCCACTGTATCTAACATGATAGAAAAATAATTATGGATCTGTCATCGCTGTTTTACACAGGGCTCTCAATAGAGTTATGCGTTACCAGTTCGTGCCATAGCTCGGTCGTGCCGGTTGAATCAGGCTTGTTTTCCTTGACTATACTTCCGAACCGCACTACTGCCTGCTCTCTGTAGTTTATCACGAAGGAGTATGAAAATCCCAGCAAAATCTTTATTGGAAATAGAAATACATCTTTCTCAGAAGCTGCTTGCATTCTTCTTTATACTTATATAATTTACCAGTAATGTAATCCTTGCAGTTGCATGCTACAGTGTGTTACACAATCAGGGTGGAGGTAATTTCAACGTGAGCAATATAATTCGGCAAATCCTTGAAAATTCCGAAAGCAAAACACTTGAGTTTAAAAGGGATTTTTCGTCTCCTAAACCGTTATTAAAATCACTGGTAGCGTTCTCAAATACAGCCGGTGGGAAACTGATCATCGGTGTGACTGATAGAAAAGAGATTATCGGAGTTGAAAATCCTCTTGATGAAGAGGAGAGATTATGTAATATTGTAGCAGACTCAATTGCCCCCCGGCTTATCCCCAATATTGAACTGATGACTATCGAGAACAAAACTGTGTTAATTGTCGAGGTATATCTCAGCAGTAACCGTCCCCACTGGGTTAAGAGTGAAGGGCCGGAGCAGGGCGTATATGTTCGTTTGGGGTCAACTAACCGCCAGGCCGATAGTCAACTAATTGCAGAGCTCAAGCGTTCTTCGGAAGGTGTACTATTTGATGAGCTTCCTATGCCGGAACTTACAAAAAACGATATTGATATTGGTGAAATAAAGAAAAGTTTTGATGAAAAACGGCAATTCGATGATAAAACATTGTTGACAATGAAACTGCTCACAAAGTATCAGAATCGTTTAGTACCAACCAATGGTGCTGTTCTGCTGTTTGGAAAAGAACGACTTACACATTTCCCCGATGCCTGGATACAATGCGGTCGGTTTGATGGTATTGACAAGGCAACTATTTATGATCATTGTGAAATCAATGAACCTCTTCCTAGTGCGGTAGAATCAATTCTTACTTTTCTCAAAAAACATGCAATACGTTCGGCCGATTTATCAAAAGGGTTACGCCGGAAAGATGTCTGGAATATTCCTTTGAGCATACTACGTGAAGTAATAATTAATGCTGTAGTACACTGCGATTATTCACAGCGAGGAGCACCAATCAGGGTCTCTTTTTTTAACGATAGAATAGAAGTTGAAAATCCGGGTATTTTACTTCCTGGGATGACAATCGAGGATATGATCGAAGGGGTGTCAAAGATTCGTAATCCTGTTATTGCCAGAGTATTCAGAGAGCTGGGCCTCATTGAGCAATGGGGCAGTGGTGTAAAAAGAGTATTCAGTGAAGCTAAAGAGCTTGGACTTCTGCCCTTGATTATCAGTGAAGTTGGTATGCGGGTACGTTTCAAGGTGCCATTAAAAAGGGCAATTTTAACACAAAAAGATATTGTACAAAAAAAGAGCACAGTCGTCAGTGGGGCCCAGTCGAGGGCCCAGTCGAGGGCCCAGTCAGAATCAATTCTGTTTGCGCTTAAAAGTAAACCACTGTCAGCAGCAGAACTTTCTGCAGAACTGAATCTTGATTCAAAATCGGGTGCTTTAAAGCGTTCGATCAAGGATCTGTTACTTCAAAAGCAGATTGAATATACCATTCCGGATAAACCCAGTAGCAGACTTCAGAAGTATAAGCTCACCGCAAAAGGGAAAAAGTATCTTAATATGGTAGACATAGGGTAGTAGGCGGTGGGCAGTACAGAGCAAAAATGAGAATCACTATAATAATTTTTGTTAGTATGCGCCAGCAGGAAACATTCTCAATAAATAAATTATTTTTTGAGATCTTTCTTACTGTGACACAATGTAATGGAATTAAATCGAAAAAAAAGTAAAGACAGCGAATAACCAGATAAAATGCAGAATAAAGGGATTACATTCATTCTCGCAGTGCTCATTGCCGGTTATCTCATCGGCACTATGACCCATGTAATTCATTTTTATTATGGGATGTTCCATGAAAAACAACGATGAAATAAGACATTCTGCATCTGAAATGAATTCCATTGTTCAGAATATATTCAAAGAGGTGTATGGTGAGGATGCACCACCGGAAGAGGTCGTTCCTTTCAGCTTCATAACAAAAAGGGATCTTGTTGATGCGGCAGATGCTTTAAAGAATCGTGGGATGAAACTGCGAATTGGGAAGTATATCAGCGACAAGTGTATTATCGCTGGATTGAATCGGAGGTGTCGATGATTCAGGAAATAGGGAAGGATGCTACTGATCTTCTGATGAATGAAGCGCTTTATATGACAACTCCTCTCGAAAATGGTGCTGACCGTCTATCACGATTAAAAAGGGTATTCATTTGTATACTAAAGGGGTAGTTTTCATTTTACAGACGATTTTTGTAGCACATGTGTTTAGTGCTGATTGTGATTCCACATTAAAAATCAAATCTTTTAATGAATTGCTATCACGAGGTATTATACGGAATCCGGTTTCTAATGCAATAACACATTGCAAGTCAAAAAGTTGTTCTGATATAATGATGGTTATGGAAATCAATTATAATGCTGGAGAGGACATTTTCAATGTTCAACTTACCGAGTGTGCTGATTATAACAACGAGATCTTCGGAGCAACTCCGATTATGGATAACACTTCGATTGCAGAATCTTACTATTTTTATTCCGATGAACAATTGAAAAAAGAATATAAACTTCAAGTGGAGCATCCTGCAAAAATACTCCTGCAAAGAAAAATAAATATTGAAAAGCTTTCAAGCGGGATTTTGTATTATAAAATGCCTTTAGATTCAATTCGAAAAACAACTGAAATAAAATTCGATGAAGATTTAAATTGCCCATCTGAATGCTCAAATGAATATAAAGGATATTGTCGATCGGGAGAACTGGTCTATGTTTTTCAAATAGTCGGTTATCACAAGTGGGAACTAATTGATATTTGTGCAGATTGTCTTCCGAAATGTTACCAAATAGATAATTATTTAATTAATATGAAAAGGAAAAATAAAAATGAATGAGAGCTTCAACAACATAACTCATAGACTCCGCCAGCAACTGGAATTCATCATTGAAATTGATAAAGTTAAAAGCATTATCAGAAAGTCCAGGACTTTTCATAACAAGCGGTATGAGAATGATGCTGAGCATGGGTGGCAGATCAGCATGATGGCTCTTGTGCTGGCTGAGTATGCGAATGAAAAAATAGATATCGGTAAAGTTATCAAAATGACTTTGATTCACGATCTTGTGGAGATTGATGCCGGCGATACCTTCCTCTACGCTGCAAACCGGAATGATGCGACAATAAATGAACGTGAGTGTGCAAAAAGAATATTCGGGATGCTGCCTGAGGATCAGTGTAATGAATTTATGGCACTGTGGGAAGAGTTTGAAGCAAAAGAAACCCCTGAAGCAAAATTCGCGGGTGTGTTAGACCGTTTAGAACCATTAATGCAAAACTACCACGATGAAGGCCACACCTGGAAGAAGTACTCAATACCATCTGAGAAGGTTCTTGCACTGAACAGTAAAATAGAACAGGGTTCTGCAGTGATCTGGGAGTATGCAAAATCAATGATCGAGGATGCGGTGCGGAGGGGGTATTTGGGGAAATAAGGCGGTGAGTGGTGGGCATGTTCCACTTCTGGGTGAAAAGTGTGAAAAATGCCTTATCTGGCCGCGACACGCGCTCGGCAGTCCCGGTTGAACCAAAGTCGGTTACCTTGACGTACTTACGGACCGGGTACTGTGAAAATCCCAGAAAAATCTTCTTAAAAGAATAAAAGAATTTATAGCCCTGAAAATTAATTTAGGTATATTATAGAAGCAATTGCATGGAATCTTCATTTTTTTTCTTTTTGTGGATCAACTGCATAGTATAATAGCATAGAAACATCAATACTGCACATTGCTGAAATTTGCATCTGAGTTGAAATCATCTTTTTGCAGTAACTGTTTTAATGAACTTTTTCAATATCTTTAATCCCAAAAGAGTTAAAATGGTACAAAATTATTGGAAAGGGTTTAATGTGCACAGGCTTATACTATTTGTATTAATAACTGTAGTGGGAATTTCTGGTCAGATCACGGTTCATGTCTTACATCCATGGGCTTCCGATACTGCGAGGGTAAAAACGCCGGTCTATATCTACGAGTATGAGAGCTGGTATCCGGGCATCAAAATGATTGCTGAGTGTAACAACTGGTACACCTGGACGATCGCTGGTGCATCGAGAACATCAAATGACCGTTTTGAATTTGGCAGTTACATTCCTGCGCAGAACGATCAGTGGAGAGACCGGGTAACCTATGGTCAGCAGTTTGTTTATTCGACCATTTTTGTGGATCAGCCTGCCGGAGTTAATGAGGTCTGGATTGTTACCGATGGTACCAAGCCGGCAGAATTGTTGTTCAAACCGCCGACCGCACCGAAAGTGCTTCATGTATTAAACCCCTGGGAGCTGGGGGTGCCGCGTATTCAGATTAAATCGAAGAATGGTATGAATCAGTATGCAAAGGCTGATTCGGGAAAATGCGGCTGGTATCGGTATGATTATTTCGGATGTCTGGATGATATTCAGATCAGGTTCGCAAATTCGATTGACAGTTCTGTCTGTGGAAACAATGGCAAAGGGGATAGTACCTATATCGATCTTACGGCAGCATTTGCAGGTAAAGATACTGTCTGGCTTGTTCCATCATCGGGTGCTGGTCAGACAACAGCTATTTTGCAGGCATTTCCGGGGACATTAAAAGATTGCAGCGGTATCGATCTGGCTGTTGACATGCATGATATCGGTACAATCCATCCGGATTATGATGTCTGGGTTGCGCTCGGTGATTGTGCTGGTTTGCAAAGAGGAATGGTTGAAAAAAAACTGGGAAGTGATGGGCTTCCGGTGATCCAGAAGACTACCTGTCCGTTAGCCACGCAGTTCGACTGGTTTGCAACAAAAACACTTTCCGGATCTTATACTAACGAAACTTGTTGTAATTTACAATTAAAACGGAATGAAGAGGGATATTATTATTATGATGATTCATCTTTTTATCCGATAGATGATTTTAAATATCTTGATCCTGCAAAGACGATTCTTAATCCAAATAATAATATGAATGACACCAGCACTACTGCCTGGAAAGAACACAATAACCACTTCACCATGATCATTTCTGCAAGTTTTGAGTACACAAAAGGGCAGACCTTTTATTTCCGTGGTGATGATGATGTGTGGGTGTTTATTGACAGTCAGTTAGTTGTTGATTTAGGAGGTGTGCATCCGCCATCTGATGGCGCGGTGAATCTTGACACACTCGGTTTGACACCTGGAAAAACTTATGATTTCAAACTTTTTTATACTGAGCGAAACTGTTGCGGGTCAAATTTCAGAATGGTGACATCACTGAACCTGCGTACCAACAGCTCTTTTTTCGTGACACCGACTCAGACGAGCAAGGGTGTATGGAAATATGAGATGTTTGAGAAAATCACCAAGCACAATCTCTCCTGTTCGTTCAGTACCGATTCGGTTATCAGGACTGATCCGGCAGTGGTTGATTTTTCTATTACGGGTCCATCATTTACACAGAAAACACCTCTTGCTGCTGGTACATCGTATGGGGGGATCACCATAGATGCGGGAAATATCTCGGTGCAGGTTGATACAGCAAAAATCGATAGTCTTGATCCTGGCGACTACATTATTTTCTATGCTCTTCGAAGTGACCAGACAAAGGTGGGTACAATCAGCTTTACGGTAAATGCACCGCCGCCTCACCATTATGACCTCCTGAATGAGTCGATCACTCTGGATAAAAAGAAAGACGCGCAGCTGGATTCGGTTGTGCTGGGACTTACCGATTCAACTACGCGGATTTATGCGGTCCTTCGTGATTCGACAGGTGCTTATATCCGGCGCTCTAACAGTCAGAACTGGTCTGTGCGTGATATAAAGGTCGTAAAGATAGAACAGTCGTTAACTGATCCATCAGTTTGTACTATCACAAAGGTTGGTGATGGTGTCACCTGGATTATTGTACGTGATCCGCTTGGTAAGCTGCTGCCCGATTCGGTGATGGTGATTTCCTATATTCCTCATCAGTATCCGGTAGTCCGTTCTGCACTAATGCTTGATAATGATGCCAATCTTATTCCCGATATGCTCTACATCACGCTGTCTGATACTTTCCAGACTGATCAGACGCTTGATTCGGTGGTTGTAGAATACAATGGGCAATCATATCTTTTCCCCGTTTCAGATGTTACTGTTAAAGGGGTACATATATCTGTTCCATTCGTTACTGGTGTACAAATCGATACCCGGCCATCAGGGACAGTTACTCTTGTAATGACAGTAAAGGGTGATACAAAAAGAGATACGCATTCTTTTTCCGATGGTGTGTCCCCGGCAATTATTGCTGCCGATGTACTTGAAAATGATGGTTCGCAGGCAGATGTCCTTTTCTTAACATTCTCTGAACCAATGAACGAGCCATCAATTGCCGGTAAACAACTTTTACACATTAAGAGCAGTGCTGCAGATACCGCAGTGCTATCCATTACCAGGGTTGTGAACAAAACAAACGATTCAACGTTTGCGGTGCAGATTGCAGCTACAGATCGCAAAATTTCAGTTTCTGACCGCCTGAGACTTCAACCAGAAAGTACTGGCGGTACCATTTCGGACAGCCAGAAAAACAAGCCGCATGATCTTAACAAATCGGTGGTAATCGGGCTTCGCGCAGGAGCAGCTGTCATTTCATCTGCATGGTATCTTGATGCAAATGCTGATGGATATGTTGATCAGGTTATTGTACGATTCAAGAGAAAAGTACAATCTTCGGAACTCGACTCCATAAGTGTTCAGTGGAAAACGAGGGCATATTCCGCCAAGTCTCAAAAGGGAACCGTAATCGATGATTCTACCTATAGTTTTGCTCTTCAGTCTGTTTCAGATTTCAGCACACAGGGCTCGATGCTGGTTACTGTGGCATACAGTGCAATGCTCAATGTTCAACGTGCTTTTGCAGCTATCGACAGTGCGGCTCCGGTACTTGTCTCATCCGAACTTGTACCCAAAACGTCAGCCGGGACAAATGCAAAATTTGCATTATCGGTTAAGTTTTCTGAATCTGTATCAACAATCGGAACGCAACCATTTCTCTGTTCAACTCAAAATGGCACGGTACGTTACGCATTTTCGCTCTCACAGCCATCTATACAAAATGAGGTGGTCCGGTTTACCGTTGATTCGATAGTTTCTGCAAATACAGTATCTTTTGCAAAAGATGGCGATTCGATATGGATAGATATTGCATCGGATGTAACTGACCTTAATGGCAAAGCACAGAAAAATCCGTTAAACCATCGTGTTTTGTTGAGTGTGAGCTGGCCTGATCCTGATTGGGAACTTGTGGTCAAACCAAATCCGTTTGTACCTTCTGAGACTCCAATACCATCCGGATACAGTGGCAGTGTAACAACCGGAACGGCAATAGTACTTCAGTCGAAAATGCCGTTTGATATCGATGATGTCTCAGCGTCGATCATGATTATCGACGGGCTTGGGACAATCGTTACAAAGGGAGAACTCAAACCGGTCAATAGTCAGCTCTATTTTCTGTGGGATGGAACCAATCGCCAGGGACGTCAAGTGGGAAGAGGGACGTATCTGGCAGTTTTAAAGATTCAGAATAAAAACAGACCAGAGTATACCATTCAGACAAAAATTGGCGTTACTCGCAAATAAAAGGATTTTTTATGATTAAGCGTATCTATGTAATTGTATTGCAACTGTTCATTTTGGGGACAATGACTCAGGCACAGATAAAAGTCGCGTGTATCGGTAATAGTATTACTGAGGGGTACGGCCTGCAATCTGCTTCAACACAATCGTATCCTGCAAGGCTCCAGACGCTGCTTGGAGGAAACTATAAGGTTGAAAATGAGGGTGTAAGTGCTACAACGATGCTGAAAAATGGTGATATCCCCTACTGGACGAGGGGAAAACTATCGAATACTTTAGCATTCAAACCTGATATCGTTACTATCAAGCTTGGTACAAATGATACAAAGCAACAGAACTGGGATGCTCATAAAGATGAGTTCAAACGTGATGTGCTATCCATGATTGACACACTAAATGCTTTGCCGACAAAACCTCGTATCTTCCTGGTGCTTCCGGTGCCGATCTGGTCCAATTATTTTGGTATACGTGACAGCGTATTGAAAAAAATAATAGTCATTATGAAGCAGATCGCTGATGAACGCGGTTTGCCAGTTATCGATTGTAATACACCACTACTTTCCGCCCAGTCATTTTTCAGTGATGGAGTACATCCAAATGCTGCTGGTGCAGATTCTATTGCACGAATAATTTATCGTTCAATCAGCGGTTCACCCGAGGTACGTTTTCAGTACCGTTCATTTACATCATCTGGCGCATCACTTCCATACCGTTTGTTTGTTCCCGAAAATTACAGCCGCCAGCAGAAGTATCCGCTCATACTGACACTTCATGGAGTGGGGGAGAGTGGTAATGATAATGTTGCTCATGTTAAGAAAAACCGGATTGCCGAGCGGTGGGCTGAAGACAGTACTCAGAAAATCCAGAAATGTTTTGTGGTTTCGCCGCAATGTCCCACTTCCGATAAATGGGTCAATGTACCGTCATGGTCAAATGTTTATTACAGTACGCAAACTCTTCAGGAGAGCGCATCACTTAAAAGGGCACTGGCACTGGTTGATTCTCTTGTTAAGGAATTTCCAATCGATACCAACCGACTCTATGTTACTGGGTTGTCAATGGGTGGGTATGGGACCTGGGATGTGCTGGCTCGTCATCCGGGAAAATTTGCAGCAGCAATTGCACTATGCGGAGGAAGTGATACAAGCAAAGCAAGCCAGATACGAAATACGCCAATCTGGGCATTTCATGGAGTGCTTGATAATGTCGTACCACCAACGGCAACACGCAGTATGATTGCGCGGTTTGAAGCGCTTGGAACACCTGTAATAAAATATACTGCCCAGTATGGAAATTACTTTTCAGGTTCGACCATTACACGTGCAAAGTTAACATCTGCAATTGATTCCGGAGCATCAACTATTTTCTGCGAATATCCTGATGCTGATCATAGTATCTGGACCAACACTTATAATGAACCTCTTTTAACCACTTGGCTTTTCAAACAGAAGAAACAACCGCCGGTTGCAGTGTCATTGCCTGCGTCTGCAATGTGTCCTTCAACAGGATCCGGACTATTTGCAATATATCCTGGAAATAGGTTCTCGGGTTTAGTGGATAAGGATCTAAGCAGAGGGCGCTACGAGGTTAGAGTGTTCGATCTGAAAGGCTGTTTGCTTAATCAAACTATCCTGAACGGTGAAAAAGATGCATTTCAGAAAATCCAGAGCATGATTCGGCCGGTATCTGGGATGCAGTGGGTCTCGCTTCGTGAGAAGAGATAATGCAATTCTTTGTCTTCGAATGTTTAAGGGCCCCATTTCTCATGTCCGGTCGTCCCTTTGTTCCGTTGAAGTTCGTTTTTATGGACGCTAAAGGTCGATCTGGTGTGAGGCTTAAAAGCTATTGGCAGTTGGCTTTTGGCAGTTAGCTATTTTTTAGCCAACAGCCTTTGCAATCTATCATGCTCTACAGCTCTTTTTCACCTTTTCTTTCCCGTCACACCGCCCACTGTTCTCTGACACACAGTCTTCCGTCCCGCAGTCCCTATTTTCTTCTCAATCTTAACTTTAATCTTAACTTTAATCTTAATATCTTTCTTGATTCTCCCCGCATATTTGCTTATATTAACATGCCATTGTCGTTTAAGGTTCAGAGTTCAGCGTTCCTGGTTGAAAAAAGGATTACAACCATGATAAATTGCAGGTATCGTATCAAATTTCTAATTTTTTTGTGAAATACCAGCGCCGGATTTTGAAATATGAAAATAAGAAAAGAATTGAAAGAATGCCCCTTGCTTGAAAAGAGAGATGCACTATCTGTGGCGCTCATCACCTACCGGCAACAAATTGTAATGGAGAAGTAAGAATCGGAACATAGCTGAATGAAGGCAACCAACCACAAAGGAGAATCCGTGAGAACATTGATGCTTATATTTGTTGTGCTTTTGCAGGTCGCATGCTTTGCCAAGGAGCGATTTGTGCTGGAATCGGAGCTGCGCACCAATTTCAGCGGGGGCGGGTCCATATCGTCATTGACGGCTTATCACTATGATAACGACGGCAATCGTATCGAGCGCCGGGTATTTGACGGAGTAGACAGCACAGCGACGCTGGTGAGCAGCGTGCGGTATTCCTATGATGCACAGGGCAGATGCATCGAGGAGCTGCTTGTAGATGACGGCGGAGACACGCTGTCTATAGTGCGCTACACCTGGGGCACGGACGGGATGCTGAGCGCGGCTACGTTGCGCAAAGACGGCAGCGTTCGGTTTGCCGACAGCCTGCGCTACACAGACGGGCTGATGCGTGTACAAGGACGGTACAACGCCGCAGGAGAGCTCACGTGGTACCACAGTTACAGTTATGTCAATGGGCTTTCGGCCACCGACAGCTTGTACGAGAGCAATGGCGGGAGTGAATTTGTAGCTACGCAGGCGCGGATAATCAGCCATAATGCCGATAGTACGGTGGCAAGCGAGGCGCAATGGCGTGTTTCGGGAGGACAGTGGTATCTGATAAGCACGAAGGTCATGGCATACGCGCAGAAGATCCTTGTTGCGGCCATGACTTACGAAACAGACGGTGCGTCCGGGCGACTTATTGACTCACTTGCGTACACTGCCGATTCGTACGGCAACCGCACGTTCGAAGCGCATTTTGACAGCGAGCGGGAAAAAACCTACTATATCACCTATACCTGGCGCGATACGCAGCCGGTTGGCATAGCTGCCAAGGCGGTCAATCACCGCAACGGGGCGCATCTTGCATACAACAAAGGACGTCTCGATTTCTGTGTGCCGGTGAGCGGCAGCCTGGTGCTGTGGAGTATCAATGGACGGCGGATATGGGAGCGAAGTCTTAGCGGCGAAGTAACAGCATCTCTGCCAACGAGCCTGAGCCCGGGCAACTATGTTGCCATGGTGCGCGGAACGGTCAATCAATCACTTGCGATAACCATTTACAATTAAGGAGACATGCATGCGTTTCATGACGTTTTTGTCGGTTTTGTTGCTGGCCTCAACGGTGTACGGCCAGAGTATTGTCACGCCAGTGTTCGTTCACAAGGACGGCGAGGCATCGGCGAGCGGGTACGCGGGGTCGGAGAAAGACATTCTTGTTGACGGCACAGCGCAGGAGTCGGTGGGTTGGATTGTGTTTCAGACCGCCGGCGTGGACTTTTCGAAGGTTTCTTCAGCAAAATTGACGCTGTATGTGAAAAGTGTGCAGACGCCGGGAACGCTGGGGATTTATCCTCTGACCGCTGAAGTCACTGCGCCGGAGAACAATCTGCCGCTTGCGTCGGTTCCTGTAGGCGCCACTGCTGCTGCGGCAGTGTCACTTGGCACTGCCGATGTGGGGAAGATGGTGCAGGTTGACTTGACGACGATTGTCAAGTCGGGTGCTTTCTATGGCGTGGCGCTCAAGTCGGAAGATGGCCTTCTGGCAACCTTTGACGCCAAGGAGGGCAGTCTTGCTCCGGTGATACTTCTTACGTATGATGTGGAGAGCGCGGCATCCAAATGGCATAGCGGGACAACGGCTCCCGAAGCGAGCCTGGGCAAGGACAGGGATTACTACCTGAACACCGCCACAGGCGACGTGTCGTACAGGAACGGTGGTGTATGGAGCGTTGCCATGAACGTCATAGGGTACACCGGTCCGGCAGGGCCCAAGGGGGACAAAGGAGATACCGGAGACCAGGGGGCGGCCGGTGCGACTGGCCCAGCGGGGCCTGCTGGGGCGCAGGGGCCGAAAGGGGATCAGGGCGACGCCGGTGCACAAGGTGCGCAAGGTCCTGCGGGTCCGACCGGTGAGGCAGGTCACTCTCCGGTGACAACCTCGGCCAACACATTGACAATCGCATCGAGTGGCAGCGTCAATGTGACCTTGGCAGGCAACCACAATGCCTTTGCCGTTGGCCAGCGCATTCGTATTGCCAGCACTGCAAATGTCTCGAATTTCATGGAGGGAACGATTTCCACATACGACGCGTTAACGGGCGTGGCGCAGGTTGCGCTCGATTACAGTCAGGGCAGTGGCACAAACGTTTCATCCTGGAGTGTCATGAGTGCGGGAATTGTCGGTGATCAGGGTCCAACCGGCGCGACTGGTCCGCAGGGCGAAACGGGAGCCACCGGCCCGAAGGGTGAGACTGGTCCGCAGGGCGCAACGGGAGCCACCGGTCCGAAGGGTGAGACTGGTCCGCAGGGCGAAACGGGGGCCACCGGTCCGCAGGGCGAGACTGGTCCGCAGGGTGCAACGGGAGCCACCGGCCCGCAGGGTGAGACTGGTCCGCAGGGCGCAACCGGAGCCACCGGCGCCGCGGGCGCCGACGGCCACAGTCCAGCCACGACATCCTCAACAAGCCTTACTGTCAGCCGCAGCGGAAATGCATCTCTTACTCTTGCGAGCAACCGCAACGCCTTTGGTGTTGGGCAGCGTGTGAGGATAGCCAGCACTGCTACACCAGCCAACTGGATGGAGGGCGCGATAAGCGACTACAACGCAACTACCGGCGCAGCTACCGTTGCCTGCGATAATAGTGCGGGAAACGGGACATACTCGGCGTGGACCGTGACGGTTGCCGGAACTCCCGGACAGAGGGAAATACCTGGTGTTGTTATCGACATCGATGGAAACTCCTATACGACGATCATAATCGGCAACCAGGAGTGGACCTTACAGAATCTGCGGGTTACGAAATATAATAACGGTAACAGTATTACCAACATTACAACAAACAACACTGCATGGTCAAACGCTACCACTGGCGCCTTTTGCTGGTATGACAATACCACCGATATCGCAGCTCGGCAGAAGTGGGGCGCGCTGTACAACTGGTATGCGGTGAATACAGGAAAGCTCGCGCCTGCGGGATGGCGGGTGCCGACGGATGAGGATTGGACAACCTTGACGAACTACTTGATAGCCAACGGATACAACGGGGATGGGACAACAAGCGGCAATGAAATCGGTAAGTCCCTATCAGCACAGACCGACTGGGCGGTTTCTATTGGAAGCGGCCATGTGGGGAATGGCGCTGCGGCAAATAATCGAAGTGGTTTTTCGGCCCTTGCGGGCGGTGAGCGTCACAGCAATGGTTATTTCTACAACCAGAACTCCTACGCTTACTTGTGGAGCGCTACGGAGTATGATGCGTCCAACGCAATCTACTATCGCCTCTTCTACGGTGGCACCGACCTGGGCAGGTACGACACCAGTAAGAGATTCGGTTATTCTGTTCGGTTAGTTCGGGATTTAAATTGACAATTTTTCTATTTGCCTATTTGAACATTGCCAGTGACCTCAAAACAAAGTGAGATGAGGCGCAAGCCAACCGGGTCGCGATATTTGGGGTTTTGGGGGTATGGCGCAATACAGTGAACTGCCGGTATGCAAGGCAACATACGACTTGCTTCTTGCAATATCCCAGTTCACCAAGGACTTCAGCAAGGAGTACAAGTACACCGGCGGCGCGAGCCTGAAAGAGGAAACAATCAAACTGATTACGCTCATTTACCGCGCCAACAGCCGCCCAGATAAGACGTAAACGCGGCAATGAGTGAAAGGAACTGATACACTCTAACCAAAAGGTACGAGGACGGCTCTGGCACCTGTCCATTCCGATGAGAAATCGGGATGGACAATGTTCCCCCGGCAGACAGCGCAGACCTAAGGCACATGCGAAAGGTTAACAAGACAGGACCAGAGGTAACATTAGATAGTGCAATTGAACTTTGAACTTTGAACTTTGAACTTCTATTTACAAATATTAGAGACGCCAAAGCGATTTGGTGGGGCTTTTAGAGGCTATTAGCAGTTGGCTTTTAGCTATTAGCTATAATAAAGAACTTTTTAGCCAACAGCCAATGGCAAATAGCTAAAAGCTTTTTAGTGCCCTCACCCAGCCCCTTTGGTGTCGTCGGAAGGGTAGAAAACGCAATAGAATTCAGTTTCCCATTGTGAAACATTGAGCGCTGTTATACTTCACTGTGTGACATGGTCCCCCCGGACCATGATTACCAATAGTAGCTACCAGCGCGACAAATGCATTCCCACAATCTCAGATGTCCCGTCAGGGACGACATATTTATAGTAGTACAATAAAAAAAAGATCCAAAGTCCCCTTGGGGATGACATATTTCTATGCTACTTAACGA